>CAZOLK010000010.1:20404-47504 GCA_964580325.1 uncultured Verrucomicrobiota bacterium | reverse complement strand
TAGGTAGGTAAGGTATTTTGGTCTCTGTATCCAATAAATAGGACACTTTTCCATGTTTGGAAACGGCCTCTTCCGGAACCTTGTAATAAGTTTTACCAACCGCAAAGCTCTATCAACGAAATATTGGGCAAAATATCATCATGGGATAATGTTTTTATGCGAAAAACACCTTATGTACCTGATCTCGCAAGATCTTCCAGGCCAAAAACCTGCTGGTCCAGGGCCAGACCATTGCCGAAACTGCGGAAGCCCTGGGCTAGGAAGACCTGTTTTATTTCATGCGCGTATTCAAAAAGACCACGAGACCGACCCCGGGTATGTTCTGTAAGCAGATTGGTCATTAGTGCCTGGTCATGGATTACACCTGGTGAAATTGCTTGTACCAGTTTCGCGGCGACATGCCAAGATTTGGATACCGTCATTACGTTTGTAGTTATTGGGCAACATCAGCAAAACCTCTGTGGCGACCTCCGCGGGTGGGAGTTGTGGTGCCGTTGTTTTTTTAGGGAGCTTTGGGGTACAAAAAGGGCTTTACGGATTGCGTGAACTTGCTGGATGTCGCTTTGCGTAGTCCGTTAACCTGGTGGTTGGTCTGTTTTCCTTGCGTTTGGCTTTTTGCAGCGTGGTCCGGCAGGATGCCAACGGTCTCAGGGGCGTTGTAGCTGGGCTGGAAGCCTTTTTTTTCGTGGCAGGCTTCGTCGACTGCGGGACTGCAAAATCGATGACCTTGGTAGTGGTGAAGTTGTTTTTGCGCATGCCCTTATTCCAGGGTCGTGCGTTCTCGCAGGCGTTCCAGCACGCGTACGTCATAGCCTTTCAAGGTCAGCGAATGGGCGATGACGTTGCCTTTTTCCATGCAGGCCAGTTGCGCGTGACCCAGTTGAATTTCGACGGGTTCGTTGTTGAAATTCATCAGAAAGACAAAATCGCGCTCGCCATCGGTGCGCACCTGGGTGGTTACGCCAGGCGGCAGTCTGACTTTCAGCGCTTTGGGTAAAGCCAGTTCCATGGAAATGGCGCCGTAGAAAGCGTCCAGGAAAGCGGATTCGGCGCGGGCAGCCAGGTACCAGGCTTGACCATAGCCGTGCTGGTTCACGGTCAGCGCGGCTCGTCCGGCATAGAAGTCGTCCCCGTAGACGGCTTGCACGATCGCGCCTTCAGGATGGATCAGGTCGCAGAACGTGTTGATCTGGTATTCGCCGGTAAGGCCCAATGCGTTCACCGGTTGCATGATCAAGCGGTTGGTTTCGCTGTCGTGGATCGTATCGATTTCTTCCGACCAGATGCCCAAGACCCGGCGCAGGGGGCCGGGAAAACCGCCCAGGTGACAGAGGTCGTTTTCATCCACGATGCCGCTCCAGTAGGTGGTTACGAATACGCCGCCTTCCCTGACAAACGTTTCGATGCGCTGGGCCGTCCCGGGACGGAGCATGTAGAGCATGGGCGCGATCAGTAGGTCGTAGGCGTCCCATTCGTCGTCCATGGAGAGCACGTCAACGGCGATGCCGCGGTTCCAGAAAGGCTGGTAATGGTTACGACAGACACCGAGGTAATCCCTTCGTTCTTTGTGGAGGCCGGCCAGGTTCTGGATGGCCCAGTGGTTTTCCCAGTCCGCGATCAGGGCGACCCGGGCTTCGGTGAGGGAACCGACGATAGCGTCGAATTTTTTCAGCGCCGCGCCCACGTCGGCGACGTCGCGAAACACGCGCGTCTTGGCGTGGCCGCAGTGGTCCACCACTGCGCCGTGGAATTTCTCGGCTGATCCACGGCTTTTGCGCCATTGAAAATACTGGACGCTGTCCGAACCATGGGCAACGGCCTGGATCGAAGACAGCTTGTGCATACCTGGCCGCTTGAGTTTGCAGACCTGTGCCCAGTTGGTCGTGCTGGGTGTGCTTTCCATGAGCAGAAAGGGCCTGCCCCTTTTTAATGAGCGGTTCATATCGTGCATCATGGCGATAAAAACCGCGGTTTCGACATCGCCATCGGGACTGTGCCATTGCGGGTAGTTGTCCCATGACACCACGTCGACTTCTTTGGCAAACCGCTGATAATTGAGTCCGTTGTAAAAGCCCATGAAATTGGTGGTCACGGGTATATCCGGCGCAACCTCCTTGAGCGGCGCGATCTCGTTTTTGAAAAAGTCGATGGTTTGATCGGTGACGAACCGTTGCCAATCCAGTTGTAGGCCGTGGACCGAGCCTTCGCCGTGAGGCGCCGGCGCCTCGAGCTGTGACCAATCGGTGTAGACATGGCTCCAGAACCGGGTCCACCAGGCTTTGTTCAGTTTGTCGAGTGTGCCGTATTTCCGCTTCAGCCAGTCGCGGAACGCCTGTTGGCATAGGGGGCACCAGCAGGCGCCGCCGTATTCGTTGGACACGTGCCAGAGCAACAGTGCCGGGTGGTTCTTGTAGCGTTCGGCCAGCAAGCGGTTGATCGCGGCGGTTTTTTCGCGATAGACTGGCGAGGTGTAGCAATGGTTGTGCCGGCTGCCGTGCAGGTTGCGACCGCCGTCGGCGCGCACGCGCAGCACCTCGGGGTAGGCCTGGGAAAGCCATGCCGGTCGCGCGCCGCTGGGCGTGGCCAGGATGGCGTAGATGCTGTTGGCCGCCATTTTGTCTAGAATCGCGTCCAGCCAGTCGAACGTATAGCGCTCTTCTTCGGGTTCAAGCTCGGACCAGGAAAAGATGCCGACGCTCATGGCATTGCAATGGGCCATGTTCATCAGCGCCATGTCCTCTTCCAGGATGCCCGGTTCGTCCAGCCATTGGTCCGGGTTGTAATCGCCGCCGTGCCATAGATGCGGGCATTTTTTGCTGATCGGTTTGTACACGCTGATCTTGCTCATTGCTCATTTCTCCTCAACGAGGGCTGTTTGGTTGTTCATGCATAATCGTCCATCAGCAGCATCTGTATGGGAATGCCGCGAACATAAATGGTTACATTGTCGTCGTCGATCATCTCGAAAGCCTGGTGTTTGCCGGGTGGTGCGTAGAGCAGGCGCTTGCCCGACGAGTCCATGTAGTTGACCAGTTTTTCCAGGGCATGGTACATCACGTTCCGGTCGCGCGCAATCAGCTTGGAGCCATCCAACACTTCGGGTTGCGTGCGCAGGTCGATAAACCGGATGCTGGTGTTGTGATACTGGCTCTTGAGGCGTGTGTAGGTCTCGCTGAGCATCATGATGCAGAGCAGCACATGGTTTTTTTCTGCCAGTTGGTATGGCTGCCGGTAGCGCTCCCAGATGCGGCGCAGGGCCTTCTCTTTGTGCTCCCTTTTGATGTCCATGCTGAAAACACCGCGCTCCAGCACCTGGGCAATGGCCTGGAACTGGTCGTGCTGGTCAATGTAAGGTTCGCGTTCTTTCATCGAGTAGAGGATTGGCGCCAGAAACTGGAACGGCGCGTTGCGGATGGCTGTGGGCACTTTGTTCAGCTTGGTGCGTTTTTTTTGCAGCGGCAACTCGTCGGTAGCTTGGGCCAGTTCCTTGAGCATTTCGGGCGTGAGTTTGGGCCGCGATTTGGGCAGTCTTCTTGTACGAACCTCTTTTTCGGATGGTTCTTCCTCATGTATGGCCTTGTCGTCGTCTGTCATAAGCCGGCAAAAAGCTCCGTTGTCCAATATCTGGGTATGCGGTCGACTATAGAACCCCTTTGCGAGAAAGTCAATGGGATATAGTGCGCCAGCGCATCGCGGGTTGTTCACAGACGAACGTCTTGTCGTAGCCGTTGTGTTCCAAGACAATGACCACGTCATTGGTATTGGTTGCGCTGATGGATTTGATTGGCGTTTGCAGATAGGTCCGGTTGACGGCGTATTCGGACCATTCCAGCGTGTCGCGGTCGAAACGCATGGCGCCTCGGTCAGTGGCGGCCCAGACATAGTCGGGGGTAAAGGCCAGTTCGCGCACTTCGATGTCGTCGAACAGCAGGTTGTAGCCGTAGCCCTTGTAGGTGCGCACGCCCGCTGGTGTTTTGTGCAGCACGAAACCCTTGCTGAAAACATACCATATTTCGTCTTTCCGAAAAGGGTCGGGCAGCGTGGCTTTCATATCGTTCAAGGTATGGTAGGCTTCGAACGAGGTCAGCGCGGGTTGCACGCGACCGAGGTAATGGATTTCGATTTCGCTGATCGGTCTGACGGATCCCAGATCGATGGTCAGGGCATGGCGTTCGCCGAGCTGGTCGCCGAAAAACAGGCGCGTGCCGTCGTCCAGGTTCAGGATTGACGTTTCCCATTGGGAGTTGGCCAGGCCCGCAAGGTTGCGCAGGATCAAGTAGCGTACCTGTTGCGGCGCATCCCAGCGGACACGCATCCATCCCTGGCTGTCCAGCGACCGCCAATAGCGTGTGGTCGCGGTGGCGGGCGATTCCGCGATGACCCGGGGCGCATGCTCTTCTTCAAAGCTGCTGGCTTTGATCGTGCCGCGGGCGACCATATTGGTGCGTCCCTGGGTGGTGCAAGCGAGCAGGATATGATCGTGTGCGCCGTAGTAGGTCAATTCCGGCGCAGTTGTGGTCAAGGCGGGGTCGGGCTGTTTTGCCGTAGTTTTGGCTTTGGCTGCTTGTTCCTGTTTCAGGAATTTGATCCAGGACAGATGCGCCTGTCGTTTGACTGTTTGGGACGTGCTGTTGGTTAGGATGGCGCGCGTGATGGCGATACTCTCGTCCAGTCGGTCGAGCTGCGGCAATATCGTGGCGGTCTGCAAGCGGATCAGGTCTTTTTCGTCCTGGTTATCCACCAGCGTCAGTGCCTCGTCGTACAAGTGCAACGCTTCCCTGGTGCGTCCTTCGTTTTTCAGGAATTCAGCCAGTTCGGTATGGATGTTGCCGTCTTTGGGAAAACGGTCCAGGTACGCATGGCCCAGTTCAATGGCTTTATTTACATCACCGGCGCGTTTGACCGCGAATAGGTAGGGATTCAGGTTATAGCTGAGCGCCAAGGGGAAGGCCTTGAACAGAGCGTCGTACACTTCGACCATGCGTTTGTATTGCTTTTCGGTCTGCAGCAGTTGCAGCAGCTTGTTGTAGTCGTGGCGTGCGTTGGGATTGAGATCGAGCAGGCGTTCGTAAACCCGGATGTTCTTCTGATTCTCACTGGTGCGCGCATAGATGCGGGCCAGGAAGCGCAAGGCCTCTTCGTCCGGCTTGTCAGCGGTTCTTTTTTCGAGGTAGTCCGTGATCGGGGCAGGATCCTTAAGCCCTTTGAACAGGGCCTCGATCTTAGTGATCGCCCAGTGTTCCAGGCCTTTGGTCGTGGATGCGATGTCGTTTTTATGCTCCAGCAGGTGGCGCAGCGCGCGGTCGGGTTGGCCGGATTTTTCGAACAGGTCGACGATGGTCTGGTGATAGACCTTCTTATAATGAGCATTGGGCTTCATCTTGGCCAGGCGATCGAGCAGCAGGTTGATCGCTTCCTGGCGTCGGCCAATGTTGTTTAGGATTTGAGCCCATTCGAGATATCTGCCTTCATGACCGAGCGTGGCGAGCGCTGCCCGGTCAAAAGCATCCAGGATTTTCGCCAGTTCTTCGTAGCGCCCGAGTTTGTTCAACAGAACCATCATACGCAGTTGCGCAAGATTTTGTTTTTGCGGAACTCGCTCGGAATAAACCCGGCATACATCCAGCGCCTCCTGCCAGCGCTTAGCGTTATCCAGGTCGTTGATCCATTGGGTGTAGATCTTTTCCTGTTGTTCGGTTTGCCGCTCGATCAGGCGCTGGTAGGCCTGCTGCATCTGATCGAAACGTTCGGTTTGCCGGCAAAAAGCGATGAGCAGGTGCAACGAACGCACGGTTTCGTCAGCAGGATTTACGTTGAGCAGGTCGGCGGCATAGGCATTCAGTTTGTTTTGCTTTTTGAGCAAAGGGATCAATTGGTTTTGCGCTGTAACGGCACTCGATTCAGGCACCTCCGCATCGTCGAGAATCCTGCGCAGACAGGCTTCCGCTTTCGCGTCTTGGTTTTCTGCAAGATGAATCTTGGCCATGTTGTACAATGTATTATAGCGGAGCCAACCGTACCCATATTTTATCGATGCCAGCGCCTTTTCATAATAGGCCAGCGCATCGTCGGGCGCCTTTATCTTTTCGTTGTATGCGGCCATGGCACAGTAAAAATTGTGATGGCTGGGCTGCTCCTCCAGCGTGATCTCAGCTTCGTATTCTTCCGCCAGCTTCAGCAACGCCGTATAATTCTGAACTTCGCTGTACAAGTAGATCAACTGGACCGTATACGCGAGCTTGCCGTCGGGAAATTCGGCGATCAGGGCCTGATAGGTCTTAATGGCTTCAAGGGGTTGCTTGGCGTACGTGTAACACTGCGCCAACAGTCTGAGGTTCGCGGCGTTGCGATGGGCGTCGCAAAGTTCCTGGTAGACGACCAGGGCCTCGGCATACTTCCGCTTTTGAAACAACTCTTTGGCGCGCTTAGCTTTTTCTTTTTCGCCATCCTGGCGCACGGCGGCTTTTTGTGGATTGCGTTTCTGCGCGTCCGCCTTGTGAAACGCACAAAGCACCCATGCCACCGACAACCAACACCATATCCATCTGCGCAAACCGTTTTTCATAGCGAGATACTATAGCTTGCCTAAACCGGATGACCAACTAAAAGGCGAGGAAAATTTTCATTTTCGATTGCACATACTCATGATTAATTATACTTTGTTTGACGAAGTTGTCGACTTGATCTTCCTGTCTGACAAGGCGAGATTGAAAATGGCGATGTGTTGATTTTTTGCATCATGAATGTGAAACCATTATAGAGGAAAGGGAAACCCATGAAAGTGCTGCTGACCGGAGGGTGTGGATTGACCGGTCGCACGTTGGCGCCGCTGTTGCGCGAGCGCGGCGACGAAGTGACCCATTTCGAATTGAGCGATCCGGGCGATGGACTGGCCTTTATCCAGGGCGATCTGTTGGACTCCGCCGCTGTCGCGGAGGCGTGTCGAGGCAAGGACGCCATTGTGCATCTCGCTGCGCTGCACGGCGCGCAATGGAAAAAAGCGGGCGACGACAATGCCTTTGCCGTCAACGTCGACGGCGTCAAGAACGTGTTCGAGGGCGCGGCCAAGGCCGGTGTGCGCAAGGTTGTGTTCACCTCGTCGATCTGGGCCGCAGGCCATGGCAATCATTCGCATCATGTGCCTATTGATGAAGGCATGCCCTGCTTGCCTTGTGAGTTGTACGGGCTGACCAAACTCCTTGGCGAAGTCTTGTGCACTTATTACTCCTGCAACGCCGGGATCATGACAACAGCCCTGCGCGCCGGTTATATTCGTCCCGCGGAGGCCTATGGACTGTGCGAGACCATCTACCTGCGTGGCGGTGTCGATGTGCGCGACCTGGCCCAGGCCCATCTGCTGGCCCTGGACCTGGATCACCGGTCGCACCATGACAAGTACATCATCACCGCGGACACGGGGCTGAACCAGGAGACCAGCTACGAATTTATCGCGGATCCGGTCGGCACGCTGGAAAAGCTCGTGCCCGGCACGCGTGAAGCAGTGGAGCAGGGCAGGCTCGATTTGAGCCCGGTCAAGGAATGGTACAGCATTGAAAAAGCTAAACGCATACTAAACTATAGCCCACAATATAATTTCAAGGTTTGAGGTTTAGCCAAGAAGGACGGTATCATGCAATGGAGTTGTGAAGGTAGAAAAGCTTTGGTCACCGGCGCCAGTCGCGGCATTGGCAAGGCTATAGCACTGGCCTATACCGCAGCCGGCATGGAGGTGGCGGTCACGGCGCGCGACCGGTCGTCGCTCGACGAAACTGTGCGCGCCATCGAAGAGCAGGGCGGTCGGGCGCGTGCCTTGGCCTGGGATATGTCCGCCATCGCAGACATCGAACCACGTCTGATCGAGGTCCGGGATCTTCTGGGCGGCCTGGACGTCCTGGTCAACAATGCGGGCGTGTTTCGGCACAACGACGATGCCGCTACGCCGGAAGAGAATTGGGATTTCGTGATGACCATCAACCTGAAAGCCGTCTACTTCATGTGCCAGGCTGCCGGCAGGCTGATGCAGGAACAGAAGAGCGGCGTGATCGTCAACATAGCTTCCGACGCGGGTATGCGCGCGGCAGCCCATGTCTATGGCATCTCCAAGTGGGGCGTGATTGGCCTGACCAAGGGATTCGCCCAGAAGCTGGGCCCCGAGATCCGGGTCAACGCCATTGCACCCGGACCCGTGGCCACGGCCATGATGGGCTGGGCGCCGGGTCAATCCATGGATGCGCCGCAACTGCCGCTGGGCCGCTATGCGCTGCCCGAGGAAATCGCCGACATGGCTCTGTATCTGGCCTCTGACCTGTCCAGAGCCACGTTTGGCCAGATCCTAGTGGCCAACACGTCCAACACGTAAAACCGTCATTGGTCCAAAAGATCGCCGTGCACCGAGCAGGTCGGATTTTCGCCCAGAGGATTGAGCTTGTACTCTCCGCCTTTGGGGCAACGTAAATTGCTTTCTGCCATGTACTTCAAGTCCTCCCAGGTGACCGGGGAGCCATCCTCTTTGTTTTCTTTCAGGGCCCACGTCTGCTTGGCCATATCGATCTGATGCAGGTTGTTCATGCATCGTATGTCGCGGGCGTGATCGCGCGCCTTGACCATGGCCGGTATGGCGACCGCGGCCATAATGCCCAGCGGGGCCGTGCTGAACGCTATGGCCGGATGCTCGCCGCCAAAGGCCAGCGTGCTTTCGGCATAGATGCCGTCCGGCTGGTTGATGCGGTACATGGCGGCATGGACACTCTTCCGGTTGGCTGTGAGCTGCCCCATCCACTTGGTCAACGCCGTGACTTCCGGATCGTCTTTGGGCGCCATGGCCAGCGCTTTTTTTTGCAGATCGAGTATGAACTCGGCCACCCGCGGGCTGACGTAATAGATGCCGTTGACCTTATCCGGCATGCCGTGAAACAGTTTCTTGAAGGTCGCGTCAGCGGTCAGGCCTTTTTTCTCGGCTCTGGCTGCCATGGCCGCAGTGACTGCATCCGGCGTCGAGCCGATCAGCAACATGCCGTCCTGGTAGGCCAGCGTCGGTTGCACCGGCACCGGTAAAGGTATGGGCAGGTTCACCGAATGCAGCACCACATCGCCTTCGGTCTGCTGCACCACGGGCAATTTGGCTTCCTGGAGTTTGCCCAGCATGGTTTTCAGCAGCATATCGCTCTTGAGCTGAACGCCCAGCAGGAACGAGGGTTGCGGCACTTCCAGGGTCTGCTGCCCCATCGGCAGGGTGACTTTCGTGGTTTTGGACAGTTGCAGGGACAGAAAAAATTCGTTGCCCAATGAGGAGAGCAGGTCTTCGGCATCGATTTGCCCATGCTGCTGCATGCTTTGCAGGCGGGATTGCAGCATATCCGCGGCCTGCGGGCCACCGAACTGGGTCACCCCCTGCTTGATCTGGTTCCAGAACTGGACAAAGTCCGTGTTCGAAACGAGCAGCAGGGCGGTATCGTCCACGGCGTAGGGCAGTGATTTCAGGGCGCGCGGTTCACCGCCTAGCAACTGGTAAACGAGCTTGTCGCTGTCGGCGGATGATCGGGCCGCGAACATCTTGATCCGGTAGGACGTGCCATCCACGGGCGCCAGGCTGAAACCATAGGCCTGCATCGAGTACAAGCCGGCCCAGTCCAGCACTTGGTCGGCCATGGTCAATACAGCGCCGGCATTTGTGGCCTCGGGCTTATCCATGGATTGCAGTATGTCGGCAAACTGGCCCAAATGCTCGCGCACGCGTTTGACCATGGTTTCGGCATTGCAATAGATAAAGGTTTCGGCCCGCACATCCAGGTGGGAAGCGACCTGGCCCAGGTCAACCTGGGTCGCGGTGGGCGCCGCTTTTTCGCTGGACAGGGATTGCTTCAATTGCTTGACTTTCTCGTTCAGCACCGGGTCCGGATGAAGGGCCAGGCTTTTTTCATAGGCAGCAACCGCTTCCTGGACCTTGCCCTTGAGTTCCAGGTAGCCGCCTTCCGCACGCAACTTGCGCGCCTGCTTGAGCTGCTCCTGCGGCACCTCCTGGGCCACGCACCACAGACAAGCCGTCATTACCGCTAAAACCATCGATACAAACCGTTTATAACCATGTTTCATGATGCACCATCCTATATTGAAGTTAAAAGTTAACATCCCAATCAGTGACCTTCAAGGGCGCGGCTCTGAGTTGCGAAGCAGCCTGATACTGAACTCCAAACATACAAGTTCATGAGCACTGCGTGTCTGTAGTACAGGCTTCGGGCTGCCCTTGTCGCAAGCGATATAGTAACTCGGAGATGCGTCCACCAGCAATGTCAAGGATCATAGCACCGGCGCAAAGTACGATCAAGCTATTTTGCGGTTTTACTTGTTTTGTGCGCATCAGCGCGGCAAGGTCTGTATCTACGGCATTGCTCCGAGGGCAACTTGCGCCTGGAAGACTGGGCCTTTAAGTTGCTTCGAAACCCGGAGATGCGCCCGTCTTTCACCTTCGACTTCCTTTCTGCTTGCTTTGACGAGCATACCTTTGCTATTTTCTGCGCTATAAAGTACACCGACTTCGAGGGCCATGTCGAGTTCGTCATGCTGGGAAAACGCGGTGACAAAGCCGAGGGATATGCCAACAGCGGCGTCTACCTGCAGAACCGTTACGAGATTCAGATCGAATCGCCCAACGCCCGAACGGCGAGTGGCATGCGGTGGAACGGTCAAGGTGCATGACAATGTACCGATAAAAAAGGTGAACGGCGGCGAGACAGCGAGTCCGAGTTCTGAAGATCGCAAGCTTCAGGAGCACGGCCAGGACGTGCGATTCCGGAACATCTAAATCCTCGAGAAAAAGGCGGAATAGAAACGTCACGGTCCGCATGGGGCGCCTGGGAGTGTGGCGCGTGTAGCGTGGCGCGTGTAGCGAAGTTATTTCTGCGCACACCCTAAATGAAATAGAGTTTACGAAAACGATATAAATCGCTTAACAGTGAGGTAATGATGGTGGAAAAAGGACGGTTGGTGCGCGAGGCGCGGGAAAGACAACCCGGTTTGCGCGGGTTCCTTTATTGGTGGTTAGAAAGCCCTTACAATTCGGGCAAAAAGGCGATGGACCTGGTACTGCTGGGTGCGATCATCTGCTCGGTTGTCGTGGTGCTGGTGCAGATCCATCTGGAACCGGACCAGTTTGTTGTCTTGAACGCGCTTAACGGTTTTTTTCTTGTCTTTTTCATCTGTGAATACTTTTGCCGTTTCTCGATCGGCACCGACTTGATCGCCGACATCCGCGATCAAGGCTTGCGTTTGGCCATGGCGAACAAACTGCGCTGGATGCTGCGCCCGCTGAATATCATCGATCTGTTGGCCATTATCCCCATCATCCGTTCGTTACGCGCTCTGCGGCTCGTGCGCTTGCTGCGCGTTACCCGGCTGTTGCGCATCTTCAAGCTGGCTCGTTACACCGGCGACCTGAGCGGGTACATCCAGGAAATCCGGAAAAAATCCCAGGAGCTGGTCTCCATCGGCCTGATCACCCTCTGCCTGATCGTCATGTCCGGCATCATTGTCTTTTGCGTGGAAAAACCGGCTGGCAACGCCCAGATCAAAACCTTGTGGGATGCCATGTGGTGGTCCATTGTCACATTGACTACCGTGGGGTATGGCGACGTGTATCCGGTCACCGCGCTGGGCCGTGGCATGGCCGTGCTGCTCATGCTTTTCAGCCTGGCCACCATCGGCGCATTCGGCGGCCTGGTCACCTCGATTCTGATGTCGCGCATCGACGACCTGAAAGCCGGCCTAGTCGAGCGCGTCAACCTGTGCGATCATGTCCTTTTTTGCGGCTGGAATCCCTGTGCCCACACCGCGGCCAGGATTCTGATGGAGGCCGGTTTTCTGGAAGAGCACAATCTGGTCGTGCTGGCCTCGGAAACGCCGGAGCAACCGGGATTTGGGATCTATGTCAAAGGATCAAGCGCATCGCTCGAAGACTTGCAGCGCGCTGGCGCCGAACGTGCCTCGATCATTGCCGTGTTTCACGATCAAACCGGCGAGGGCAACCGCGAAACTGCGGATATGAGCGCCATTCTCACCACGTTGCACGTTCAAGGCATGGCCCAGCATATTCCTATGATCGTCCAGCTTTACGACAAGGACGAGTTGACCTCCATTGCTGGCGAGGCGGAGCATATCGAAATCCTGGCTAAAGAGACGCTGGAAGCGGAAATCATGGTCAATACCATCCGCAACCATGGGCATACCAGCGACATGCTGTTCGAGCTTTCGGATTTTAAAGGCAGCCGCATCCGCACCATGAGTGTGGCCGATTTGTGTGGTACAGAGGACAAGGCATGGACCGTGCGCGCGATCAAACGGCTGTTGCTGCAGGAATACGACCGCCGCATGCTGCTGGGTTTTCAGCCCGAGAACGGGCATGCGCCGGTGCTGAATCCGAGCCACGGTGTGACCTTGCCCCTCACTTCGATCCTGTATATTCTGGAGAATCCCCATGCAAGCTGACGAACGCATCCTGGTCTGCGGTTGGAACGATGTGGCCAACACGGTCTTGTGCAAACTTGTCGAATTGAGGATCCTGGCTCAATTGGACCAGGTGACCGTAGTGTCCGAAAGTGTTACGCCCGAACTGCATGAAGTACGTTACCTTCGCGGTCGACCCGGCCGGGTCATCGACGAAGTCGCCTGGGAATCCATTGCACTGGTGCTGATCTTTCACGAAGAGCGCGAACCGCGCGACTTCAAGATCGTGGATACGCGTAATGTGCTGATCGGCCTCAAGGTGGCGCCCATGCTCAAACGTTCTGGTGCGCGCATAATCGTCCAGTTATATGACGACTGCTCCGCGGATATCCTGCGTCGCCGCCTGGGTCGCCAGGTAGAGGTTATCTTCACTTCCCGCCTGGACGCCAACCTGGTGGCCTGCACCATTGTCAATCGCGGCAAAATCTCGTTGCTGCTCGAAGACCTGGCCAGTGTCAGCGAGAATGCCATCTCCTCTTTTCGACTGCGCGATTTCAGTCAGCAGGTTGAAATGACCGTCGGCGAGTTGCGCGCATTATTGCTTGAGCGCGATGAGCCCATCGAATTTCTGGGTTGCCTGCGTCCTGACGATTGCTTGCCGATCCTCAATCCGTCCAAACAGGAAAAGCTGTCCGCCGAACATATCCTCTACTGCCTGCATCGCACCCAAAGCGACGATTAGGTCAGGGCGTGCAACCTTGCTTTACACTGCGCATTCATCATGGGGCCTTATGGTTCCGCCAAACGAGCAGGGACGCATCCCTGCTACCACCCGACACCCGACACGCGTTGCACTCAGCCGATTTCATCGGCATTGTGGATAATTTTATCCACTATGCCGTATGCGATGGCCTCTTCCGCGCTCATCCAGTAATTGCGTTCCGTATCCTGCATCACTTTATCTAAGGATTGGCCGGTTTCTTGGCTGATCAGTTGGTTGACGCGTTTGCGGATTTTGAGGATTTCTTCGGCTTCGATCTTGATATCGCTGGCTGGGCCGAACACGCCGCCCATGGGTTGGTGGATCAGGTAGCGTGTATTGGGCAAAGAATAGCGATGCTCTTTGGCGGCGCCCAGGTAGATCGTGATCGCGGCGCTGGCCACCCAGCCGGTACCAATGGTGATGATGTCGGATTTGACGAATTTGAACAGATCGTAGATGGTGTCGCCGGATTCCACATGCCCGCCGTTGGAGTTGATGAATACTTTGATTGGCTCGCTGGATTCGGCCTCCAAGAGCATCAGTTGACGGATTACTTTTTCCACCAGTTTCTGATTGATGCCGCCGGCGATCACGATCGAACGTGTTGCCATCCATTTCTCAAAAGGAACCTGCATATCCTGTTGTTTGTTTTCTTCACTCATACCTATACCCCGAGTTAACTATAAAATGCGAAGGCAGCAATTTAACGCGGCCAGCAGCTTGAGTCAAGAAAGATGATGCAGCGGCCAATGGGTAGGAGGGTAGGGCAGGGGGCTGGCTGTGTTATTTTTGCGCATGCGTGAACGTGATCATGGTTGTCGTACCCGCGTACTGTCCAGCCAAGGCCACGGCGTTGGTATGGACGCGGCCTTTGAGCAAAGCAGAAACAGGATCCGGCGAAAGCAGACGATCAAGCACGTAAAGGACATTAATCGCCAAGGCTCCGTTTGCACGACACCGGCGCAGCAGCGTCAGCCTGTGTGTGCCGAGGTGCGCATGCAACCAGTCCGCAGCGCCAAGTCGTTTGCCTGGGATTCATTTTGGAGCGGTAGATGATGGAACCATCCGGGTTGAGCTGCATCTTGTCCACGGAAAAGGGACTGCGCAGAATTACGATCTAAGGGCGTGTGCCGCAATAACTTCACCACTATTCCTACAAATTCGCGCTTTGCCGGTTTTTACGCATACTCTAAGGCGCAACCGGCGCCGCAGTTGAGCTTGCGCTGTTGGTCGCGTACGTCAGCTTCTGTTGCATGGTTTCTGATGTCGGGTTGATGGTTAAATAGCGGCGGATCCATGGTTCGGCTTCGCTGGGACGACCGTTGCGCAGATAGCAATCCGCCAGCAAACCGATGGCTTCCAGTTGAAGTATGCGGTCTTGTTCCGTTTGGCAGGTCTTTTCGATCGCGACTTTGTAGTGGCGTATGGCGCGGTCAATATATTTGAGTTCACCCTCGGCCAGTAGGGCCAGCGCAATGTGGCCGGCGCGAAGGTCAGGGTGGAGCGCGAAGACACGGCTGGTTGAATGGGTCGCCGCGTCCAGCAGGTGCTGGCGCAGTTCGCACAAACCCAGGCCGGCCCAGGCGGAAGGGTTGTTGGGATTCAATGCTGTCGCACCCTGGAAATGGACCACGGCTTCTTCATAGCGCTCTTGCGCGACCTGAAGTTGTTTCCGGTTCATCAAACTCAAGCTGTCCCAATAGAATTTCCAGGCCAACTCGGTCCGGCGTGCGGCTTCCAAGACTTGCTTTTCATCCACCAGCGGCTGGCTCTGCGCGTTGATCTGGCTGGCCATCGCAACCATATAGGGTGGAATGGGCGTGGGGTTATGCGCGCTGTCGCGGGTGGCGAACACCAGGGCGTAAGGACGAATCGGCTGGTCGGTCATGGATTTGAAGCCCTTGTTTTCCGGGCTGTTGAAGCCGATCCAGTAGACCTGAGCGGGTTGAAGTTTGACCGGCAGCACAAACCGGAGCCGGGAAGGTTCGAATATGGGATCGCCGGTTACCTTGGGAAAAGGAAAGCGATCTTGCACCAGCGAATAGGTCCCATCCATGACCTGGTCGAATTCGACGATGATTTTGTCCAAGATGGGATTGACATCGTTCTGGTAGTTGAACGGACGTGTGCTGAACACGGCCGGTTGTTTTTCGTAGGGCGACGGATCTTTTTTTCCCCCGACCTGGTTCCGAGCCTTGGTTGATTCGAGATTGCTGCGCGTCCAGACGATGCCCACGGCAAGCAGGACAATGGTCAGGGTCAATCCGCTTATTGTGTAAATCAAGGACCGTTCGCGTTCCTTCACCGGGTTGGCGGACGGTACATCCTGTTGTTCGTTCCAAGCGTTAATCTTTGGCGTGTCCTCGTCGACCAGCAGGTTGTCATCGCCGATCGCGAAAACATGGCCGCACATATAACATTTCATCTCCGTTTCGGCGTCAGCCTTGACCGCCAGCACGGTCTGACATGCGGGACACGTTGTTTTCATATTCTTCTCACGGTTGTTCGTTAAGGTCTTAACAACAGCATAAACCCACGCGTCGTCAGAGGCAAGCGTTATGTGACGGGTGGCGGGCGAGTAGTGTGGGAATTTTTCGATGGAATCGATTCCATCGATCCGTGTTCTCCCTTACCCTCGCCACTTGCCACTTGAATTTCAGCTCGCGATGCGGTAGGGTCGCCGGATGAATTGGTTTTTTGTGGAACATGGCGTGTGCAAAGGGCCGTTGGATCATAATCGCCTGCGCGGTTTGGCGGAACAGGGCGTCCTTACGGCTGAAACTCTTGTCTGGTATCAGGGCATGCCCGGATGGCAGACGTATGCCCATGTGTGTCAGGATCGCGAGACCGACTTGCCACCACCCGCCTGCGCTGCTCCAATCCCTGCCGGTGCGCACCACGCCTGTTCGTTCTGCGACCGCATGTTCCACGAGAACGAACTGATCCGTTTTGACAAAGCCAGGTGTTGCGCGGCTTGCAAACCCGAATTCGCGGCCCTGCTGCGGGAAGCATGCACGGTTCCCGCCCAGACTGAGCCGGCATCCTTTCTATTGCGGGTTTTAGCCTATATCATAGACGTTATCCTGCTTGGAACGCTCGGATTGTTTGGCGGCGCCTGCTATGTTGTGTCGAATACCTATCAGATCTCGTCCGATACACTCGCCTTGAGAGGCCTCTATTTTGGCGTGATCTTGCTCCTGGTCCATGCATCCTATGAAATCCTGATGGTCGGCGCTTTTGGCGCAACGTTGGGCAAGCTCTTGCTGGGCCTTAAAATCGTCAACGGCAACGGTTCCGCGCTCTCTTATCCGCAGGCCCTGCGCAGGTATGTGGCACGCAACATCACCGAATTTACGTTCATGGGCTATTTCACGCCGCTGATGGACCGCGAAAACCGGGCGCAGCACGATTTCATGTGCGATACGCGAGTGGTGAAATTTTGATGGCAACGCAACACGTCAAGACCCCGGTCCATGATGGCGCGGCTGAAGCTGCGCTGCTCGTGTGTCCCCATTGCGGCGCCGGGCTGGATGAAAAGACGGTACGTCAGGGCGCCGGATCGTGTCGGCGTTGCGGCACACCATTCAAGCTTCACATCTTTCCGGCCATGCTCCAGGAAGGTCGATCGGGCCATGAAGCCGCGGACCGTCAGGCTGACGAGGCGGCCTGTTTTCATCATCCGGCCAAACAGGCGCGCCATATCTGCGAAGGGTGCGGCCGTTTTCTCTGTGATCTTTGCGTATTGCCTTATCGAAAGGCATCCTGGTGCACAGCTTGTCTGGAGCGTCGCCAGCGCCAGGGCGATGTCGACCTGACCTGCCGATTCACCCGCTACGACCGCATCAGCTATTTGCTCGGCATATTGCCTGTCTCCGGTTGCTTTTTCTCGGTTTTGCTGATGTTCGTATTCGACGATGTCCATTTCTGGATCGGCGCCGCAACGGTTTTTGTCATAACCAGTTTTTTTCTGGCGCCGCTTGCGCTCTATGTATTGATTTGTCACTGGCGCACGCCCTTGAGCCTGCTGCCTGTTTCCCGGTTGGCCATGCTGAGCATTGCTCTGCTGGCCCTGGTTGAAACGGCGCTTGCCTGGATTGTCGTGATCCTGATGTTCGTTGTCCTGGTGTTGTCGCTATGAAAAAAACCGTTCAGTCCATCTATACCCGTTTGCCTGGTTCGTGGACCTTTCCGTTTTTCTGCAACTACTCGCTCTGGTTGGCTGACGATCATCTGCTCTACCGCGAACTCTGGCTTTTCACCGAACGCTATAAGCGCTTTTATTTCACGGATATCCAGGCCCTTTTCGTATTGAACAGTTATGGCCGGCTCCATGGCGCGCTCTGGTTGATGCTGCTCATGGTCGGCGCGGTTCTCATACAGGTTTTTGGCGGTCCTGCTCTGTTCTGGCCGTCCCTGATCATACTGGCGGGTTCTGTTTTACTGCAACTCCAGCATCTGCTGCGCGGACCCTGCTGTGCCTGTTACCTCAAGACCCGCGTCCACCTGCAAAAGTTGCCCTCGCTGAATCGCGAAAGCGTGGCGCAAGAGGTCACCGCCCGTCTTATCGCTCTTATCGAGCAGCGGCAGGGCGACATGCCCGACGCGGCTGTGCTGCCGTCGCCACCCGCACGTAAACAGGCCGCGGCCATGCTGCGCAAGGTCATCAACCAACCTGTGCCAACGTATCGCCGCGCCTCCGGTCTGCTCCACGCTGTTCTGGCTGCGACGCTCTGGATACTGGCCGGCATCACCGTCTTGATCTACAACCAGCCTTTGTTGCAGTGGTATATCATGCAAGCTTTGCTCAATGGCCTGTTGCTCATCCTGCTGGTCGCGGCCACGATCCGGCAGCATCGGATCCATCTGCCTGCCACGCTCAAAGCCTGGACCTGGATTTGCCTGCTTTATTACTGGATCGGTATTCAGGTGAATTACCAGTACAGCAGTTACATGATTCAGAAACACCTCGACCCCTCTTACGGCGTGACGGTTTGGTTTCGCGATCTGGTCAAGTTGATCACTCAGCACATCTACCACGAGAATCCTGTTGGCGCCGGACTGCTGATGAGTTCGGTGCTGTTCCTGAGCCTTCTGGGCGCAACCGGATTTGTTCTACTCTATCACAAGCAGGCTCAGTCGCCTCCCGCTGTTGAGGGAGGCGGGCGCCCATGAACTTGCTGGAGCAAACCCGCTGCCGTAACCATCCCGACCGCGAAGCGGTCGCGCGATGCACCGGTTGCAGCGCTTTTTTCTGTCGCGAGTGCATTACCGATCACAAAGACCGGCTGCTCTGTTCGCATTGCCTGGGCGCCGCAACCGCAGGTGATCATGATGCCCCGCCAATTCAGCGCCGCTCCCAAACGCCGGCTCGAATCGCCATTGCCCTGCGCTGTTTGGTCAGTTTAGCGGCGCTCTGGTTGATCTTTTATCTGCTCGGACGACTGCTGCTGGCTGTACCGCACGAATACCATGAGGGAACCGCGTGGTTGTTATACGAATGACCGATGAACAGGGATAAAATAACCGAAACCCGAAGAGCCCTCGATGTCATGGAGGAAGCCGTGCTGTTGCTGTTACAGGCGCCAGCGCAACTCTATGTGCGTTATGTCATCGGCGTCGCGCCGTTTGTTCTGGCTTTGCTCTATTTTATCACCGATATGAGCCACGGCGTCCGAGCGCAGGAACGCTGCGTGGGTTATGCCTTGCTGTTGACCGTGTTATACGTCTGGAAACGCTGCTGGCAATCCGCCTTTTGCGCTGGGTTGCACGACCTGATCGAAGGCCGTACGCCTGTTCCCGTGCGCGTCCGTGACCTGGTTTCCAGCGCCGTATCCCAATTGCAATGGGCCCCGCTCTTGTTGCTGCTCATGCCGGCTGCCGTGGTGATCATGCTGCCCTTGGGCTGGTTGTTTGCCCTGTATCAAAATCTGACGGCTTGCCCGGCAACCGACCCTGACGCCACGCCCGGACGCGCCGTCTTGTCGCAAGCGCGCGCCATGGCCATGGTCTGGCCGCTTCAAAACCATCTCCTCCTTTTTCAGGTGACGCTGCTGGCCTGCTTTGTTTTTTTCAATGTGTACTCCGTACTGGTTTTTCTGCCCATGCTCCTGAAATCGACGCTTGGCATCCATACGCCGTTCACTCGCTATCTCTACTGGGTTTTCGATACGACCTTCATCGGCCTTTGCCTGTCCCTGACCTATCTGCTGGTGGATCCGCTGGTCAAGGCCGTGTACACGTTGCGCTGTTTTTACATTCAATGTATTGAAACCGGCCACGACTTGACGCTCATGCTCCAGGCTGTCAAACGTGCCGGCCGGGATGGCGTCTGGACCGTGTTGTTGCTGCTGGCCTGCTGCGCACCCGCTGCCGCGGCCGAGAACGCCACACCCTCGGATCTGTTGTTGCCGCATGGTGAACGGCTGGCGCAACCTGTTGCCATTGAACCTGAAATGTTGCAGAAGAGCATCCGCCAGGTCGCGAGCCGGCCTGTATTTGCCTGGCGCATGGATCGCGACGCTGTTCCGGCGCCTGACCGGGAGCACAAGCATTTCCTGGCGCGCATGGTCGACAACCTGCGTGCGTTCCTGAAAACGCAGATGGGCAACGTGCGTATTCTGTTGCGTAATTTATTGAACTGGATGGATCAATTGTTTCGTGGTGATACAGACCAGCAGGAACCTGAAATGGCTACCGGCATGTCGTGGACCCGTTGGATCCGCCTGTTGTCCTGGTTGCTGTTGCTTGTTCTGGTGCCGATGGCAGTCTGGCTGGCCCTGCGTGCCTGGCGCCTGGGGCAATGGCGCAAAGCATTGGTTGAGCCGGAACAAGCGACCGTGCCCGACCTGGACGACGAGTCTGTGCTGGCCGATCAATGGCCGGACGAGGTCTGGATCCGGCTAGGACATCGATTGAGCGCCCAGGGCGATGGGCGCAAGGCTGTGCGCGCCTATTTCATGGCAACCCTGGCTTTTCTCGGGCGGTGCGCGTGGATACGCATCGTCAAAGCTAAATCCAATCGCGAATACGGATGCGAACTGGCGCGGCGCACCGGCGACCAACCCGATATCCATACCTGTTTCAATGACCAGGTCCGCATTTTCGAGCGCACCTGGTACGGCGCCCATCCGGCAACGGATGGCGAGTTGAAGAACTGTGTCGAACGGCTGAACGAGTTGAGGGCGTTATGTCCGCAAAAAGATTGAACCATGGGATGCTGATCTTTGTCCTAGCGCTGTTTGCCGTCGGCCTGCTGCGCTTGATCGCGCTCTGTTTTTCCGCCGGCGGCATGTACCCGGTTTGCTCGACCTTGCGCGCAGACCCACGCGGTGCGCGCATTTTCAAGGACAGCCTGGACGCGTTGCCCGGTATTCGAACCCGCCATGTTTTTACACCTCTTGAAAAGCGCGAGCCAACGCCTGGCACGGTTCTGTTCTGCCTCGGCTTGAATCCACGCGCCTTGCGTGAGGACCGCGATACCGTGCAGGCCCTCAGCCGCTGTGCGGCTGAGGGCGAACGCTTGATTGTCAGCTTGCGTTTTGCCCCTTTTCTGGACGCGATGAACCGGGCGCGCCAAGGCGAAAAGCCTGAGCTGGTCGACCGGGGCGATGATGCATGGGGACCGGTTTCCAGTTGGAACGTGATTGTCCGTTGCTTCAAAGAACCGGGCGCCAATGGGATTGACCCGGTGGTTGAAGAGGCCTGGCCCACCAGTTTGTTGAGCAGCCGTGATGCCGCGTTTCCACCAATGGCCTGGTTTTCCAGGTTCTATTTCGAGCCGCTCGATGCCGCGTGGCGTACGTTGTATGTATATAAAGGAAAGCCGGTCATTATCGAGCGCCATTGGGGACGCGGCAGTCTTGTGCTGGCTTCGGGCAGCTACCTGTTCAGCAACGAAGCCATGATCAGGGAGCGTCACGGCGTGTTGCTAAGTCGCCTGATCGGCGCTGCCCATGACATTGATTTCCTGGAAAGTCACCTGGGCATCATGGAACAGGAAAACATCGCGACCATGGTGCGCAAGTATCGTCTGTCAGGCTTGGTTCTGGCCCTGCTCATCCTGGCTGGCCTCTATGCCTGGCGCTGTGCCGTACCGTTTCTGCCGATTCGTCCGACCTGTGAGACCGATGAGCAGGCCATGGCCCTGGGCCGCGAGTCCTGTGAGGGATTGATCCATCTGCTCCAGCGCCACATTGACGAGCGGGAATTGCCGGCAACCTGTTTTCGCGAATGGCGCGCCTATGCCGAAGGGCACGCGGAACTCAAACGTTATATCCCAACCTTGAGCCAGACCCTGGATCAGGCCATGCGCCGATCTTCCGCGCACCCGGATCCTGTTGCGTTGTATCGCGTCATGGCCCGTATGCTGGAAAAACCGTATCAACGTCAACGCATCGATCATCTAAACAGGACATAAAAAGGGGCGCATCTCCGAGTTGCGAAATCGCTTGCGACAAAGGCAGGTTGAAGCCTTTGCTAAAAAGCAGCATTATCGTCTTGCATATCTTATGTGATGGGCTATTGTTAAACAAATCTTTGGAGGGTTGGTTTATGAATTGTAAGTGGATGAAGCGATTGACGGTTTCGATTATAGCCGTGATGGCATGTAATGCCTGGTCAGCTACGAACGATTTCGTTTTCACCAATAACCTGGGCTTCGTTTCACTCGCGCCCAATCGCGAGGTGAGTCTTTATCCGCGGTTGAAAGTGACTCCCGTGCGCAAAACCATTTTCAGCGGCGATACCATCACGTTTACGGCGGAAGGCAGCACCAATGATACGATCTGGTTTCTGACCGATAATTTTAGTGGAGCGACCCTCAGCGCGACCCAACAGCATGCCCTGTCCTACATTGCCGGCCCGACCAATTCCTGTGTCGATGTGGTTGAAGCTTGGGACGGCGACAACCAATTCGGCCGCGCCTATGTGAACATCATCAGCCCCGCGGATGCGGCCATGGCTGGCAAGGCCGTGGTCATTGCGGGTCGCCAAAGCGCCGGCGAACCGCTCTGGCCGGCAACCGATTACCTGGCCGATAACGCTTACAACACGTTGCTCTATCGCGGTTTCTCCCGGAACAACATCCAGTACTTGAGCCCGGTGACCAACCAGGATGTGGATGGTGATGGCGAGTTCAACGACGTGGATCTCTACTGCAACGCGGAAAATGTATCCAACACGTTCAACGCCTGGATGGACGTGACGCCGCCTGACCGGCTTTTCGTCTATCTCGTCGATCACGGCGGCGATACGGGTGGTGAAGGCTATTTTATCCTCAATTCCAGTGATCGGCTCCAAGCCGCGAATCTGGATCGATGGCTGGACGATCTCCAAAATACCTACACCACTGAAGTGACCGTGGTCATCGACTGCTGCTATGCTGGCAGCCTGATTGACGAGATGTCTTATACCGGCACGGCCAAACGCGTGCTCATCGCTTCCGCGAACACCAACGAACCCGCCTATTTCATTGCCGGCGGCCTGGTCAGCTTCTCGGATGCCTTTTTCAGCGGCATCATGTTGGGCTACACTATTGACCAATCCTATGAACTGGCGCGTGACGCGGTCTCCTCCTACCAGCTTGCCTCGACCGCGGGCAGTTCGGGTGAAGGTATTTACCTGGGCGCGACCTATATCGCTGGTCGCGATATCCCGCAAATCGGTACGGTCTGCGGCGACCAGATCCTGATCGGCACGACACGCGCCATTTTATGGGCCGATGATGTGGTTTCCGATTATGGCGATGTCGGTCGCGTCTGGTGCTCGATCATTCCGCCCAACCACAACCCCAACCCATTGATTCCCGTGGACACCATTCCCGAGATCGACCTGGAGTACAACCAGCAGGAAGGACGCTACGAAGGTGAATACGAAGGCTTTACCGAAGAGGGTTCCTACAAGGTGCTCTACTATGCCCGTGACATCTGGGACAGCGTATCGCTGCCCAGCCAGAGCTATGTCATTCAGCAGGGATTTGACGAACGGATCATCCTGGCTGCCTGCGGTTCCACCAACTCGGCAAACTGGCTGGCCATTGACGCAGTTGCGCGGAACACCTACAACGTGTGCCGCCGGCGCCTGTTTACCCCAGAAAAAATCTTTTACCTGACCCAGACCACAAACCAGGATGTCTATGCCGATGGCACAAACGATGTCGATGCGCTCCTGACACGCGGCGAATTGCGCATGGCTGTGACCAATTGGACGGTTTCGGTCACCAATGCCGATAAATTGACCTTGTTCCTGCTGGGTGAAGGCACCAACGATACGCTGCGCTTGAACGCGACCGAATACATCACCGCGTCTGAACTCGACTCCTGGCTGGACAACTACCAGATTTCCAACCGCCAGGTCAACGTGATCATGGATTTCCATGGATCCGGCGCCTTTATCACCCGCTTGGCCGCCCTCAGCAATCGTATCTGCATCGCCAGCGCCAGCAGCAACAGTCCGGCCCTGTTCCACAATTCGGGATATGTCAATTTCACCCGCTTTTTCATGAGCTACATCGAACAGGGCGTCAATATTGGCATGTCGTTCAGTCTGGCCAGCCGCTACGTCCGCCGCGCTTCGATCACGACCTGGCAGCACCCTTTACTGGAGGATAGCGGTAACGGTATACCCAATAACAAGAACGAGGATGGCCTGATCGCCCTGCTCAGCCATATCGGTTCGGCTTTTGTGACTGGCGATGAATACGCTCCAACCATCGGTTCGGTGATGACCAATATTGTGCTGGAATCCACCAACAGCGCAACCTTTTGGGCCGCGGATGTCACCGATGCCGACGGCATTTCCAAGGTCTGGTGCATTGTTTCACCGCCTGACCTGCGCGGCGACAGCAATGACTTGGTCCAGGTCGATATGCCCTATCAGGCAGGCGCGGAGCGCTATGAAGGCACATACACCAATTTCTGCCTGGAAGGCGCGTATGTTCTGACCTACTATGCCATGGACAACGCCGGTGCCGTTTCGCTTCCCGCCCAGGGCCGCGTGGTTCGCGTTAATGCGACCCATGTGCCGCAGGTCATATCCCTCGGTCACTCCGACGCGTACGAGGTGGATGACAGTTGGCGAGCCGCCTCCGACTACGAAGTGATCCAGATCCACAATTTCCATACGTCCGCGGACGAGGACTGGATTCGCTTTTTCGCACCCACCGGTTTGGCGCTGGAGTTGAACGCCACGCTGATGAGCACCAACCTGGACATTGCCATGGAGCTGTATGTCGAAGAAACCAACAATACGTTGCGTCTGGTTGACCGCAGCGATGGTCTGTACGGCTGGCTGGATGAATTTCTGAATCTGCCTTCGCCGTCCAACCGGTTCTATTATGTGCGCATCATGCAGAACAGTGTCGCCAATTGGTCACCCGGCAATTATTCCTTTTCCATTTTCAACAGGTTGGGCGGCGCCTACCTGGTCGTGGTTTCCGTCAACGGCATAACCGGTCAGGGCCTTCCTGCGGGCACCCGGATTCGAGTGGACTCGTCCTTTTACGACTACAACGGTTTGTCCAAGACCTTCCAGAACCAGTCAGGCTGGCACACGGTCGGCATTACCAATTTACCCGCGGGATACTATGCAGACCAGGACCCGGTCACGCCCAACCAAGTGATCAATCTGGCCAACATCGGCTATGGCAACCCGCGTTGGGTCAACATGGACGGCGTCACCTATCGTGGTCTCACGTTCAGGTTCACGCCCTATGCCCGCGCCAGGGGCAGTGTTTACGATATGGGTACGGGTGCGCGGTTGACCAACGCGGCCCTGTCGTTCAGCGGCACGATCCTGGGGTCCAACCTGGTTTATAACGGCTATCCCGGATTCGCCGCCTACAAACAGCGCTGGTACAGCCAGGTGGACGGCGCTTTCCCGACCAATGTACTGCTGCCGGCCGCCAACTTCAACATGACCATTTCCTGCAGCGGTTACAACGACAAAACCGTTCCCAATGCCATCCTCAATGTTTCGCCCAGCGATGTGGTCGACCTGGGCCGGCAATACCTGACGCCCACGGACACGGATGCCGATGGGTTGCCCAATTTTTGGGAAACCCTGTACTCCGTGGCCGATCCCGCAGTCGACAGCGATGGCGACGGCATGAACAACCTGGTCGAATACCAGACCGGTACGAACCCGACCAATGCGTCCAGCGTATTTGCCTATGACCAGAACCCGGCAGTCAGCGCCAACGATATCGAGTTGTCCTGGTTCACGGTTCCCGGCCGAACCTACCGTGTACTCCATAGCGATGACCTCCTGGCTGGCACCGACGGTTGGACCGTGTGTTATGGACCTCAGGAAGCGTCTGCCGGCCAAACCCGGATGAGCTGGACCGATACCGGCGCCACAGCCCTTTCCAACCGATGTTATTGTATCGAAGTATTGATTATTACCCCCTGATTCGACCAGAGAGGTTTTCATGGAAAGAAAAAGACGTTTTTTCAGCGCCGACAGCTTTTGGAATACACCCATAGCCCCGGATGCGCCCATTGATCCGGGCAGCGCGACGTTCATGCGCCACTGGGCCATGGAACCTACAGGCGGCTTGCACATCAATGCCCATACCTTCACGATTCCTGTTTACAGCGTGAACGATGACACGCCGCGCCGGCTGGTGCACCAGACGCCCACGCCCGAAAAGCACCAGGAACATTCCGTCACCCGCAACCGTTCGTTCAGACATGGTCCCGGATTTGGGCCTGAAGTGCCGATTCCCGACCATGCCGTGCCTGATCCCGCGGGTGACGCCCATATCGCTCTGGTGGATTGGGAACGCCGCCTGGCCTGGGACATGTGGCGCGCGGAAAAACTGGCTGACGGCTCCTGGCAGTCCTTTACCGGCATGCACTACTCGTTGGATGGTCCAGGTGTGTTTGAAACGTCTGATTTCAAGGTGGAAAACGGTGATTCCATCCACTACCACGGTCCCAGCCGGGCTGCGGGTGTGCCGGCTATTGCGGGGCTGGCCCTGTATGATGAGATCGCCGCTGGTCGTATCGAGCACAAGCTCTCGTTTGCCGCGCGTTACAACGGGTATCAGCAGTTTGTGTTTCCAGCCACCTGGACCGATGGTCGTTTTGTGGATGGTCTGCCCGAAGGCGCCGTGGTGCAGTTGGATCCTGACCTGGATGTATCCCGCTACGACTTGACTGATGCAGCCAGGGTTATCTGTCGCACGCTCCAGGAATACGGCATGGTCAACGTGGATGGCGCAGGCGGCACTTGTGTCTACATCGAAGGCGTCTATGGTCATGCGGACAAATCATGGGACGGCCTGGTCATCGAGGACGAATTAAAGCAAATTCCCGTAAAAAACTTCCGCGTCCTGTTGCTGGAGAACATAACGCCCATGGGCGACGGCCGCAAAGGCCTGAAGCAGGAACTGCCCTGTTAGCAACAGGGGCGTCCCGCCCTTGATGGACGGCGCTACAAACGCTTAGGGTTCACGGGAAAATAATGGTTGGCTCCGCCAAACCAGGACGACATAGCCGTCCGATGAATGAACATGGTGATCATCAGTCCGCGCTCACATAGCCCGTATCCGAAATGCTACGGCAGACTGCACAGGCATGGGTGTGGTTTTTCGTGGGCGCGACGGCGCGGCGACGCTCCAGGTCTTCCAGATAGTTGACGTACTTGTCGAACGTGCTGGCGTATTTGCTGACAATGAACCTTGCGCCGGCTTTGAGGTAGATGGTTTCGAAGCTGTAGTAGTAAGCGCGACTGAAATCGAGCGTGATGGCGTCCAGCGAAATGTGCATGATCGTGTGCAGCATTTCGAGCAGCAGGCGCGGCAGGTTGTCGAAAGCCTCGCTCGTCTCGATCTTGAGGACAATTCCGAGGTCGCGCCCTCCGATCTCACGGAGCCGCTCGATGGCGGCCCTCACGTGCTCC
>CAZOLK010000010.1:4013-20394 GCA_964580325.1 uncultured Verrucomicrobiota bacterium | reverse complement strand
AACGGCGGTAGGCATCCACAGTCTCCCACTGAAGCCGCGCGGCCGACATGTTGCGCGGTCGGAACACGGCATACATGCCGTCGTAGTAGTTCCAATCCTTGTGCAGCAGGCGGTTGGCAGCGTCCATCTCTTCAAAGAAACGCGTGCCCGGCACAGGCGTGATGATCATGAATTGAACTGTATTGATCCGCTGCCGGATGGCGAATTCAGCCGTGGCGCGCAGGTTCTCCGGCGTGTCGTGATCCTCGCCGAACATGAACATGCCATGGATTTCAATGCCGTGGCGCTTGATGGTCTGGATTGCGTGTTCAATATCCTTGCGCGTCTGGGATTTGTGCAGGGCTTTGAGGGTTTCGTCGCTGATCGATTCGAAGCCGATGAAAAAGCGCCGGCCGCCGATGTGCTCCATGCGCCGCAGTAGATCCGGGTTGCGTGCGATATCGGAACGCACCTGGGCCATCCAGTACAGGTTCAGATCCTCCTGTTCGAGCAAGTCGCAAAGCTCGTGAATGCGCTTACGGTTGGCCGTGAAGTTGTCGTCGTAAAAAAAGATATTGCGGTTGCCGAAATAGGCCAGCGCTTGTTTCACTTCGGCCACGATGCGTGCCGGCGACTGCATGCGGAAGCGCTTGCCGAAGATCTTGGTGACCGAGCAGAAGCTGCAGTCGAACGGGCAGCCGCGTGAGGTCATGATCGGGATCACTTCCATGGTGCGCGCTTTTTTGAGCAGGTCGTAATTGACAGGCGGCAGGCTGTCCAGATCTTCGATCATGGTGCCGGAGACCATCTTTTCGCTGAACCGGCCCTCGACCAAGTCGATGATGATGTTTTCAGCTTCACCGAACACGACATGGTCGGCTACATGCATAAAATCTTCGGACATGAGTGAGGCATGGATGCCGCCCATAATGACCAGCGCGTCCGGGTTGTTCTTCTTGAATGAACGGGCCAGCAGGCAAGCCCGGTTCGCGGTCACGGTCAGCGAGGTAATGCAATAGACGTCGGCCTGAACCTCGAACGGATCGATTTTTCGACCGAGTATGTTCTCGTTGAAGATCTCGACCTGGTAACCTTGGTCGTGCAGGATCGTGCCCAGATAGAGCGTGCCCATCAACGGCATGCGCATATAGTGTTCGAACACGTTAGATTCGTTGCCGGTGGGCTCGATGAAAGCTATGCGTTTCTTGCTCATGATGACCGCCTGGCTAAGTCGAATCCAATGAAGCTGACGCCCACGCCGACCAGCGATGTCCACCAGGTCATCGGGCCGACCGTGACCACGCAGATAAAGGTGATGGCTACCGCGAGTAGCAGCAGTCCGGTCAGCAGCAAGGCCGGGATGCGCTGCCCGGCCACATAGCCGGCGCAGAGCCCGAAGCCGAGGAAAGCGATGAACAGGGGCCACAACCAGTAGAGCTGACCCCAGGAGGTGAAGTTGCAATAGAGCGCCAGCACGGCAAAGCATAAAGCGTACAGGCCGCTGGCCAGGTAAGCCGTCTCCCGGCGACCGCGGTGGCGATAGATGCCGACAAAGCCGGTGCCCAGCAGCAGCAACAGAATAGGCCACAGTTTGAAAATAACGGGTTCGGACAACAAGGTGTCCATGGCCAGAAACGCGCCCATGGCCATGAGTAACACGCCGAGCCTGCCGTAACTACTCATCCGCTTTGGAAAAATTTGCATTTTTTTTACTCCACTCTTCCTTCATGGTTAAAGGTACATGGTAACGCACAAGCTCCGCAATGCGAGAAAAAATCATGGTTCATTTTTCATTTGTCACTGCTCACTGGTCATGATCAAAACGGGCCTATGCTGCCCGATGCGCAGAAGGCGCCTGGGGTCAGGCCGGTGATGCGTTTGAATCGCCGGATGAAATGCGATGGCGTGTTATACCCCAGCCAATGTAAATCTTTGTCGTGAGATACGATCGTTCAGTAGTTTAGCCCGTCGAGCCCTATCGCTTTGTGATCCAGCATGTCGCTGGAGGGCGAGACTGTGTCGAGCCGTAGGTGATGATGGCCATGGAAGTGGAGTTCGAGGGGCGTACTCCGACAGGCGACCAGAACACAGAAGACGGCAGGTTGAACACGGCTGTCGCAAAAACACTAAGCACGCTCAACACGATGATCGCCAGCAGCAAATTTTTCCGGTTTTGTATAGGGTTTTCATTTTCTCAAAAGCGAGACAAAAAAGACAGGCCATTGTTTTAAAAAAGTTGCCACTTTTTCAAACCTGTTTGTATTGTGTGAAAACAGGCGGGTAAAATCGAATTAATTTCCAATGCCGCGGGCGTGAGGCATGCTTTATGCTTTCACATTGCACGTAGTTTGAACGAAATGCGACTAAGGTTAAAATATGCTGACAGAACGACAAAATCGACACGCCATCAACCTGGACGATCTGATCGGTAAGGTTGATAAATCCAATCTCTCTTCGATTAAACAAACCATGGCGAAAATCCTGGAAGTGCTCGACAGCGAGGTGGCCAGCGCGCTGGATCTGAAAAAACTGATCAACCGGGACCCGCCGCTGGCCGCGCGCGTGTTGAAATGCGCGAATTCGGCCTATTATGGCGTGTCGCGGCGCTTGAAAGACATCCTGGAAGCAATCGTGATGATCGGTTTTCAGGCGGTCAAGGAACTGGTGCTGAATCAGAAGATCAGCGAACTTTTCGACAGCAGCGAACTGAGGTACGGTTATTCGCGGCGCTTGCTGTGGAAGCACAGTCTGGCTGTGGCCCAATGCGCCAGGCTGATATTCCGGCGCGAGCGACGCGAACCGGGAGAATTTGTCTATACAGCCGGCTTGCTCCACGACATCGGCATCATCGCGCTGGACGAGTTCATGCATGAACCCTTTTTGCGTATCATCCAGCGGGTCGAACAGGATCGTGTCAACCTGATGCGGGCCGAGACGGAGGAACTCGGTTTTACCCACGCGGACGTGGCCTACAAACTGGCCGAGGTCTGGCATTTCCCGGAAGATATGTGCGCCTTGCTCCGCCTGGACGGCAGCTACGATGTCTCGTCGGAAAGCATGGCACTCTACCTGGCCAACAGCGCCTGCCGCACTTGGCGTATCGGGTATAACGAATGCCCGGCACCGGAAGAGGATGTCAAGGTTGTCCTCAATAAACTGCACATGAACGAAGACGGCCTGAGCATCATCATGAACGAAGTGTTGGGCACGATCGGTAAAATGGAAGAACAGGGTTGGTTCTGATGCATCGACAAGCACAAGGCATCATTGTTACCCGTGGCGAATTGGAGCATCTTTACACGCTGCTCAAACACACGCAGAACGAGTGTTTTCTGACCCGCGAAGAAGCGCGTGAATCCACGGTGCGCTATCTTGAAGTGCTGGACGAATTACAAAAAAAGAACGAGACCCTGGAAGAATTGCGCCACGTGCTGGAACACCTGCTGGTCGAGCGAACGGCCAGCCTGGAAGCGTCGCAAAAGGCGCTGGAGCATGAAACGCTGAAAAAGCGCAAAATCGAAGGCGAATTGCGAAAACTGGAAGAGCGCATCAAACAGGCGCAGAAACTGGAGTGCCTCGGTGTGCTGGCCGGTGGCGTGGCGCACGATTTCAACAATCTGCTCATGGCCATCATGGGTTATACGGAAATGGCCCTGGATGAGATCCCGCAAGACCAGGACGCCCACCGCTATCTGTGCGAGGTGCTCCAGGGCGTGTTCAGCGCCAAAGATCTGGTCAAACAGATTCTGAATTTTAGCAGGCAGGGTGAGTGCGAGCCAAAGCCACTGCAAATCAACCTGATCGTCAAAGAAGCCGTCAAACTGCTCAGCGCTACCCTGCCATCTTATATTATTATTGAAGAAAACCTCAACGGCGTAGCCGGCAAAGTCATAGCCGATCCGACGCAGATCCACCAGGTGGTTATAAACCTGTGCACCAACGGCGCCCACGCCATGCAGGAACAAGGCGGGATCTTAGCGGTCTCGCTGACCGAAGTGCATTTGGATGAAGACCTGCCTGCGGAGTTGATCACGCTGCAACCCGGCCCTTACGTCAAGCTATGCGTCAACGACACAGGCTGCGGCATGACCGAAGACGTGCTGAAAAAAGTGTTCGACCCCTTTTTCACCACCAAGCCGGCAACCCAGGGCACCGGGCTGGGCCTGGCGGTCGTGCACGGAATCGTAGAACAACTGCACGGCGAAGTGCTGGTGGAGACCGAGCCGGGCAAGGGCACGACGTTCTCGGTTTATTTCCCGCTGGTACAATGCGACATGGTATGCGAGATTGATGCGCTGGAGGATTCGTGTCCGCACGGCAATGAAATGATCCTGCTGGTCGACGACGACACCTGCCTGGCGGAACTGGGCCGCGAAGTGCTCGAGTCGCTTGGTTACCGCGTCATCGTTGCCCACAACGGCATCGAAGCGCTGGATCTCTACAAGGCGCGCGCAGCGCGTTATGATTTGGTCATTACCGACTACATGATGCCGGGGTTGACCGGCACGCAACTGGCAAGCAACCTGTTGGGCATCCGGCCGGAACAACCGATCATGCTTTTTACTGGCTACAGCGAAAGCGTTACGGCGGAAGTGGCCGCGGCCATGGGCATTCGCAAGTTTGTGGAGAAACCGATCACGCGCGAAGACCTGGCCAAAGCCATCAGAGAATGCCTTGATCATCACACCAACGAGGCTTCGCTGTGAAAAAACTGCTGCTGGTCGACGACGACAAGGCTATCCGGGAAATGCTGACCGAAACCCTGACCAAGGAAGGTTACCTGGTCAATACGGCTGAAGACGGCGATGAAGCGCTGGCCATCTTGCAACGCAACAAGATAGACATCATGATCATCGACATGGTCATGCCGCGTCGCAATGGCATTGAAACTATCATGAAATTGCGCCGCAAGCGCGAAAACATTCCGTTCATCGCCATGTCCGGCGGCGATCATATCAAGCCGGAAAAATACCTGGACATCGCTCGTAAGCTGGGCGCCTATTGTACGCTTTGCAAGCCTTTCCGACGTCAGGAACTACTCGATGCCCTGTCGGGTTGTTAAAAAATCGGTAATCGTTCACCGAGTGTTCTTGGTTAGAAGCCGTCGCCCCCCGTGAATGGTTACAAAAATCGACGGTCACATAACCGGGATGGTCCGCACTTCGCCGTTGCCCAGGTCCGCCTGTGCCAGCGTCTCAGGGGATGTGAGCACTACGACGCGGCCCTTGTCGCGGATGGCATCGAGATGATCGGCAAAAGCTCTGAAATCGGCTGCTGTCGTAGCCAGCACTTCATCGCGCATGCGCTGACGATCCTCGTCGCTCTCGTCGGTCAGGTGCCGCAGCAGAGCGGTGAATCCCTTGGCCGAAGGCAATTGGTAGCTGTCGATATCGCCGATCGTGCCGACAATGGCGCGAGTCAATTCGTCGTTCGGCAAGTCGAGATCGCGCAGGTAATCCACGGTTTTATCGTAGGTGTCGAGTGTCCGACGGACATGCGGATCGCGGTAGGAGACGAAACTGATGACGCCGGAGCGGCGCCCCAGCGAACAAAAGGCGCCGTAAGCCCCACCCATCACGCGCACCTGGTCCCAGAGCCAGGCGGATTTCAGGTAGCGGTTGATCACCAGGTGAGAACCGCGCACTTCGTCCTGGCCATTGAACAACTGGACCGCTTTGCCAATGAAATTGACCTGGACCTGAGCGGTCAACGCTTCGCATGGCCCAATGTCGCCCATACGCCAACCTGTTTGTTGCGCGTTAAACTCCGGCAGTTGACGCAACCGGTCGATCAGCGCCGACCGGGCTTTATCCCAAGCCGCGGCTTCAGCCGTGACATTGATCACCAGGCGACGCCGGTTGACGATCTTGCCCCAGATCGTGCGCATACGCGCCAGCACGCCGGGCCAGTCCTGCTCGATTTCATGGACCAGCCTGCGAATGAAGAACAGAAAATCGATGCCTTCGATTTTTTCCGAAGCCCAACCCGCGTTGTTGAAGCCGGCCAGCAACCGCGTCTTGACCATGTGATGACCGGACGGAGCCAACGCCGATTCCAGATCAGCCTTTTCTTCCAGCACGATTTGCCGAAAGCGCTCGCAGTTGTCCAGACGCACGCCTGTCAGTATGTCGTCCAGGATGTCGAGCAGATCGCCCCATTGCCGCGACATGCACTTGGCGCGCAGAAACAGCCAGATGCCCGGTTCGCTGGACGCTTTCATATTGGCGGTGAAAAAGGATGTTTTAATGCCGCCAGTCTTACAACCGATCCGCTGGGTCAGGGCCACGTAATCTTCGTTCTCGGTTCCCAGTTCGCACAGCGCCCGGCCAAGAACCGCGGCATAGGGATATTCCTCCATGGACAGCGAGGTCAGGTCCAGGCCAAGATCCAGGTACAGGATGTCGTTGGTGAACAGATCGTGAAACACGAGTTGAACATCTTCCCGATCTTCAACCGCCGTGGGGATGACCTGGTTTTTGGGATCCAGGTCGGCGCATTGCAACTGCGGCATGGCCGCCAAGGCGGCAGGATCGTCCGGCTTGTTTTGCATCTCGCGCAAACGCAGGGTGTTATCTATAAGAGCAACTTCGTCTGCCGCGCTCAATTGGCGTCGATAGGCATCCAGGCTTTCGCGTTCGGCCTGTTCCCGCTGCGCAGCCAGTGCATCGTCCGGACGCAACAGCAAGCGCGTACGATGTGGATTGTCCAGCAGGTCGCGGCGGATCATGTCCTCAAAAAAACGTTCATGGCCGGCGATCTTCTGTTTCAATGTCTGCAAGCGGGTTTTAAAAGCTGCGGAGTCCATGGGATCGCCGTCGTGCAGCCAGGTCGTCAGCGCGCGCAGCATCACCACCAGTCCGCGCGGCGTGGAACCGGTGTTGTTTTCGCGCAACAGAAACTCGATCGTATTCATCGATGCTTCTATCATTTTGCGGTCCAAGCCGTTATGAACCAGGCGGCCCAGGGTGTCCAGGATGAGCCGCTCAACTTCGTCCGCGTTGCTCTCGGCAATGCCTTTCAGGCCAGTGGAAAAATAGCACTGACGCAGCTCGGTTTCCAGCCCGACGCCGGTGAGGTCCTCGCCCAAGCCGGATTCGATCAAAGCTTTTTTTAACGGCGAAGCCGGGGTGCCGATCAGGATATGTGCCATGACCTGCCAGGCCAGGGTCAGGTCATTGTCCAGCACATCGCCCAGTAGCCAATTGAGCGTCAGGAAACACTTGTGCGCATCGCCCGGGCCTGCGGCATAGGCCGCGCTCAGGCTGAGGGGGCCAGCAAACGCAGGCTGCGGTGCAATGGCGCTGTCCAGTTCGATCCGCGCGAATGGGTCCAAGTACGCGGCCAGCAGAGCGAGCCGCTGTTCGGGCGGGTCGTCGCCGTAAAAAAAGATGCGGGCATTGGAAGGATGATAGAAACGGGCGTGAAATTCGCGGAACGCCTCGTAGGTCAGGTCCGGGATATGCGCCGGGTCGCCGCCGGAGTCCAGGCCGTAGACTGCGTCGGGAAACAGCGATTGCTGGACGTATTCGTAGATCAGCGAATCGGGCGAAGAATAGACGCCTTTCATCTCGTTGTACACCACGCCTTTGAATGCCAGTGCGTCCTGCCCGTCGGCCAGGTCGAAATGCCAGCCCTCCTGTTGAAACATGTCCTTGCTCAGCAGCGGATGAAAAACCGCATCCAGGTAGACATCGATCAGGTTGTAGAAATCCTTCAGGTTCTGGCTGGCCACGGGATAGGTGGTTTTGTCGGGATAGGTCATGGCGTTGAGAAAGGTCTGCAGCGAACCTTTCACCAGTTGTACGAAAGGATCCTTGAGCGGATACTTGCGCGAACCGCATAGCACGGTGTGCTCCAGGATATGGGCGATGCCGCTCGAGTCCGGCGGCGGCGTGCGAAACGTGATGCCGAACACCTTGTTGCCATCGTCGTTCGCCATGGACAACACTTGCGCGCCGGTCCCGCGATGCCGCAGCAAACTCGCCCTGGTGTACAACTCGGGAATCGTCTGTTCGTCCAATCGTTCGAATCCATCATTATTCATGCTAACCCATTCCTTTCCACAACACCAAATATATCATCCTTACTGGTTTTGCCGGATAAAATATAGCAAAAAAAAAACGATATTTTTCGATTGCTCCTTGAAATCATGCGCGAAGTTTATTACATAACAAGCCTTCTGCAGGTGATTATCACGGCAGCACCCAGGGTGGCATGCCAGAGGATAGAGTGATCATGGAAGAAACAAATACACAACCGCCGGTTGATTTGTTGGAGTCGGCGTCCGATTCGTGGGCGGAACCTATGCCGCTCAACCAGGCGTTCGCGGATTTATTGTCGCCATTGGCCGTCAAGCTGGAGCCTTCCCCTCAGAAGGAACCCTCAACGCCAAAACAACATCAACCCGCGAAACAGGAACCGGTCCGCGAAACGTCCACGGACGCCGACACACCGACGGCGCATCCCGAAGATCGGCGTGCGGAGGACGTTGAGCGGAAGTCGGATGCGCGGGAACCTGCCCTTGAACCGTCAACGCCGACACCTGACCCGCCCGCGCTTGACCTTGCCCCCCCCGCTGAGCAGGAGGTCCAGGCGCCATACAAAGCGGAAGAACCAGCCGGCGCGGTAGAACCAAGCAAAGCCCCAGAACTGGCCAAACTGGAAGAATCGACCCAAGTGGAGTCGCCGGCGCAAAAGCAGTGGATATCCAAACGCTTGCGCCGCGAAAAGGCGGTCAGCGATGCGATGCGCACCATGGTGCGCGACCTGTTTACCGAACGGTTTGGGCATATTGTGCCCAAAAAGCAGGATTTCAACCTGGTTTTGCGCCTGCGCGTGACGCTGCAACCCGACTGGACCGTCGAGTTTACGCCGGACCTGTCTTCCCAGATCCTAGACCAGATGGACGACATGGAGGCCCAGTTCGAAGTCTACCAGGAGGGCCGCGTCTTCTGTTTCCGTTGCAACACCTCGGCCTGCGAACACAGCGCGCCGCCTGATGCGCTGCACGTGTTTCATCAATACGACCACATGGGTACGCCGCAATGGAAAGAGCTGCCCCAGATTTTTCTTGAATGCCGGGATGAACGCGTCGGCCTGCTGTTTGAAAAGCCGCCCAAACTCATCGCCCTGTCCCAGCTTGGTCACGAGGTGAAGGAACAGCAATCCGGCCTTTACGGTCGTGCGTCAAAAACCTATTCCGTGCTGGCCCAGATCGTGGCTGGTTACGTCCCGATCCCGCGCGGCGCCAAGCAGGAACCGCACCGGCTGGCCATGACTTTTCAGGCCGTTGAAATACGTGACGCGCGCGGACACATGCGGATCAACCTCAATGTGGTGGCAAAACCACCTGATGGTGTGGGCCTGGACCATATCCTCAACCAGGACTGGGCTGAATGGATCGAGCGCGCTATAGGCACGGCACGGCGCGATTTGAAACAGGTGGAACAACTGGCGCACAATGCCCGGCGCGAAGGCCGGGAAGACGATTATAAGAGCGCCATGCGCCGCATACCCCATATCCTGGAGCGCCTGGCACTATCGCTGGAGCGAGGCTACAAACAGAGCACCCGCCGTTCGCGCCACGCCCAGGATCGCCGTAAAATGCAGCGCCCCGTGCACAAGGCCTGGGAGGATTTGAAAAGCGCGCGGCTGCAAAACCTGTATCACGATGAAATCAAGCACACCATCATCGTCTGCGGCGAGAACGGACGCACCCATGTATTCAATCGTGAAGCACGCCATGTGACCAGCTTCATGATCAAACCGGGCGCTGCCGATTTTCGCGTGCGCACCAATCGCTGGCGCCCCTTGCAACAAGAGGAGTTCGACGAGTTGAGAACCGTGATCAACGACAACCCTGGCCTTGAACACGCCATTAACACAGGAGCTGGCTCGGATCGTCGGCGCATACGCGAAGATGCCTGACAGCCTGAACATCCTGTTGGCGCTGCCGCTGTTGCTGGGGCTGCTTTACGCCTTTTCCACCATCTGCATCAAGCGCGCCATGATGGGCGGCACGGATCCGTTCACCGTCCTGCTCGCCTCCTGCGTGGCCAGCGCCTTGTGCCATCTGCCGCTGTTTTTTTTCGCCAAACCGCCCGCTCCAGGCGCACAGGCCTGGCAACTGCTGATTCCGACCCTGGGCTTTTTCTTCGGCCTGCTGTTCAACTTCCTGGCGGTCAGCAAAGGCGACATTTCCCTGGTCGCCCCGGTGATGGGTGCCAAGGTGCTGCTGGTTTCTCTCTTCACCGTTGTGCTGTTAGGCCATCCGGTACGTCTGGAATTGTGGCTCGGCGCGGTTCTGGTTTTCCTGGCCGTCCTGCTCATGCGCAGATCCACCCATCATCGACCGGGTAGCTTCTGGCCTTCGTTTCTGCTGGCACTGGCTTCTTCCGCTGCGTTCAGCGTTACCGACGTGCTTTTCCAGGGCTGGTCCGGCAAATGGGGCGTGGGCATCCTGCCGCCCATAGTCATGATCGGTTCGTCGCTGATCGCGGTCGCGATTTGGCACAGCCGCAATACGGAGCAAAGGCGGATCCCGCGAGGCATGCATGGTTGGTTGATCGCCGGCAGCCTACTGATCGGTTTGCAAGTGGTCGGCATGAGCATCTGCCTGACCTTGCTGCGTGACAACAACGCGGCCACGGCCGTCAACATCGTGTTCAATTCGCGCGGCATCTGGACCGTGGTGCTGGCCTGGTCCAGTGGCCGGCTGTTCGGCATCGGCGAACACCTGTACGGCGGCAAGGTTATGAGTCTGCGCCTGGCCGGCGCCATCTTGATCATGATCGCCATCTTCCTGGTCATGGGGCGTTGAGCATGTCCCCCTGGCTGACGGCCATCGTGAGTATCCTCGGCCTGGTGATCGCGCTCGTTTTGCTGATCTCGCTACGCTTTGCTTATCGCCTGACCCACAACCCGCTCAAGTGCCGGCGCCAAAAATATACGGAAAATCCTGAACTGCGGGAAGCCAACGTCCTGCGCGGGCAGGGGCTGGAGAACATTGCCGAAGAGATTGAGCTTACCGCCGCCGACGGTACGGATCTTCGGGCCTGGTACCTGCCGGCCGCCGGCGACGCGGCCCTGCTGCTGGTGCATGGATTCAAGAGCCACCGCCCCGAGATGCTCGCGATTGCGCGTATGTTCCACGCCCACGGCTACAGTTGCCTCATACCGGAACTGCGTGCCCATGGCGAACATCCGGCCTGGCTGATCTCGTTCGGTCTGAGCGAGTGGCAGGATTTGGACGCGGCTTATGCCTGGTTGACCAACGTCAAGCAAAATACGCGCATCGGCGCGCTCGGCAATTCCATGGGCGCATCGCTGGTCGTGCTTTACGCGGCGCGAAATACTGGGATCAGGGCTGTTGCGGCACATTGTCCTTATGCCTCCATCCGCCACACGCTTGGGGTCAGCGTCAAAAAATTCACGGGGCTGCCCTATTACCCGTTCGCGCCGATCATTCTCTTCTTTTCCGAATGGTTCCTGGGCCGGTCCCTGGACACGGTATCGCCGCACAGCGTCATTCACCGAATCAGTCCGCGCCCGGTCTACATCATGGCCGCTGGCCGAGACAAAACCGTCCATCCGGAAGGCGGCCGTATGCTGTACGAGGCTGCGGGCGAACCACGCTTCTTCTGGTTCGAGCCGGAACTGGCCCACGTTGCTTTCCACCAAGACAAGCCCGACGAATTCCAGCAGCGTATGCTTCCCTTTTTCGATCAGCATGTAAAAAATGCGTAGAGCTTGCGCTTACGCTTGCGCTTGACACACCCGCTCCGCGGTGGTATGGGTGTGGGCCGTTTATACACAGAAGAACCTTTACGACGAAAGGATACAACCATGAATAGAATGACCTGTCGTTTTTGGCTTTACATCTTAATGGTCGTGACGCTCTTTCATGCCCAGGCCAAACCCATTCCCGAAGCTGTCGCGAAAAAAATTGCTGACGCCATGCCCAAACAGGCGCCAGCCAAGCCCAGCAAAATGCAAAAATTATTGGTATACAGCGATTGCGGTGGATTTGTCCATGGTTCCATCCCTGTCGGCAACCTTGCGTTCCAGATCATGGGCCGCGAAACAGGCACATTTGAAACCGTGGTCACCAATGACCTGGACTATTTTACAGCGGAAAAACTGGCCGAATTTGACGGTGTGCTGTTCAACAACAATACGGGCGAGTTGTTCAAACCCAGAAAACCGCGCAAACCGCAGCCGCCCAATCGCAAGAAGATCAAATCCGACGAAGCATTCAAGAAAGCCGAAGAAAAATGGCAAGTCGCACTGGATAAATGGGAAAAAGACATGGTTGAGGCGAGCAAGATTCCGGATCGCTCTGAAGAATTGCGCGCAAGCTTGATGGCTTGGGTCAAGAACGGCGGCGCCGTTATCGGCATCCATGCCGCCACCGATTGTTCCTACCAGTGGAAAGAGTACGGCCAGATGATGGGCGGTTACTTCGCGGGCCACCCATGGGGCGCCGGAGACACGGTAACTATCAAAAATGGCGATCCGGACAACCCGATCAATGCCGCGTTCCAAGGCCAGGGCATCACGCTCAAGGAAGAGATCTACCAATTCAACCGCGGCATCTATTCGCGCGAAAAGCAGCGCGTGCTCCTAAGCCTTGACATGACCCAAACCCCTGAAAAATCCGGTAACCGCGCAGATAAGGACTATGCCATATCCTGGATCAAAACCCATGGCAAGGGCCGCGTGTTCTACTGTTCGCTGGGCCACAACAACGAAATTTTCTCGAATCCCAAAGTGCTGCAACACTACCTGGCCGGCATCCAATGGGCGTTGGGCGACCTGAAAAATGTAGAAATCGCACCCAATCCGCTACCGTAGCGTTCATTTCCCGATGGACGTATCGTGGTGTTTTAACAATACCGAATAAAACTGCTTGCATGCATGATCGTGAAGGTGTATCTTTTACTGTTTGAAGCGAGCACTATGACGTCCATATTAGATGGGGGCGATTGGTTTCGACGGGTAAGTTGAAGCATCAGTGGCGTGACGAGGGTCCTGGTTGGCCTCGTAAAAAAACCGGGAAAAAACAATAAGTGCCAACGAAGAGTTTGCACTCGCAGCGTAATTAAGTCTGCGACGTCTCACCACCGACACCTGCTGGGTGAATGAGGCGCCGATTAGCAGGTTAGCCCTGTGGCTGGGTAGCCGGGTCAAGGGGCGAAAATTCTCGTGGCTGCTGGCATCTCCGGCGCCTGTTCATCGGCAACCGGAGCGGCGAGACTTTAAAGGTGAACTATGCACGTAGAAGCTGGTGTGACGTTTATTCGGACGGGGGTTCGACTCCCCCCGCCTCCACCATTTATCATTTATAAAAGACAAACCATCATTCACTATCCGTAGGCAACAGGTGATCAGCACACCTCAATTCCAGCCTGACCCTGGATGCCCGCCTTACGCGGAAAGAGTCGCCAGCGGTCAGTGCCCGTGAGTTTATTTTTGCGGCCTTATCCGGACGAAAGCGTTTGACAATCAGTCCTTGCCTAAATATTTTAATGAGAACATAAAAAAAAGGTTTTAACGGAAGGATTCACGAGGTGCCGAATGGCCATCATAAGCGTCAGCCTATAGGCAGTGTGTTTATTCAGCTAACGATTACACCTCAGCTTTTTCAGTGTTTATTGACATAATGCAGTGACCGTTTTTCAATGCCATGTTGCTTTTATACAACCTGGTCGGTTGCGCTGACCGCGCTATCATTGATTTTTGAGATAGTCAAGTAGGGACAGGAAGGCCTTGTCCGCGATAGGTAGGGTATTGGCATATTCCAAAGATATGCCGACCGCTTGACAGAAGGAAGCTAAATAGTGATGGAGTTTGGGATCGCTCACTTTGATCAAGGCGGGCAACTCCTTGTCCCTGTCCAAAATGCCGAACAGGCATGCCTCGACCTTTTCATAGGTCGGCAATGCATCGGATGATGGCGAAATGTTCTCGAATCCGATGACCTGTTTCGTCTGCATATCAATGGCCATCAAGGTCATGACAAAAAACGGCTTGTCGTCCTGCTTAATCGGAAACGGCAAGGTCTTGAAGAGCAGTTCGATCCCATAATCTGTCTTTTCCCAGTATCGGGTTTGCTTCACCAAAAACGCTTCCGCTTCCTGTTTTTTCCATGTCGGCGGCTTGATGGTTTTGAAGGAGAAATCTTCATCCAGAAAACAGATTTCCTGCTTTATCTGGAACCGGTTGGCTGGTTCGTTAGAATCAAATCGTGCCATCGCCTCGGGCAGCATGTCTTTGACAAGGGTCAATGCCCTGACCATGGTGTCGAAAATCTGTGGTTCGGGGTCCGCGGGTGCATAGCCCAAAGCGTACTCCCTGAAAATCGGCCACCTGTTTTCGGAAGTGTAGCGCACCATTTCGAAAAAGCGGAAATCGTCATCCTTCAGCTTGGATTCTTCCATATAGTCTATATGGAATTGATTGATGTTGAAAAGATCAATGGCAACCACAACATTATCGGGGTCCACACTCCGGTCGCACAAGGTAAGCATGCCGTAGAATGACTCCACGTCCGGATGAATAACCAGAGCGCGGCGCGGTGTTGCAATGCCGTGAAAGGAAATAAACGCAGGCTTATGGGTAAGCTGGTTGGTGAATCCCCAGACATCCAGATTGCAATATTTCTCCCATGGCGCCAGGGAATAAACCGCATCGGCAAGCGCAAGCGCATACTGCCATTGTACAACTGTTTTTTCACATTTTAATGTATGGTTTTTCATGCCTGAAGATTAGCACGGCTATAGGAGAACCGATATGAAAAAATGAAAATGATGAATAAAAAACAACAAGGATCGAGACGAAAAAGGCGGCAACGAGCAAGCTCTGGACGTGCATCCGGGCACGCCGAGCAAACGCTATTTGTCTGCGCATGTTGCCACAGATGGAGTTGAGCACAAGAATACTTCGCTTGTGATTTTCCCGAATCTGCGTGGCTTGTTCAGGGTTATTCAGGCAGCAATCGTGAAAAGGAAGGGACGCAGGACAAAAACAAGGGCAAGTGGATGCTTATGTTGTTCAAGAATCTAACACTTTTTTTATCTTGTTTTGACAACTGTACTTTGGTAGGTTTTTTTATGAAAAAATTAAATTCCTATCATTAAATTCATATCAGTCAGGAAGAACAGAAGAGAAGAAGACACGGATAACGCAGATTAGCTTCTTCCTGAACAATGAAACCTGAACACTTACCGAAAGGTGACGATATGAGTGACTACATTGGAAAACCATTATCATTGAAGGACCTGGTTGCCATAGATGACGGTGCGGTGGTCAGTAAGACCCTGCTCAAAAAAGAAGCGGGCAACCTGACGCTGTTCTCGTTCGACGCGGGACAGGGCTTGACCGAGCACACGTCGCCGTTTGACGCTGCCGTTTATATCGTGGAGGGCGCGGCGGAAATCGCCATGGGCGGCGACACCATAACGGCGAAAGAAGGCGAACTGCTGATCATGCCGGCGAATGTACCGCATGCCCTGCATGCGGCCCGACCGTTCAAAATGCTCCTCATCATGATCCGATCAAAGGAATAAGCACGAGCGGCATAGACGTTATCCGAATATAATATAATATTCCATGTTGATAATGTAATAGAAGATCAGTCATGTTGCAGAAGCCGACTTGGACAAACCCGGCTGGGCGTGGGGCTGGAAACCGGTTGACTACAGTGTCAGCAGCAATCCCGCCACCGACGGATTTGGAGCGCTTTACAACATCGAAGGCCGATACGTCATCGTCGAAGGCCGTCCCGATCATGTATCTTCGCGTCCGCTCGAAAACGCTGGTTTCCTGAAGCCGTCGCTGGATGGCGGTTTGCTGCTGTTGCGCGAGTTCTTGGCAAGCCGCTCTTCCAGGTGGCGGACCCGTCTGACGCTTTGGTCAAGACGGCTTGTCAGGTCTTGAACTTGACTCCAGGGAATGGATGCGTGCGTCCATGATCAACAGCACCATCATGCGCACAACTCCCGCCGGAAGTCTGGGATAAGCGGATACAGATACTTCCGGAAGCAGGCTGAAGCCTGGACTACGAACATGCCGTTGCTTGGATGCGTTCGCACGCACGCCGATCCCAAGGAAGGCATCGCGGTCAGCGCACTTCCATTCCATGCCGCCGAACCGAACAGCAGACAGGCCGCAGGACACGCTTCACGGACCCGGATCAGACAGCGCAGGTTCTCGACCGCAGGTCCTCCGAACGTCGGGCTACAAAACTCGTCGACAGGCTCCACGAGAAGCACGCGCCGGTTGCGGAACTGGTTGGAAGACGAGCGTTGGCGTATCGGTAACTCAATACATCCCCGCCGTTCCAGCTTTAGCGGCAGTGTTCGCGCCGGCGCCGCGGATCAAGGCGATCTCGCCGTCCGTGATG
>CAZOLK010000010.1:0-4003 GCA_964580325.1 uncultured Verrucomicrobiota bacterium | reverse complement strand
GACGGTCCCAACCGAGGAACGCGTCGCGGTCCGCGCATTTCCACGCCGCTGACCCGAACGAGGCGCAGGCCACCGGGCGGCCGTGATGTTCCGCCCCTGAATGACCATAGCCTGTCCCATGGTCAGCGGCATAGAGGATCGGGCCGTTCGAGTCCGGTGAAAAATTCGAAAATTTTCTGTTGCGCTCGGGTGGGAAAGGGTAGACTACTCTTCAGTTTGTGTAAGCTCCACGGTGGGGATACCTGAGTAGTTACGTCGTTTGAAGATTATCGGCGGCGGTGAAATCGCCGAAGTCAAAACCGTGGGAAACCCTGAAATAAAACACGAACCGAAAGGAACGCGAATGAACATGCATATCGCAATCATGACGATGGCGGGGCTGTGGAGCGCGGCGGCGCTCGCCGAGACCGTCACGCTGCATGTCGGTCGGCCCCTGTGCGATCCGGCGGTAACCTACGATGCCGAAACCAAAACGTATTATTTGACAGGGACGGCGGGAAGCCGGAGGACGGAGGACGGAGGACAGCAGACCAATGGTAAAGCACTAATCACGAAGCGCCAAGAACCTGTCGTTTTCGATTTCGAAAACAATGACGGCATCTACCTGTGGAAATCCGCCGATCTGGTATCCTGGGAGGAAATCGGACGTATTGGCGGGTATGCGAATGCCTGGGGCCGCGATTATATGTCATGGGTTTCCCAGCTTCAACCGCTCGACCGGAAGCCTGACGGCGCGATCGGACATGCGCTGACCGCGGCGGAGTTGCATCGCATCGGCAACCGGTGGATCGTCTGCTTTGCCAAGAACCGCCTACATGCCGGCTTGCTGATGGCGGATCGGGCAGCGGGGCCTTACTCCCTGATGAAAGGGCGCCATTGGTACAGCGATCCGGCGGCCAAGGATGCGTACGCACGCAACGCGCAAGTCAGTCCGCATTCGTTCATGATGGCCGGCGATCCTTCCCTGTTGGTCGAGGGCGATGACGTCTACCTGGTGTGGGGACCCGGCTGGATCGCGCGCCTGAAATCGGACTGGAGCGGCTGGGCCGAAGAGCCGCGTTCGTTGCAGAGCGCCATCGAGGGCTGGCCAAATACCGTAATGCCGTGGAGCCTTTCAGGCGAAAACGGCGCGACGGTCGTTAAACGAAACGGCGTCTACTACTTTGTATTTTCGGCGACGATAAATCGGGACGGTGGACGACATGAAGACACGCTGGTCTGCCGATCCGGTAAATTATTCGGACCGTATTCCAAACCGGCACTGCTGATTCCCGACGGCGGGCAGGCCAAGTTCTTCGAAGATCCCGCCGGCTGGCGCGTCTCGTGCATGCGCGAAGGTCAACCGGTTGTTATGGATGCCAATCTGAAATAACGAGAGACGTATTATGAAAAAAATCCTTATTATCGTATGTTCCATGCTTACGGCTTGGTTGCCGAATGCTGACGCCCAATACTGGGTGACCTATCAACCCGGAAAACAGCGACAAACCGTGCAACCGTTGATCGACCAGCCCATGCGCGACGCCTTTATCGCCCGGGCCCCGGATTCCGATGGCGGGACAGGCGGCACATGGTATCTGACCGGAACGCCCGTTCAGGAGGTTTCTGTGTTCAGTGTTCAGTGTTCAGAAAGCCAAGAACAAAGAACAAAGAACCAAAAACCATTATCGGACGGGTCCCATAGTAGCGGTATTCACTTGTGGCGTTCCAGCGACCTGAAAAACTGGACGCCGCTCGGCGCCGTGCATGCGCTGGGACGCGGCAAGGCGGCGGAGTCGCCGGAGATACATTTTATCGACGGCGATGTATATATTCCGTATGCGGTCCCGGGGTGGGGCACGGGTTTGCTGAAGAGCAAAACCGGCAAGCCAGAAGGCCCGTACGAGGACCTCGGGCGGATTGCCGCGCAGGGCGGAGGGGATCCATCTCTGTTCGAGGATGACGATGGCTCGGTGTACTGGCTCTGGGGCGAGGGCTGGATCGCGTCGATGAAAAAAGACATGAGCGGCCTCGCCGGCCCGCCGGTTTCGCTGTTGGCAAAAATCACCAACGACGGCAAGCCGAATTTCATGCGTCAGCGCTGGCAGAAAAGCCGCTTGGGCGGTTCGTTCCTTTGCAAGGTCAACGGCCGCTACCTGCTGACGTTCGACACCCGGACCACGCGCCAGACCGGCCCCTGTCACGATTCGATTATCGCCAGTTCCGAAAACTTGATGGGACCGTACGAACGTCCGCTCATTTTCGTAAATCACAGCGGGCAGACCTGTATTTTCCCGACCGGCAAGAAAACCTGGGCCGCGACCTGTTCCGGACCCGACACCTGGTCGAGTTTTCGCGACCGGCCGGGCATGGTGCCGCTTTACTGGGAAGACAGCACCAAAACCTTCATGCGCGTACGCGGCGACTACTACACCGAGATGGGCGATTTTCACGAAGTCAAACCGATCAAGGTCAAGTCGGGCGCCGACCCGGAAATGCTTCACGCCCCGGACGGCTATTACTATTACATCGCGTCGGCGATCGAGAAGGGCAAGCTTCTGTTATACCGGTCCAAAACGCTGGATACGGAAAATGACTGGGAGGAAATTTTGGTCGATACCGGCGAGAGTATCGCCGCCAATCCGGCCTGGCCGGCGGAAGAACCGCACGGCAGACATCGGCTCGAAGACCCCCGTAAGGTCAATATCTGGGAAGGCAGTTTCATGCTACATCGGAACCGGCTTTATATCGGCGCCGGCCTGCTGGCCATGCAATGTCAAGGCGGCATGAAAACCGGCATCGGACTGTGGCGGAGTCCCGAAGGCCAATTCGGCGGCCCGTTCGATTTCGTCGGCAAAATAGCCGCAAACGACGGCCTGTCGTTTTTTTCCGATCCCGATACGGGCAAGGCCTATCTGTTGACCGGTTTCGGCGGTCTGCGCGCCTTCAAGGACGACATGAGCGGGCTCGATCCGGATTCGAAGCACAGCCTCGTATGGTCCGACGGATCGCAAATCAATCATGACTGCGGCTATCATCTCGCCAAAATCGACGGAAAATACGTCAAGCAGATCATCTATTATTTCGGCAGTTATTCCTCCGCCTACGGCGTGTCGGACACCATCGAGGGGCCGTACCACTTCCAAGGCGTCTGCATGCCGCACGGCGGCAATTCGCCGCTCTTCCAAGACCGGAACGGAAAGTGGTGGATGCTGGGCTGGGGCAATACCGATTACTGCGTGCCGTTCGACGGCAGTTCGCCGTTCATGCAGGCCATGACCGTCGAAGCAGACGACGGCGAGATCGTCATCCGACCCGATTACAAAAAATGAATGGTTTTTTTTATGCTTTTCTTCCCGTTCAAGGAAAAAGCTTTACGATAGGTATCCTCTATACTCGGATCCATAACAGATACGAGTTGCAATATAAAAAACATGAATAAGCCGGACCATATATGGAACGGCTCATAAATAAAGGATAAAGGATTCACAAAATGATAAATTTTATTGCAGCAACCCTTGAGAAAATTGCCACTATCCTGGTATGTCTTTTCATGATATCCGGCCTTTCGAATGCCGACCCGGTCGAGGAAATCCGGAAGGCCGGTTTTACCGGTGGGCTGGTGGTTCAGATCGGCTCCGACGAGCTGTCGCTCAAGCATCTCGGCGAACGCTTTCATGTCCGCATGCTGTTGCCCGACGCCCAGGCGGAGGATAAAGCCCAACAGGCCATCGACCGCGCCGGCCCGCGGGGCCGGTTTACGGTCAGCGAATACGCCGGAGGGGCGTTGCCGTTTGCCGACCGCGTGGTGAATGGGTTGATCGTGTCGAGTGACGAGTGTCGGGTGGAAGAATCCGAAATCAACCGTGTCCTCATGCCGGGAGGTTTGCTATTCGACACTCGACACCCGATACCACAAACCGTCATCCAGCCCCGCCCCGCGGCGCTGGATGACTGGACGCATTATTTGTACGATGCGTCCGGCAACGCGGTGTCGAAAGATCGCGAGGTCGCGCCGCCGCGC
>CAZOLK010000009.1:0-47696 GCA_964580325.1 uncultured Verrucomicrobiota bacterium | reverse complement strand
AGAAAGCCGCGGAAGAGGCGGCAAAGCAGAAGGCTGCTGAGGAAGCGCGCAAAGCGGCTGAGGAAGCGGCGAAGAAGAAAGCCGCGGAAGAGGCGGCAAAGCAGAAGGCTGCTGAGGAAGCGCGCAAAGCTGCTGAGGAAGCGCGCAAAGCGGCTGAGGAAGCGCGCAAAGCGGCTGAGGCCAAGAAAGCGGCCGAGGAATCGGCGAAGAAGAAAGCAGCGGAACAAAAACGTCAGCGGGCTTTTGAGCAAAAAGCACAAGACGTCAAATAACTTTCCAACACCAGCTTGATGAGCATGGTCCAACCAGAATAGCAACCTGATATTCTGGTTGGACTTTTTTTAGGTATCTGAGCTGAGGTGAAACGTGAATGTGATACTCAAGGCACTCTGGTTTCTGGTTAAGATGGCGTTGCTGGGAATTGCGGCCCTGGCCGGCGGTTATCTGGTCAACAGCTATGCCCCCAACCGGATTCCGTGGTTTGAGACCTGGACGTTGGGTTTGCCGACCGTGACCCTGGAACAGGCCAGGGCTAGCGTTGAGCAACAGACTACTATTGTGCTGGATGCACGGCCCGCGGACGATTACGAAAAAGGTCACCTGCCTATGGCCCTTTCCTTTCCGGAGGATGAGAAAGAGAAGAAGATGGCGGAGTTTGTATGGCTCGATCCGTCTCTTCTGGTTATGACCTATTGTAGCGGCATAGAGTGCGATTCTGCCGAACTGCTGAGTAAATTCCTAATCGAACAGGGAATCACCAACCTGATGTTGTTTCATGCAGGTTACGAAGCCTGGACCAATGCCGGCTATGATTTGGAGATGTCCCGGTGAAAAAGTACCGCGAACTGGTCGTCAACTTGGCCTATATTATCCTGGGCATTGTCTTTCTGGCCGCCTGTTATCACAAGTTGCTCAAGCCGCGTGAATTTGCGGAGCAAATCTACATGTATCGCATTTTACCCGACTACCTGATCAACCTGACCGCGGTTTTTCTGCCCTGGCTGGAACTGGTCTGCGGGATCGCCGTGCTGCCGCCCAATTCGTTCAGAAAACCGGCCATGGCGTTGATTCTGGCAATGCTCATCGTCTTTACGGTGGCGATTGCCTTCAATGTGTACCGCGGGTTGGACATTTCCTGCGGTTGTTTCAGTACTAGCACTAAAGGACAGCGCATCGGCTGGCAAAAATTGATGGAAAACACGGCCCTGATCCTGTTGGGATTGCTGGCGTTTTGGCCCAGAAGAGAACCATGTGTATAAACCAGCGATCCACCCGGGCCGTATTTCTTGTAAGGATCCACCAATGCCATGGGTGAGATGATCGAAAAACGCGACCTTTATTTTGGACGAGGTTTAAAAAAATTCTGGATTTGTTAGGAGAGCGGCGCCATTTGCTGCTTTATACGGGAAAAGCTTGCCGCTGAACACGCTCAATTTCTTTGCGCCTGCACCAGCAATTCGCGGGCTTTTGAATAATAAACGCTGTTGGTCGGGATGACCTTAATGGCGGCGAAAGCCAGGGACTCCTCGTTGTTATTCAATTGATATATCATTTTTTCCAGGTTCTGTTGGGCCAAGATTTCGCGTGACACCAATTTGAGCTTTTCGCTTATGAGCGTGCAATCCGGCCATTTTTCTTTTGCCCTGGCCAGCAAGTCCAGGCACGCTTGCCACTCGCGCTGCTGAAAGGAATTGTTCAGCTTTTTCACAGTTTTAATCAGCGCATGCCGGTCCAGCGCAGCGGGATTGTTGGGCTGCAATCTCATCACCTCACCGCACAAGTCGACCGCGCCCTTAAAATTGTCACGACCCAGTAGGACTTCTACATCATTGAGCGTGTCAACGGCTTCATCGATCCGCTCGATTTCTGCCAGACCGTTCAGCGCCGGCTCGAATCCTTTATCCTCAGCAAGCGCTTCCAGGAACGCTTTGCGGGCTTGCTCGTTGCGTCCTTCATCTATGCAACGATAACCTTCTTGCGCGAACGACTTGGCTTGACTGGACCGAGCTGAAAAAGCATGTAAGCTCAACAAAGCGGCCAGCGCAACCACTATTAAACAAAGTACGATCCCTGCGATTTTTTTCATTGGTTTGACCCTCTGTTTGTATCTTGTTACAGAACGGAAAAATATATTCGAAACAGACATACAATAATAAGACGTCCGATACGATGCAATCTTTTCAGATGAAAAAAACAGGGTGGGGCACGTTGTGTTGCATCAAAAGATTGCACTTTTTTTCCCTTTTATTTCTTGCACCGCGGTTTTTCTGGCTTATAGTCATACTATTCACAATGAATAGTTATCCAAAATTTGAGACTAATTTGTTGGCTACGCTTTTGCTACTAGGCAAGGTAGGGAAGGGGTGTGCCCGGTAACCTGTTGATTTTTTTGGATTGAAACCGTTTAAACCGCCGCCTCTTCCGAGACGGCGGTTTTTTTGTGTCTTGATAAGTAAAAACAGATGAATGGAGAATGAATAATGACTATGAACTATATGAAATATGTTCCTTATCCTGGGGTAAATTTGCAGGATCGTCAATGGCCCAGCAAGGTGATCACCCAGGCACCGATCTGGTGCAGCGTGGATTTGCGCGATGGCAACCAGGCCCTGGACGTGCCCATGAGCGTGGATGAAAAAGTGCGCCTGTTCGAGATGTTGGTCAAGATCGGTTTCAAGCAGATCGAGGTCGGTTTCCCGTCCGCATCGGCCACGGAATTCGCTTTTGTCCGCAAGATTATTGAAGAGAAACGCATTCCTGACGATGTGGTCATCCAGATTTTGACCCAGGCCCGCAAACATTTGATCGAGCGCTCTTTCGAAGCTTTGGAGGGGGTCAACCAGGCGAATGTCCATGTCTACAACTCCACATCGGTCTTGCAGCGCAAAGTGGTGTTTCGCAAGGACCGCGAGGAGATCAAAGGCATAGCGGTGCAGGGCGCTCAATGGGTACGCGAATTCTGCGAGGCCGGCGGCAATTCCGGCATTCGTTTTCAATACTCACCAGAAAGTTTTACCGGCACGGAAATGGACTATGCGTTGGAGGTTTGTCATGCTGTCCTGGATGTCTGGGAACCCACGCCTGAACAGCCGGCTGTCATCAACTTGCCGGCTACGGTCGAGATGTGCACGCCCAATATTTATGCCGACCAGATCGAGTGGTGTTCGCGCAACATGCAGCGGCGCGATAGCGTTCAGTTGAGCATTCACCCGCATAACGACCGCGGCACGGCCGTGGCTGCGTCCGAGTTGGCCTTGATGGCCGGAGCCGATCGGGTTGAAGGGACCTTGTTCGGCAACGGTAAACGAACCGGCAACCTGGATTTGGTCACTATGGCGTTGAACATGTTTTCCCAGGGAATCGATCCGCGGTTGGATTTGAGCGACATCAATGCCGTGCGCGAGACGTACGAGGTGAGCACGCGCATGCGCGTGCATCCGCGCCATCCCTATGCCGGCGACTTGGTCTACACCGCGTTTTCTGGTTCACACCAGGATGCGATCAACAAAGGCATGAAAGCCTATCGCGATGGCGACGGGAAAATTTGGGAAGTGCCGTACCTGCCCATCGATCCGTGCGATGTGGGTCGAACCTACGAATCCATCATCCGCATCAACAGCCAGTCCGGCAAAGGCGGCGTGGCCTATATCATGGAAGATCGCTTCGGCTATCGCCTGCCCAAAAAGATGCAACCCGAGTTCGCCAAAACCATTCAACGCATTACGGACGAAACCGGCGAGGAACTTGTCCCGGAAGACATGCTGGCCTGTTTCGAAAACGAATATTTGAAAAAAGATCGGCCTTTTCACATGAAAACGTGCCGCCTGGAAACCGATATACGCGAAGTAGACGGCAAGGAATTCGAGGAGACCCTGATCAAATCAGTGGTGCGCTTCGAGGACGTGGAGCATGAAATCTCCGGCTGCGGCAATGGCCCCATCGATGCGTTTGTGCAGGCGATTCGTGAGAAGGCGCAGGCTGACATCTCGCTCGAGTATTATACGGAGCATGCCATGCAACGCGGCGCTGACGCCAAGGCCGTGGCCTATATCCAGCTCTGTCGCGATGGTTTTGACGAGTCGTTCGGCGTAGGCATCGATTCCAACATTGATATCGCTTCGATTAAGGCCATCCTGAGTGCCATGAACAGGCTCTGGGGGTGATCCCTGAAGTTTGTACATTAGGGCGTTCGCAAAAAGAAGTTCGTCATATGTGGAGGTAAGTCGCCCAGCCGGGCCGGCAAGGCGCGAATTTGTAGGAATATTGAAATATTTCGAAACATTCGCAACGAAGCCGGGATGGGATGAATTGCCCCCTCAATGGTGAAGTTATTTTTGCGCACGCCCTTAGAAGGTTAACGATTATTTTTGGTTCAGGGGGACGACATCGCCGTCTTCCGTTGAACGGTGTTTGACTATTCCCGGATACTGTGTTTCCGCAACAGGTCGGCCATGTCCTGGAACTTGCACTGTTGGGCCAGTTTCAGTGGAGTGGCGCCATATATGTCGCGTACGGTTGAGTCGGCCCCGTTTTCGAGCAGCCATTGGACCATGTCCTTGTTGCGCAGGGAGACGGCCCAGTGCAGCGGCGTCTTTTTATCTTTGGTCAGGACATTAAGATCGGCCTGGCATTGGCGCAGCACTTTGGCAGAAGCGAGGCACGAACCCTGGACGCTCCAGTGCAGCGGCGTTAAGCCCATTTTGTCGCGTGCATTGAAATCGACGCCGTGGTCGATCAGCAGGTTCATGATGCCTGTGTTGCCGCTCCTGGCAGCAAGGTGCAGGGGCGTAACGCCCTGGGTGTCAGGTTGTTCTGTTGGAGATCCGGCTTTGATCAGCAAGCGGGCCACATCAATGGCTCTTTTGTGCGGCGACATGGCTGCGCCGTGCAATGGGCCTTTCTGGTCTGTGCGCACGATTGCGATGTCAGCGCCTGCGTTCAGCAATAACTCGACGGTCTGCTTACTGGCGCGACCGGCAGCGGCCATCAGTGGCGTTTCGCCGTGTACATTGCGGCTATTGACGTCTGCGCCTGCTTCCAGCAGGACTTCGGTCATTCGCGTTTCATCGCGCATAACCGCCAGGTGCAGCGGTGTGTTGCCGGTCGTCGGTTCGCGGTCAGCGTCCGGTTTGGCGCCAGCGTGTAGAAAATCCAGCAGCAGGATCACGTCCTGTTTCATGATGGCATCGCGCAGGTCGCCAGCCTGAACGAGTGTGTCAGGTCCGACAAGAACAGAAACAATGCACCCCCATAGCGCGTTGGGTATCCAGGGATGTGTCCATGTCCAATGATTTCGCTTGTTTGGGTTCCGCATAGCTTCATTTCCCCGGTTTGCTGTAGGTTGCTTTTTCTCCAACAGCCAGCACTTTCGATGTTTGGCGTTGGCCGTTTATGCTGATTCCGGTTACACGATAATAGTCCCTGGCGCGAACCTTGGGCGCATCCGTGTCGACGAACTGGCGCAAGTCGGCCGGCAGCATGGAGAATACAGGAGAAAAGTCGCTCTTACGTTTGCTTGAGCGTTCGACTTGAAAACCCAGCCAAACGCCAGGTTGGTCCACTTCCCATTGCAGATGGACGCCTTGGGGGATATGCCTGACGGCAAGCAGGCGGACGGCATCCAGTTTTAGTTTTTGGATTGGAGGGGCAGGGGTATAATCGATGGGTGTGGGCGGCAACTCGCTGTTGAAAACCGTGATTAGCCGCAGGTGGTAGTGCATGGGTGCGTCAAGCGCTGAGCGCTCATCGATGAATTGGCCGCGCACCAGGTCAAAATGACTCTTAGCACTGGGGATGGGGGTTTGATTCACCCGCTCGGGCTGGCTGGTAGATTCGGGCGGTCCAACGCGATACAGGTGAAATCCCTGGCAGCCCAGTTGCAGGTAATTCCATTCGGGCATGCTCCAATGCACCCGGATGCTGGAGCCGACCCGGGCGGCGCCCAGTTCGATAAAGGGTGGATGGTGCGGCGGTTGTTTCGGCACCGTGCAGCGGGACAGGGCGTAATCGCAGGGCGCTTGGTCGGCGTAAACCGGGTACAACGCATATTCGGCATCCTGGTCATAACTCGTATCGATAAACCCGAAGCCGAGTATCATGGCGTAGTCAAGGCTCTGGGTCAATAACTTGCGTTGCGTCACATAGTTTTGGTAAGCGCCCTGCCGCATAAAGTCGCGAAGCAGGGCTGAGTCGATGAAGAGGTCTTTTTCCAGGTAGTTGCGTATCTCCCGCGCAAGCCTGTCGCGCATGTTAACGGGCAGGCGCCAGGTATCGAACCGGTCCATTTGCATGCCAGGAGAAATCGTTTCCTTAAGGAGTTGGATTTCCGGCCCCCATGTGCCGTCCGCTTTGCGTTCGCGTTTGGTGACGCGGAAGCTGTTGATATCTTCGCGCCATCCATAGGGCAGCCAGAGCAGGCGTGCGCCAGCATCGCACGTTTCGCCGAAAAGTCGCATCCATTCAGGCTCTATACACTCTACCTGAACTCGGCAGACAGCCGCCGGCATGACGTCTGGTTGACCGTATGGGCCCACGGCGAACAGGCCGTATTCGTATTCGCCTGGTTTGGGGCAGTCGCGGTCGACAAAGCTGAAACCGGCGGCCAATGGCTTGATCCAGTCTCGGGATGCCAGATCGCAAAGGCTCCGCAGCCATTCCGCGTCTTGGCTGAGCGCGTTGCGCGTGGCTTGTGCGTCCATGGGTTGCAGGTCGTTGTCGTGGAGCAGGCGTTTGAGATAATTGCGTAAATGCTCATGTATCTCCGGATCGCGGTCAAGGTTGATCCACTCTTTGTCCGGTCGCAGGTCTGGTGCAATGGGTAAGCCGTTGCAAAACGCCCATTCTCCGAATTTTCCGTCGGATTTGCGAATGCGGCGCCTCAGGTCGAACGCGAAAACCTGTTCGGGCCAGGTTTCCAGCGTCCAACGCAACTGTACAACGCCTGGTTTTGTGCGTGAAAAGAGCCGTAGATCCGGAATTTGGGCGGGTTGTACTTCCTGGCCATGCGCCAGCACGCTTGCCAGCCATGTCAGAGTCAGTAGAAGTCCTGCATCGCGTAACCGCATGACCAATTGTTTCTTCATATATAAAATTGCGTATTGCTCGTTTTAATGCTCGTTTTAATTATTGGATTGTTTTTGCGCCAAAGCGTTTAATGAAAACGTTGTTTTTTTGTTGGACAAGGTCACACAAGGGGTTGTCCGGTCAGGATCTGGTAGATGGTTTTCTGGTTTTTGGCGGCCAGCAACAGGTTGCAGACTTCCTGCTGCAGCACCTGGCTGATGGTTGCCATGAATTGGAGGTGTGGCGAGGTTGCCTGCTCCGGTGCCAGTTCCAGAACGACGATGCGCGTAAGTTCGCCGTCGAGCGAGTCAAAGTCGATGCCGTCGCGTTTAATGCCGACGGCGCAGACCAAGCGGTCGACTGCGTCGGTTTTGACGTGGGGCAGTGCCAGTCCGTGCTGCATGCCGGTGGAGATGACGCGTTCACGTTCCAGTAAGCCATGCCGCACTTTTTCTTCATCGTTGACCACGCCGTCGCGCACGAATAGCGCCAGCAGTTCGTCAATGGCGTCTTCCTTGGTTTCTGCCCGCAGTTCCGGAACGATCCATTCGGGTTTCAGTATATGCACCAGTTTCAACTTGCGCGCAGTGGCGGCTTCGTCCCTGGCCTGCATGCGGCAGGCGATTTCCCTGCTGTCAATGGGTTTGTTCAATCCCTTGATCATTTTCTCCAGTTCATGGATCTGTTCATAGACAGCGGTGGCGATGAACGACCGGTCCGTTGCCGCGCTGTCGAACACGATGGCGTTTTCAAGCGAGCGCACCATGATCGTCATGTCGTCTTTTAAAAACTGGTAGACGCGCACCTGGCCGCGTTTGAGGGTGTGGACAAAGAACCCCTCCTGGTCAAACGCTTCCATCAGCTTGTCCAGCAGCAGGTTGACGATCTGCGGCGAGGGCAGGTCAAAGGTCAGTGTGGTTTTTTCCGTGGTAGTGAGTGGCGTGCGCGTACCCGCGGCCGGTTGCTGGAAAAGGGCGCCCAGCAGAGCGGGTACGACCAGGATGGTGATCACGCTCATCACGATGGCAACGCTGAACAGCTCTGGCGCCAGAATGCCGCAGGCCAGACCGATGCCGGCGATGGTCGAGGCCACCTCGCCGCGCGGCGCCATGCCAATACCGATGCGCATTGCGCCCAGCTTATTGAAGTTGAAGAGCAGGGCCGGCAGGCTGCAGCCGATCAGCTTGGATACGATCGCGGTCAGTGCGTAGACCAGGGCAAACACCAGTACCGCGGACGATCCGAGCGTGCTCAGGTTTACCATCATGCCCATGGCGCAGAAAAAGACCGGCACGAAAAACTTGTAGAGCGGCTCCATGTGTTCCTGGACCACCCGGCTGATGTCGGTGCGCGAAAGGGTTAGTCCCATGACATAGGCGCCGATGATCATGGCCAGACCCGCTTCTTCGAACAAGCCGCCGAGGATCATGGCCAGTGCCAGCGAGCTGATCGCGATGTAGGTGCGGTCATAAATTTTTTTCAGCAGCCGGCTGATGCGCCGCGCCATGTAAAGGCCCAGCGCCGTGGCTGCCAACCAGATGCCGAGCGCCTTGGCCGCGATGATGCCGATGTGTCCCCAGTCGACCTGTTGATTGTGATCGCCGGCACTGTTCACGCCCAGCACAATGGCCAGCAGAATAATCCCCAGCACATCGTCGATCACCGCGCCTGAGAGAATGGTCACGGCCTCGGGTGAATCCATCTTGCGCTTATCCGAGAGCACGCGTGCGGTGATGCCGACCGAGGTGGGCGTGGATAACAGGCCTAGAAATATGCAGCGCATGTCGAAGAAGCCGGCCCACTCGCCGAACAGCCACTTGGAGAACAGCATGGTGGTCAGATCGCCGATGACGAACGATGCGGCCACGCCGCCGATCCCGATGGCACCGCCGGCCATGGAAAAGCGCAGGAAAAGATCCAGGTCCGTTTCCAGCCCGGCATTGAACAGCAGCACGATCGCGGCGATGCAGCAGACGCCATAAAGCTCGTGGGACAGCGGGAACCCGGCCTGACCCAGCGGAAAGAGGCCATGGGGAAAACCGATCAATGGCAGCCCGCCCAGGCAGAAGGGGCCGATGATCATGCCGGCGATCAACTCGCCCAATACGCCAGGCAGGTGAAACCGTTCAAAGAGTTGATTGCAACTGCGTGCGGCCAGGATCAACAACCCCAGTTGAATCGCGAGCAGCATCATCCGGTGCGTGAGCAGTGCCCCGTCGCCCGCCTCCGGACCAGCAACGCCGGCTGTCAGCAAGACCAGGGCCGGTACGAAGATATAGCGGATATTTTTTTTCATCCTGTCATAGCTCTCTTTTATGAGGGGAATGCGTAAAAAAATGTCGGCTAATAACAATAGGCGATTTACAGCTTTGCACAAGCTTTTTGTGGCGCAAATTTTGCAACAAAACCGGCGGCGCTTTGTCATAAGCTGCAATAGCGAATTAAACGCAACGCTGAGAATGACAACTGAGTTATAATGGAAGGGAGAAGCTGGATGAAAACGACATTGCGGATAAGACGGATTATTTGCTGGGCGTTGTTGGCGACCTTGGCATGCTGGCAGGGCGACACGCCTATGGCGCGTGAAAGTGAACAGAAAGCGAATTTCGAATTGAGCCGCGACAACCGGGACATCGATCGCGAAACCATGCGCGCTCCCGCCAGTTATGCGCCCATCTTGAAAAAAGCTACGCCGGCCGTGGTGTCGGTGACCACTGCTCGTATTGTAAACGTGGTGCGCACACGCGGGCTTTCGCCTGACGAGGAACTCATGCGTCGCTTTTTTGGTTTGCCTATTCCGCGCCAAGTCCCGCGCGATGAGGATGTCGAGCAGCACATCGTGCCCCAGGGCATTGGCTCGGGTGTCATCATCACCCGCGACGGTTATATTTTGACTAATAACCATGTGGTCAGCGATGAGCGTGGCGAGGATGCGGATCGCGTGCTGGTCAAGCTCAGCGACGACCGTGAACTGGAGGCCAGGATCGTGGGCCGCGACCTGCGCACCGATATTGCCGTGCTTAAGGTGGATGCCGACGATCTGCCCGTGGTCACCCTTACGGACAGCGAGCAGGTTCAGGTCGGCGACATCGTGTTTGCCATCGGAAACCCGATGGGAATAGGCCGTACTGTAACCAAGGGCATCATTTCGGCCAAGGGTCGGGCTATCGGCATCTACGGTGTGGAAGGTTATGAGAACTTCATCCAGACCGATGCTTCGATCAACCCCGGCAATTCGGGCGGCGCATTGATCGATATTCAGGGCCGGCTGATCGGGATCAATTCAGCCATACTGTCGCGTACCGGCAGCAACATCGGCATTGGTTTCGCCATTCCCTGCGGCCTGGCCCTGAGCGTGGCTCGGCACCTGATCGACTTTGGCGAAGTGCGTCGCGGCTTTCTGGGCGTGCGCATTTCGGACCTGACCCCGGATATGGCCGAGGCGTTTGGTCTGAAGGATACCAGGGGGGCGTTGATCGACCAGGTCGAAGAAGGTTTGCCTGCGGACAAGGGTGGGATTCAGCGCGGCGATGTGATCGTCAAGCTTGACGACGAGGTTATCGACAATGCCAATGAACTGCGCCTGCATATCGGACAGACGCCGCCGGGCTCGGAAGTGAACATCGAATACATCCGCGATGGAAAGAAACATCAAACCAGCATTTCAGTGGCAGACCTGAAAGGGCAAATCGGCAGCGACTTGCTGAAGGGCGTTTCATTTGCGGTTTTGAACGAAGAGCTGCGCGCGAAATATAAAATACCCAGCGAAGTCAATGGACTGGTGGTCACCGCAGTGGCGCCGGATTCGCCCTATGTGCGCACGTTTCGCGAAGGCATGGTTGTGATTGAAGTCAACGACGCTAAAGTGGCGGATGTTCGTCAGGCACGCAACCAGATGGCCAGCGGCGTCAACAAGTTCTATGTTTACGACCGTGGCCAGGTCGGCTACCTGCCGGTCAGAATTCCGTAAAGAGTGGCAAGCGGCGAGTAAAAGAGTGGCCAGTGAAGAGTGATGATTGGCTTGTTTTTTCTTTGATCCTTTACTTGAATTGATTCCGTGTTGGATGTTGGAATTGAATCCTTGCTCTGGCCACTTGTAACTCGCCATTCGCCACTGGCCTGATTACGAATCGGGGTGCTTGAACACCATTTTCTGGACCTCGATGCCATCGATAGCGTTTATTTTGGCCTCGAAATCGGCCAGTTTGGCGTCGTCGCCGAACATTTCGAGCAATACTACGCCGGTTGCACTGCAATACTCTTCGGAGACGTCGTGCAAACCCAGGCGTGTCTTGATATGGCAGCCGTATTCGGTGAAAATCTGCTGCATCTGGCCCACGATCTTGACACGGTCCAGGATATGTATGCCGATAATCAAATGATCTTCTTTTTTCATCGTAACCATTCCTTATTTTAAGATAAATGAAGCTCCAACCGAGCATACGACCTGTCGCTGAAAAAGACAAGAGCTTCGAGTGACGAGCGGGGATTTTGTCAAAAGAATCGATGGAGTCGATAGAATCGCTAGAATCGAAGCACCTTGCACCCTGCACACCCTCCTGCACCCGGCACTCTCCCCGCATCTCTAACACGATCTTAAAAAAATGCTGAAAATGCTTGCAACAGCGGTGCGATTATCGGAGAACGTTGCAACGCAACATTACTTGGGTATGGGAGATTAACCACATTGAAGGCGTTCATAGCTTTAGAAGACGGTGCCATTTTCGAGGGGCGCGCTTTTGCCGGTAAGGGTGAGGTTTACGGTGAGTTGGTGTTCAATACCTCGATGACCGGCTACCAGGAAATTTTGACGGATCCGTCATATTACAGCCAGGTCGTGACGCTCTGTTATCCGTTGATCGGCAATTACGGGATCAACGCCGAGGACGAAGAATCCCGCCGGCCGCATGCCGCCGGGTTGGTCATTGGCGAATGCAGTCGGATTCCCAGCAACTGGCGCCATGGCAAGACCTTGGAAGCCTACCTGGAAGAGCATGGCGTGCTTGGCGTCGACGACATCGATACGCGCGCCGTAACGTTGCACATTCGGCGTCAGGGCGCAATGAAGTGCGTTGTATCCACCGAGGATCAGGACCGGCAAAACCTGGTGGAGAAAGCCCGCAATTCCACTGGCCTGGTCGGTCGCGACCTGGCAGGCGAGGTGTCCACCGCAACAGCCTACGATTGGCCGGGTCCCTACACTGACCAGCAGGCGTTTGCCGTGATCGAGCAGGCTGGTCGCAAAACCTACGATGCTTTTTTCAACCCTGAGTTGGAGGGACGTTTCCCGTTTCGGATCGCCGTGTTGGATTGCGGCGTCAAGGTGAACCAGTTGCGTTTGATGGCCCGCTACGGTTGTGCGCTGCGCGTCTTTCCTTACAATACGCCAGCGGATGAAATCCTGGCCTGGCAACCGGACGGTTTCTTCATTTCCAATGGTCCCGGCGATCCCGAGGGCGTGCCCCAGGCTGTCAGTGCGATTCGCGGCGTGATCGAAAAGCAGATTCCGACGTTTGGCATTTGTTTTGGCCATCAATTGCTCTGCCTGGCCCTGGGCGGCAGCACGTATAAGCTCAAGTTCGGCCATCGCGGCGGCAACCAGCCGGTTCAGGATTTGCGCACCGGTAAAGTCGACATAACCTCGCAGAATCATGGGTTCTGCGTTGACCTGGATTCGCTGGACAGCAACACCATCGAACCGACGCACATCAACCTCAACGATCGCACCTGCGAGGGCATCCGCCATAAAGTGTGGCCGCTCTTTTCGGTTCAATACCATCCCGAGGCCTGTCCCGGTCCCCACGACTCGACCCGGCTTTTCACCGATTTCATGCATAGTATAGGAGACGGGCGCACATGAGCAAGAGCATGGATTGGATCGCGATCCTCGATTTCGGATCGCAATACAGCCAGTTGATCGCACGGCGCATCCGCGAACAGAAGGTCTATTGCGAATTGCTGCGCTATGACACCGCGGCCGAGACACTGCGCGAACGGGTGCCCAAAGGCATTATCCTGTCCGGCGGCCCGGCCAGCGTCCTGAGCGAAAGCGCGCCCCTGTGCGATCCCGAACTCTTTGACCTGGGGCTGCCGGTTCTGGGCATCTGTTACGGCATGCAGCTTATGGGTCGTCAACTGGAAGGTCGCGTCAAACCCGGCAAGGCACGCGAGTATGGCCGGGCCGTAATCGCCATGTCCGGGGCCGCGCCCCTGTTTGAAGATTTGCCGGCCAGACTCGATGTCTGGATGAGCCACGGCGACCAGATCGAGCAATTGCCTCCTGAATTCGCTGTGCTGGCCCGTACGGAAACCTGTCCCTTTGCCGCCATGGTGCACCGCGAAAAAAAGTTGTACGGCCTGCAGTTTCACCCGGAAGTGATTCACACCCCGCGCGGGGTGGATATTTTGCGCAATTTCCTGTTCAATGTCTGTGCCTGTTCCGGCGATTGGGAGATGCGGTCGTTCATCGAGCAGAGCGTGGAGCAGATCCGGGAACGCACCGGCGACGAGCATATCATCTGCGGTTTGAGCGGCGGCGTCGACTCTTCGGTGGTTGCCGCGCTGATTCACCGTGCTGTGGGTTCGCGGTTGCATTGCGTATTTGTCGACAACGGCCTGTTGCGCAGCCGTGAGACCGCGCATGTGCGCGAAGTGTTCGGCCAGACGTTTGGCATGGACCTGCACGTGGTCGATGCGCGCGATATCTTCCTGGGTAAGCTCCAAGGCGTGACCGACCCGGAGCAGAAGCGCAAAATCATTGGCACAACCTTTATCGATATTTTCAGCGATCAGGCGCGAAAACTGGGGCGTCAGATCAAGTTCCTGGCTCAGGGCACGCTTTACCCGGACGTGATCGAAAGCTTTTCGCCCATTGGTGGGCCTTCGTCCACGATCAAAAGTCATCACAACGTAGGCGGACTGCCAAGTGACATGCAGTTTGAATTGATCGAACCGTTGCGCGAACTGTTCAAGGATGAAGTACGTCTGGTGGGGCGCGAGCTGGGGCTGCTGGACCAGGTGGTTTATCGTCAACCTTTTCCCGGGCCGGGACTGGCCGTGCGCATTCTGGGTGAAGTTACGCCGGAGCGGGTGCGCATCTTGCAGGAAGCGGACCTGCGCGTGCAGCAGGAGGTGGAAAAACTGCCGGACTACCGTAAAATATGGCAATCCTTCACCGTGCTGCTGCCCGTTTTCAGCGTTGGCGTCATGGGGGACGAGCGCACCTACGAGTATGTGGTCGCGGTACGCGCTGTGCAGAGCCTCGACGGCATGACCGCGGACTGGTATAAATTGCCCTATGAAACCTTGGGGCGCATTTCATCGCGCATCATCAACGAAGTCAAAGGTATTAACCGGGTCGTTTACGACATCAGTTCCAAGCCGCCCAGCACCATAGAATGGGAATGAACAGACATGACCATGAGTTCAGGAGTTGCACCGCATGCCCAAGCGTGAAGATATTCATAAAATACTAATTATCGGGTCCGGTCCCATCGTCATCGGCCAGGCCTGCGAGTTCGACTACTCAGGCGCCCAGGCCTGCAAAGCATTGCGTGAAGAGGGATACGAAGTGGTGCTGGTCAACAGCAATCCGGCGACCATCATGACCGATCCGGAAATGGCTGCCCGCACCTATATCGAGCCTATTACGCCCCAGGTGGTGGCCAAGATCATCGAGCGTGAGCGTCCTGACGCGCTGTTGCCCACGCTGGGTGGACAGACCGCGCTCAACACCGCGGTTGAAACCGCGGCTCTGGGCGTGCTGGATACATACGGCGTCGAAATGATCGGCGCCAATGTCGAGGTGATCAAGCGCGCCGAGGAGCGCGATCTTTTCAAGAAGGCCATGGCCGAAGTGGGCGTGGAATGTTTAAAAAGCCGACATGTGCACACTGTGGAGGATGCCGAGGTCGCGGCCGAGGAGATCGGTTTTCCCATCATTGTCCGACCCAGCTTTACCCTGGGCGGCACTGGCGGCGGTACGGCCTATACCATGGAAGAACTCAAGCAGATCGCGGCCGGCGGCATCAAAGCCAGCATTTCCAATGAAGTATTGATCGAGGAATCCGTGCTGGGCTGGAAAGAATTCGAACTGGAAGTGATGCGCGACCGCAACGACAACGTGGTCATCATCTGTTCCATCGAAAACCTGGATCCCATGGGCATCCATACCGGCGACAGCATTACCGTGGCCCCGGCCCAGACCCTGACCGACGCAGAATACCAGGAAATGCGTGACGCGACCATTCGCGTCATGCACGCCATCGGCGTGGAGACCGGTGGCTCCAATGTGCAGTTCGCGGTTCATCCGGGCACTGGGCGCATGGTCGTGATCGAGATGAATCCGCGCGTTTCGCGCAGTTCCGCGCTGGCCAGCAAAGCCACTGGCTTTCCCATTGCCAAGATCGCGGCCAAGTTGGCCGTGGGCTATACCCTTGATGAACTGCCCAACGACATCACCCGCGAGACGCCGGCTTCGTTCGAGCCCACGCTCGATTACTGCGTGGTCAAAATTCCGCGCTTTGCGTTCGAGAAATTCCCGGCAGCCGATGTGCGCCTGGGGGTGAGTATGAAATCCGTGGGCGAAACCATGGCCATTGGCCGTAATTTCAAGGAAGCCTTCCAGAAAGCGCTGCGCGGACTGGAGATCGGCATTGACGGTCTGGGCTTGAGCGTGGAGCGTTTTGTCGACATGAGCAAGTTAAAGCATGGGTTACGTCATGGCGCCGCGGAGCGCGTTTTTTATGTCAAGGCAGCCCTGAAAAGCGGCATGAGCATCGAAGAGGTGTCGCGCATTTCGACGATCGATCCCTGGTTTATCGATAACCTGGCCCAGATTGTGGAAACCGAGAGCGCGTTGCTGGACTTTCCCGCGGGCAGGCCGTTGCCGTACGATCTGTTGCGCAAGGCCAAAGTCTGCGGTTTTTCCGACGCGCAACTGGCGGCCCTGCGCAAGGACGGCGATGAGCGCGAGCAGCGCCGGCGCCGCATCGAACAGGGGTTGAAACCCGTCTACCGGCTGGTGGATACTTGCGCCGGCGAGTTCGAAGCCTATACGCCATATTACTATTCCAGCTATGCCGACCGCAACGAGTCGCAGTCGTCCGCGCGCGATAAAGTCATGATCCTCGGCGGCGGTCCCAACCGGATCGGACAGGGGATCGAATTCGACTACTGCTGCGTGCACACGGTGTTGGCCCTGCGTGAAGCCGGCTACGAAACCATTATGGTCAACAGCAATCCCGAGACGGTCAGTACAGACTACGATACGTCGGACAAGCTCTATTTCGAACCGTTGACGTTCGAGGATGTGATGAACATCTACGAAAATGAGCAACCGCTTGGCGTCATTGTCCAGATGGGCGGTCAGACGCCGTTGAACCTGGCCGTGCCACTGAAAAACGCGGGCGTTCACATCCTGGGCACGTCGCCGGACAGCATTGACCGCGCCGAGGACCGCGAACGCTGCAAGGTGTTGCTCGATAAACTCGGCTTGAAGCAGCCGGAGAGCGGTACGGCCATGGCTATGGACAAGGCGCTGGACGTGGCCGCGGAGATCGGCTATCCAGTCATGATCCGGCCCTCTTATGTGCTGGGCGGCCGAGCCATGATGGTGGCCTACAATCCTCAGGAAGCGCGCCCCTTCATCAAGGCCGCGTTCGAGGTCAGCCCCGGTTTTCCAGTATTACTCGATCGCTATCTCTCCAATGCCATCGAGCTGGATGTGGATGTGGTCAGCGACGGCGATACGGTCTTGATCGGCGGGGTTATGCAGCATATCGAAGAAGCGGGCATTCATTCCGGCGACAGCGCCTGCTGCATACCGCCGCACACGTTGGAACAAGATATGGTCGCGCACGTAGAAGAAGCGTGCCGCGGCATAGCCCTGGAACTGGACGTGCGCGGTTTGATGAACGTCCAGATCGCCATCAAGGACAACGAGTTCTACATCCTGGAGATCAACCCGCGCGCCTCGCGCACCGTGCCCTATGTCAGCAAAGCCACGGGCGTGCCGCTGGCCAAGATGGCGGCCCGTATCGCGGTGGGGCAGAAGATTGTCGATATGGATTATTTGGCGCGTAAACCCGAAGTGACCTGGTATGCGGTCAAAGAAGCGGTTCTGCCGTTTAACCGGTTTGCCGGCGTTGACCCGATTCTGGGCCCGGAAATGAAATCTACAGGCGAAGTGATGGGCATTGACACCGAGTTTGCGCCTGCCTTCTGGAAATCACAGTTGGCGGCCGGTCAGATGTTGCCGGACCAGGGCACGGTTTTTCTGAGCACCGCGGATAAGGACAAACCCTGGGCCGTGGAAATCGGCACCGCGTTGGTGGCCCTGGGCTTCAAGGTGGCGGCGACGTACGGCACCGCCGATGTCCTGGCCGAGCGCCAGATCGAGAGCATCCGCTTGAAGAAACTGGTCGAGGGCGGCAACCCCAATGTGCTGGACATGATGAAGCAGGGCGCCATCTGCATGCTGATCAATACACCCAGCGGTCCCAGGGCACGCATCGACGAGGTCAAGATTCGTTCGGAAGCCATTCTGCGCAGTGTACCCATCATCACCACCCAGTCCGGCGCCCGGGCCTGCCTGGACGCGATTCGGTATATGCGCGAGCACAAGGATACCTGGGGCGTAAAATCCCTGCAAGAGTACTTGGGGCAGAGTTAGGGCGTTAAGGTGTTTTGATAGGGCGTCCCGCCCTGAATTTTACCAAATAATTGTCAAACCTCTACAAAGGCCTTACATTACATTAGTTCTCAAGTATTACTATGGAAAAAAACTATGCTGACAATATCGACCAAAGGTCGCTATGCGACGCGGATTGTGGTGAATTTAGGCGGCTTGCGGTCTGGCGAGACCAAGACCGTCAAGCAGATTGCAGAAGAAGAAGATGTGACCGCTCATTATTGCGAACAAATGCTGATCAAGCTCAAGGCTTCGGGTCTGGTGCGCAGTGTCCGCGGTATCCATGGCGGCTATATGTTGGCCAAGCCGGTCGATATGTTGACCGTTTCCGATGTGTTGGAAAACGTGGAAGGGCAGATGGCTATTTCGCCCTGTATCGAGGAACCGTGCTCACGCGCCAGCATCTGTCCCTCTCGATCACTCTGGATCCAGGCCAACGAAGTCCTGATGCAGGTTTTCTCCAAAACCACCATCCAGCACCTGATCCAGGAAAACGAGAAGCAAGATGTTCTGAATTACGCGATATAAGAGGATGCACGTTTTCGGGATGAAGCGAGAACGGTCAATTTTGGTTTTCATGGCAATAGGCCTGAACATGACCCATAATGCAGGGCTATTCCCAGGAAAGTTTCATGCCTTGAGTTGGCCCGCGACTTGGTCGTAATCTTTTATGGACATGCAGACGGAACCGTCGTCGGCCTGGACCTGGGCTTTTAGAAGACGCGCCATTGCAATCATTTTGAGCAAGGCTTCGCGATTGGGAGCTGTGGTGTAGACATTGCCCGCATTCCAGTCGAACCAAGTCCCATGCGGATCCGTGGCGTTGGTCCAGCACACATAGTATTTGCCGTTTTCAGGCAGTGAATCCAGTTCGCTGTCGCCCTCTACCAGCAGCATCCATTCTTTTGCGCCGATTTTACTCTTTTTGTTTTCAAACCAGTTATCCGCTCGCGTAATATGAAAATCGTTACCCATCCTCCACTCCTTAGATGTCGTCATCTCATTTGAAAATGTTGACATATTCGTGAAATCTCGGAAAAATGCAATCAAAAACAGCCTTTGCCGTCTCGTCAATCGCGCCAACCCATGGCATTGACGTGATCAATGCGTTTGTAAATCACCTTGGTTGCGTCAGTTAAATCATCCATGCCATGTGCGGTAGACATCCTGACGCGTATGTTTTTTTTTTGCCCCAAGTCGGAGATGTGCGCCAGAGTTCCTGAGCGCATGTCCGGTCATTTTTTTTTACCTTCTTTTTTTGAAGGCTTTTTAGCTCCTGGGATCCAGCCCAGGTTTTTAAACATTTTTTGGACGCGCTCCGATTTTTTTTTCTGATCGCGACGTCCACGCACGAAACGCACGAGAAAAAGCCATAAGGATTTGAGTTTGTTCCACGAACCCAAAAAGAACGTACGAACATCGCTGAAAAAAGTGACCAAGGGATCTTCTTTGCCGCGGCTGTAAAACAGACCAGCCAGAAAACCCGAGAATAAACAGACTATGAAAAAAAATTTGTGTTGCATGGTAAACCAGTGAAAGCGCCACTATGCCCCATACGCCGTACCTTGGCAAGTCATGAGGACGGGAAAATCGTTTGCAGACGACCTTATATATCTATGGTGGGGATCTGGTTGGTGTTTTTCAGCTCATCCACCTGCAAGGCCAGCGAAATTTTGGAATCCAGTAGGTTGGGCTGATTCGGTTTGCCCATTTTTAAGATGTGCTGATTGAGCAGAATCAGGAGTGTGCGGCAGATTTCAACATCGGACTGGTCGCAGGTATCGATGATGGACTGGATGGTGCCCCCGTCGCTGATCACAGCGAATAGTTCGAAAACGAACTTGGGGATTTTATTCAAACAAACCGCTACGTTTTCATTGAAGTGCAGCGTGGTGTTCAGATCAGGCAGCGAATCCATGTAGCTGGGCAGTTCGTCCGCTTCGCGCAATGCGTCCAGCAGCAATTCCTGTACGCGCTGGCCAATGGTATGTTTGGGCGGTCGCACGTGGCTGTGAAATTCGAATTTGCCCTTTTTCAGGGCTGCCATGCGATTAAAGGCTTTGCGCCCTTCGGTGCCGCCGTATTTGGCATGAAGCACCAGACCGTCTTCCAACCAGATTTCGCCCATGTTCTGATCGCACATGATCAACAGCATCCCGCTGCTTTCATTGGAATCGAGCACCTGCAACAAAGCCGTGATATTCATCATGGCCAGGTTGCCGGTCAACACCTCGTCGCGCTGGCTCTTGGACGCCACTTCGCTGCGCAACTGAGCATTGAATTCGGCGATTTTCTTAGGATCGATAAGGTCCAGTTTCGGCTCTTCATGGGCCACTTCCATCGTTTCACATTTGAATTCACAACTGCCGATGGAAAACACGGTATCGTGTCCCAGCTCCAATTGTTCGACCCGCTGACCGTCAACGACGATGCCGTTCTTACTGCCCAGGTCGGACAACACGGGGGGGGCCACGGCAAAGTCAATCTTGGCGTGTTGACGTGAAACCCCTTTGCCGTCAATGCAAATCCCCGCGGTATGGCTACGGCCGATGATTACTTCCTGCAAGGGGAATACCTTGAAAACGCGACCGCGATCCGGGCCTGTCGTCAAGGTCAACTGTATGTATACCTTCGAATAAACAGCTTCCAGATTGTTGATGTCCAACAATTCGGTCGAGCTGCTGTCGTCATCGTTGATAAGTGTCATAGGACCACTCCATTATTAAATCTAATGTTTATAACATATCCATGGATCTCGCTTATGTCAATGCTGGATGCAGAGCAAGGTGCAGGGGGCTCATCTCCGAGTTGCGAAGCACCCTGAGTGCTGCATATCTTTTGCGAAATGATTAAGACCTTCCGTCACCATAATGACAGAGATGCGTCGGTTCGGTGAGCGGTCATTCTTTTTTTCTGTTTTTATCGACAAGCAACTGGCGCACCGCGAGACAGGCTATTTTCACTGCCTGTGAAGAGCGTAGTTTCTCTAACCCGGGCAAATCGGCCAGGGGCAAAACTTCCGCTTGGTCAGGTGGCTTGAACTGCTGGTATTGGCGGCAAAACCATCGGTAGTTGATCGTCAGGCCCAGTATGGCCCATGTCAGAGCAAAAACCAAGTGCTTGTTCAAACGGGTCCGGTTGGCGATATCGAAAATATTGCCCATATACCAGGCGAATAGGTCAGTGGGCCGATCCTGATCGACAAAGTAATGGCTCAGGGCCGGCAGAATAACGCCCAGAGCAACCAGAAAAAGGCAACAGATCCAGGTATACTGGTGAGGCAACCAATGCCGGAACAGGTTGCGCAGGGCCAGTGCTGTCAGCGCGTAAGCCATGAAGTATACACCGAGCGTAACCGCGCCGCGCCAGACCTCAAGGTGTTGGCGATAATCGTGTACGCTCCAGGAACGGTGCACATGCTGGAAGCTGATGTAAAAGGCGATCGTAAAGGTCAGCAGCAGGATGTCGAAAACCCAGACCAATCCGCCGGTTGTGCCGTTATAAAACAGCAACGCCAGGTAGCGTAACGCATGGTGACGCGGAATAGTGCGCCGCACGCGTGTGGACAAGCGCTCGGGTTCACTGATCACGGCCAACAGCGCAACGATGCACGCCACGGTCACGCATACCGTCCAGGTCACCATGTATGAACCATCGCGATGATGAAAGCTTAGCCAGCCCATGACCAGGCCGCTGATGGCCCAGAGCAGCGTGCTGTAGAGCCGCAGCGGGAGCGCCCGGTTGAACGATGGCGGCGTGATCACAGCCACGGTCAGCAAATGCAGCAGGAGAAACAATGTCGCGCTCAGGCTGAACAGGACGAGTGCTTTGTTGCGAAACCGCGCCGTGTAGATGTCGCCGAGTTCGCCGTAATCGAGCCATTCCAGCACGCCGATCAACGTAAATAGGCAGATCGTGCCCATGAAGAGCGCACCTATGCCCATGAGCAGATATTTATACATGCGCTGCGTGGGCAGACACGCCAGCAGCGTCATGGCCTGGGTCAAGCCCAGCGTGACGCAGAAAACATAGATCATGAGGAAGAAAATGGTCCCCAGGTCAATGCCGCGCAGCATGTAGGTGAAGGCCATGTAGGGCATGCAGATGCTGAACAGCAGCAGCATGAGCATGATCGCGCTCATCATTTTGCCGCGGATCACGGCGCCGGAACGCAAACTGGTGATGTAGAGCAGGTCCATGTTGTCGCGCTCAAGAGCGAGGCGCAGCGAAGTGTACAGCGGCACAAAAGTGAACGTGATGCCGGCCAGGCAAGCGAACAGCACCATGAACAAGGGCTTGCCAAAATTGAAGTTGAGCGAGGTAGCGTGCCGGACATTGGCGCCGATCAGGTAAACCCCGCTAACCGCCAGCAGCAAGAACAGCAGACTGTAGTTGGCGCCGATCACAAAACGGCTGCGCACCAGTTGACGCAATTCTTTCACCACTATGGGATTGAGCCCGTCCGCCAGCCGTTTCTGCACACTCATTGTACATTGCCCTGGGTAATCAGCATGAAAATATCCTCCAGATCGCTCTGCTGCTGGCGAAACTCAACGATACGATGCCCTTTGCGGTCCAGTTCCGCCAGCAACTCGCCGATCCGCTCCTCTGGCATGGTTACGTCCACTTCCCAGGCGCCGGCTACGGAACGAACCTGCGCAATGCCTGGATATTGCATCAACTCGCGGCCCAGTGCTTCATCCTGGCCCAGCGCACGAATAACCAGAGTTCGGCGCGGGATGGCGCGTTGCAACACTTTGTCCAGGGTGCCGGTCTCCAGGATGCGTCCCTGCTCGATGATGACCACGCCAGTACAGATTTCGGTCAGCTCTGTAAGAATATGAGAGCTGATCAGGATGGTTTTGCGCTGATCGGCAAGGATGCTCAGCAGTTCACGCAACTCAATACGCGCGCGCGGGTCCAGGCCGGCCGCGGGTTCGTCCATCAGCAAGATATGCGGATCGTGAACCAATGCGCGCCCGACACTGACACGCTGCTGCATGCCTTTGGATAGCTCCTTCAACAATTTGTCGCGCAGCGGAACCAGGCCCGTGAATTCCTCGATACGCTCCACGGCCGCATCCAGGGCGCGCCCGCGCAAACCATAGGCTCGGGCAAAAAAATCGATATACTCGTGCACCGTGATATCGTAATGCGTGGGTAGGGTATCGGGTACGAAACCGGTGATCTCGCACGTCCGGTCCGGTTCGTTGCGGATCGAATAGCCGCCGATGGTCGCGTCGCCTTCGCTGGGTTCCTCAAGGGTGGCCAGGATGCGCAGTGTCGTGGTTTTTCCCGCGCCATTGGGACCGACAAACCCGTAGATATGCCCCGATTCGAGCATGAACGAGATCCGGTCCAGCGCCCGGTTGCGACCAAAAACCTTGGTCAATTGGTTCACCAGTACATTCATGGCGCGGCATCCTCTTCATGCATCAGACCAAATACCACCGTACACGCATGCAACCTGGCCTTGGCGTCAAGACCGGGATCCAGGAACGGCGATTCATGTGTAAGAGCCAGGTAGGTGCCGGGACGAAGCACCGTTCCCGGGTCATGGGCAAGCAAGTCGACCCATTCAACCCAGGCGATGTCTCTGTAATAATCTCGCAGGTGGCGCTTCGTCATGGTTCGTGGAAGGTCTTTAAAGGCGAGCGTGGCTTCGGCGCCGGCAGCCACGTAGCCGTTGTGCTCATACAACCGACCCGTTGCATCCATATATGTAACCGACAGCAAAGCAACGCCTAGCCCGTTGACCACGGTAACGGTATTATCCTTGGCAGCACGGATTTTGAGCCGTTCGCGGCGTAGAGCGTGCTGACGTACCATGAAGTAGGCTGGAACGCGCGGCTGGATCCAGCCGCGCCGCAAATGCTGGTCGTGGGTCCAGTCCACCGTACGGCCCGCACCGCCGTAATCGTCTTGCGCCAGCAATGGAGTCAACTCGGTCGCGGCGCTGAAATGCAGGCCATCGCTCAGCGGCAAGGGCGTATAATAGCCTTGGATGCCTATGGATATGGCATGGTGCGTGCGCTGATCCAGGATCGTTACGCCCGTGACGCGCACCTCCGGCAGCCAGCCTTCACTCGCCAGCGCGTAGACAATCACGATCAAACAGGTGGCCAGCGAAAGCAACGGTGTGGTGACCAGCAACCAGATGCGCCTGTTGATCCGTGACAACAGAAATATGTTGACCGGCCCGCTGATCAATGCGAACAGGATCATGATCAGGAAAAAACCGCGGGTAGGCACATTGATCTTTTCGATTACGGGAAAGGTGTGATGCGCACCCGCGAGACCGGGCTTGTCCTGCCAGGGCTTTGCCGAATTCAACCAGTGACGTACAAACGTGGCGATTTGCGCATGCGTCAACGCTTTGGCTGTGGCGCCGCGGCAATGGATGCAGACGCCGAAACCGGCGTAATGCACGCGTAATTGTTTGAGTGGAAGTTCCGTTGTATCGATGCGCCGTTCGGTTGGTGCGTCCCCTCCGAGCACTGTCAAAACACCGCCGCATTCGACGAATCGCCACAGCGCCGCACGCACCTCGGCCGGCATGGCTTGCAGCTCATCGCCGGTCAGCACCACCCCTTCGTAACAGGAATAGGCCAGCCAGGAGTGGCTCCAGCCCACAGTATCGCTTTCGGCGCGAAGCAACTCAAAGGGTTGATCGTTATGGTCCAGGCCTCCTGGCTGGTTATCGGCATAACGCTCCAGGTGTTGTTCAAACACCTGTTTGTCGATGCGCCGGCTGAGCAAGAGGTGAACTTTGTGGCCGTCACTGTAGTTCATCTGTCCCGGGCGGTGGCTGAACACGTTCAGGAAAGGCCGTTTGACACGTTTGCCGCGATCCGGCTCTACGATCAGCATGCTGTTGGCCATGGGGACCGGCGGCTGGGATAGCGCTACGATCACGGAAGAACCCGGCCCCACATCGACGGTCCGCTTGATCTCGCTCAGATGCGTTCTACCATGACCATCGCCCACCAGGCGCAGACAAACCTGCCGCGCATCAAGGCCGCTGTTGCGCAATTGAATGCGATGCTCGCGGTATCCATTGCTGGTTCGTCCGTCAGGTTGCGCGATAATATCGATGCGGATATCGCCGGTCATGGTTGCCGCTGAAACCCGTGCTCCCAAGCCAATAAGCGTCAGCAAAACGCCAACCAGCGCTGCCCGGAAAAGGCAACGGTGCACCCTACGCAATGCCAGAGAGAATCCGGTATCCGAAAGCGCTGAAAGCCTTTGGGTCATGTTTGCTGCGTATCTTTCAGTTCGATGCCTTCCGGCAGGTCCAGGTCGGCTTCATTGCATTGGTCAAGCAATTGCTCGATGAGTTGCAGCGACTTGACGCGATCAAAACGGGCCTTGTAATTCAACAGCAGGCGATGGTTCAACACGGCCGCGGCCACGGCCTTGACGTCATCAAACCCAGCCGTGGGCCGTTAATCCAGCAGAGCGCGGGCCCTGGCTGCTTCGGCCATGCCAATGGCGGCGCGCGGCGAGGCGCCGTAGTTTACATACTCGCGGATCGGTTGCGGCGCCTGCGCATGGTTCGGGTGGGTCATGGCCACCAGACGGGCCGTGTAGCGCGCCACTTGCCTGGGCAGATATATGCGGTCCATTACGGCAAACACCTGGTCCAGTTGCGCTGCCTCCATGCGCCAGTCCGGCGCCGGTGGTTCGCCGCGGCGCCGGGTGGAGATGATGTCCTCCAGCACGTTTTCCTCCACATCGCCCACGTTCACTTTGAATAAAAACCGATCCACCTGAGCCTCGGGCAGCGGATACGTGCCTTCCAGTTCGATCGGGTTCTGGCTGGCCAATACGACGAAAGGCGAAGGCAATGGTCGGGTCTGACCCATCAGCGTTACGCAACATTCCTGCATGGTTTCCAACATGGCCGACTGGGTTTTGGGCGATGCCCGGTTGATCTCGTCGGCCAGCAGCAGGTTGGTGAACACTGGTCCGGGCTGGTAGACCATATCGCGTTTGCCCAGCCCTGTTTTCTGCAGAATGTGGGCGCCGAGAATGTCGCTCGGCATCAGGTCCGGGGTGAATTGAATGCGCCGGAACTCCAGGTTCATGATCTGGCTCAGGGCTTTGATCATGGCTGTTTTTCCTAAACCGGGCAAACCTTCAAGCAGAAGGTGACCGCGGCTCATCAGCCCGATCAATACCATGCGATGCAAGCGCTCGCGACCGAGCAGGATCCTGTTCATGCTGTTCAGCGCCCGGTTCATCAGGTCAGCCGCGGCGCGAACTTCATCGGGCTGGGGCAGCGACAGATCGTTGTCGGAGGTGTGCGATGTTTGGTGATGGGTATCCATGAAATGTCCTCGTGGGGTTTACTGGTCTGGCTTAGGTTTTGTACCGTCGGCCGTGTGCCGGCCGCGATTGAAATAGCGGTCCACGCTGCGCGTATGGCGCGGCAGGATGCGGATCTGTTCGGCATGCCCGCCACGGGATTCGACGTTGTCGAGAGGGCCGGGTTGTATGTCGGCGGTTTCTTCCGGGGGCGTCGGCGCGGCCGCACTTTCGCCCAGCGTCTGGCTGTTTTCCAGATCGACGCTGGACGCGGAAGGCAGGATGCGTTCCTGGAAGCGCGCGCTGTTTTCGTCGCTGCCGTCTTGCCAGGTCAGCGGCGCATCGCCACGACCGCGCATAATGCTGCCCTGGCCCGACTGCGCCTGGACGCATTTGGCCAAGTTCGTACAGCCTGGATTCCGCTCCAGCCAGTCCAGCAGCGATTCCATGTCACGACCGGCTTGCTCCTGTAAATGCGCTGCCTGGCGCTGGTTCAGCAGACGTTCTGTGCTCAATCGCGAAAGACGATCCAGTTGCTGTTGCTCGATCTGCCGCGTATCCGCGGCCAGTTGCCGCAGCACATTGGTTGAGGCCGCTCCCTGGCGCAGCGGGGAGAGGCTTGGATGGTTCATCAGCGTCCGGGGCAATGCCGGGGCCATTTCCTCCGGCATTGCAGCCAGTTCCTTCATGGCCGCGGCGGATTCGCGGGGCATACTCTCGATGGACTTTTCCAGGGTGTGCGCCGCTGCTTGCAGGGCATTCATGCCTTCCAGCCCGGCCGCGGTTTCCTGTGCAGCTTTGGCTGCTTCATGATAGAGTAGCTCTGTGGTGTGATCCAGGGCTTCCCACGTGTTTTCCGGCCGGTCGCCTTTGGCCTGTTGGGCAATCCGCTCAATGCTCTGGAGCAGTTCCCGGCTCTCCTCAACGCCAAGGATGTCCTGATCGCGCAGCAGCTCGATTTTGCGCTCCAGGTCGCGTATTTCCGCGTCCAGCGCAAACCGGGCCACAATCGCGTTATGCACCGGCTTGACCGGCAGGCTGATGGCCAGCGCCGCAAACAAGGCCGCTGCGGCGAACAGCAGCAGCGCCGGGCGCCCGTTCCACACCGGACGCGGCAGGGACAAGGCTGCGATGCGCGGCGCCCAGTCGTCCAGCGGGACCGTGGCAGCGGCCATCAGCAAACCGCCCATCCCGCACTGCTGATCGATTCGGGCGCACAGCGTCTCCAGTCGTGGACCTGACCGTCGGGCAACCAAAACCACGCCCAGGCAACCGGCCAGCGCCAGCACAACGCCGGAAAACAGCAATACATTCAGGGACAGCGCACTGAAGCGACGCAACGCCAGCACCACCACGCCCCAACCGAAAAAAAGCGCGGAGAGCACTTGTAGCCCCATGTGCAACATTCTTATTGCCAGTATATTACGCGCCAAATGGCGCATTTCGCCTTCAAGATTATCCCGCATGCGCTTCGCTACATCCCTTTTCCGCTCAGTATAGTTTGGTCCGTCAGTTTTTTATACATCAAACTGCATTCAAATTGAACAAGTTAGCCGCAACATGATCCTATTCTAAAAAAGCGGTTTGTTTTTTTCAAGCTGATGCTGTATTTTGGGTTTCTATTGGTGTATGTTCGTTATAGGAGCATAAGATGACCAAAACGCGCCAATTTGGTGATTGCGGGCGATTGGGGAATGTGCCGATGAAAGTATGTCTTTTTGCTTTCATCCGGAGGTTTATTTTTTTACCCTATACATTAACGGCAATCGTATTACATAAAAGAGAATGTGAATTATGAGCAAAGATCTGAGCACGATACTAGATGGCTGGGATTACAAACCAGGAACAGTAAGCGCACGTTGGATTGAAGACCAGGGCGGCAAACGCAAAATTCAATTGCGGCTGGATCTAGGTGTGTTGCAGATGGAAGTGGACGGCAGGCCTGACGGTTCTCTGCCCCATGGCTATCCCTCGTTGTACGATTACTACCAGAACCAGGAACGCAAACTGGACGACAATGCGGAAATGACCCTGGGATCGGCGCAATGCGCCGAGCTGCAGCAGGAAGCCGTGCAGTATTATTACCGCTATCTCGCATTTGCCGCTTTGCATTACCCTGAAGGCGTCATCCGCGACACGCAGCACAACCTCGAGCTGTTTGACCTTGTTGATTGCTATGCCGAAGATGACCGGCTTGCCTGGCAGTTTTTGCAGTTTTTCCCCTATGTGCGCATGATGAATGCCAGGGCCCGGGCCGAGAAAGCCATGGAAAAAGATATGTTCGAGGAAGCCATGGAAGCCGTCAACGAGGCTTTGCGCGACATCCGCCATTTTGCTGAAGTACACGAGCTGGATGCCGACGATTCCGAAGAATTTCACGAAGTCGAGATTCTGATGGAGTTACTCGACCAGATCAAGCAGCGCAAACCCAAGAGTCGCGCCGAAATTCTGCGCGAGGAAATGGACTTGGCGATCCGGAACGAAAACTACGAGCAAGCCGCCAAACTGCGTGACGCGCTCAACGAGATCGAGCAATTCTGAACGTTTTATTCGCGTAACATTCATCTCCAGTTGGTAGTAGGGGCGTCCCGCCCCTGATCTTTCCCGAGGACCAAGCTGGCAGTAGGGGCATCCCGCCCCTGAACTTTGCGGATGGTCATCGCTCGCAAAGGATTCATCCATGTGTTTAACACGTTCCACGAACGTGGTAATCTCAAGCAGGGCCATCCCAGCCAGGCCCTGACTATCTTCAAGGCTGTCCGCAACGTATCCCCGCGCTAGGACCTAACCGCGCTTTACCTAGCTTTGCTGCATAACATCCTGAGCCATGAACCCGATCATGTCGATATTGCGGTGGAATTGGCGCTGTACTATATTCGAGTCCTTCCTGCTTGCCAAACAGGTTTGGAACCAATAGTGTTGGGCACAAGCTGATTACAGCACCCAATCTATGGAGGATCGGATTATGCGCCAAATCAAGCACTTGGATCTCAAGCAAGGCGACGCGTTCAGGGATGAGCTGGAGCGTGCCGCGAATATTGTCGTGGTCTCGCATTCGGACCTGGACGGTCTGTTGCCTGTTAAAATGCTGCTGCAAAGCTATGGGCGGAAAATTTCAGCCGTCTTTTTTACGGACAATCCCAAACGCGACCTGCCCCCCGAAGACGAGGCGCAGGTACTTGCGGCTGATCCGGACCTGGTGCTGATGCTGGACCTGGCCCCACGCAACGCCGATCAGTTGCGGCGCATGCTCAAGGGCCGCCGCGGTTTGCTGGTGGACCACCACAAGCCTACAGAAAACCTGGCGGTCGAGGAACTCGACGACCGGTTCCACACCTATAACCAGGGCGCGCGCGACAAGCTCTCGACCTCACTCTACATCTCCGAGCTGCTCGGCCATACGAGCGGCGCCGATTTGATCGCGGCCGCGCTCCTCGGCGATAACACCCTGGTCCATTTCCGTGACTATTTCAAAACCACTATCGATGAACTGGACGAAGCCGAGTACCTGGGCAAAGTGTTCAAGAAACTGGGCATGATAAAGTTCCGCACGCTTGACGCAACCGCGCGCTACAAAAAGGTGGCCCAGGCTTTGCTGGAACTGGTCAAAGCCGCCGAAGACCTGGGCGCTTTGCGTCAAGCTTATGAACAGAACAACTGGCTGCGCGGTTTGTACGGTCGGATCCAGCAGGATTTCAACCGGTTGAATGCCGAGGTATTGACCTATGTGGAAGAACGGATCAGCGAGCCGCACCTGCTGTATACGTTCACGTCCGACGCTGAGATCCTGGTCTCGGGCTATATTTACGAAACGGAACAAGGCATCCGCGACCGCATGCCACAGTTCAAGGGGCTGGTCTTCATTGTCCAGGAAACCGCGAACGGCTGGTGCTTTGACGCGATGTCGACCGATCCGGAGCGGCACGTCGGCAAGATCCTGCAGGAAAGCGGATTGGGTGGCGGTCACGCCAACGCTGGTGGTGGAGTGCTGCTGAAGTCGTCAGGCGATACCCCGGAATTCTGGTTCGCACGGCAAATGGGTGGCGGTGCCTGATCTGTTCAAAAAACACGAAAACTCAACTTTTTTCTTGATCGCAAACGGCGAATAAGGTTCTAAATATACATTGCCGTTCAGGCAGCACAGCTTTTTTAAAATTATTATATATACAAGTCAGGTAGGGAGAAGCTATGGGCATCGAATCGAATAAACGTCAACACAACAAACTGAATATCGAGTATCCTTTGTTGGCCCACCCGACAACAGGGACGGTGCTGGCCATCCTGTCAGGCCTTTCGTTCCTGTTTCTGTGCATGATTCTGCCCATAGTCGGTCCTGCGGCAGCCGCACGCCCCTATTACGCCACCAATTACCGTGCGTTCCTGGGTGTGCTGCTGATCTCGCTGGCCCTGGCGCTGCTCGCGTTCTTTTCCAAGCTGCAGCGCCGTTCCATGGACAGCAGCCCTTTTCCCGCCTCATCCCTGGCCCTGGCCATGTTGCTGGTCGGCATGCTGTTCGCCTTGCTCATGGGATTGTTAAAGATCTGACGCCTTTTCGTTTGCTTTTAGCGGGAAAACGATTAAGGTGGTGCAATCAACAGCTTATTTAACGATCTAGCAGAGGAGTTTTCAACCAAGATGAAGAGGATTACATTGTTGACCTTGATTCTCATGGCGTTCCATGCGGCCCACGCTGAGAATAATTTGTTCGAACGAGCACCTTGGAGCGCCAGTTTTGGTCTCGGGGGTATCCTATACGAAGGCGATGAAGTGGTCAAAAACGCGCCTTTCTTATCGCTCCAACTCGGTTACGATCTGTCCCCGCGCTGGACTGTTGAAGGCGATTTTAACTGGATGCCCAACCTTAAGGCACGCGAATTTTCCGATAACCGCTACGCCCTTGACGACGACACCTGGGGTGCCCGTCTGGGCGTTGACGTGCTCTTCCATTTGCGCAATATCGACAATATGCACTGGGATCCCTATATCAACCTCGGCGGCGGTATGATCACCTATGGCGAGGACATGAAAGCCGATGGCGGCAAAAGCTCGCTGATGCTCATCGGCGGCGCTGGTATGTTTTACCATTTTAATGACGAATGGGCCATGCGTGGCGATGTCCGTACCGTGCTGGTCGATGCCGATACCGAAGCCAACCTGCTGTTCAGCCTCGCCGCCAACTGGCGCTGGCAGGCGCGTCATCCGGCGAAATTCGAGGTGACCGGCGGTGATCTTGACAGCGATGGCGACGGTCTGTTCGACGAGGAGGAAAAACACTACGGCACTAACCCGCTCAACCCTGATACCGACGGCGACGGACTGCTTGACGGTGCTGAGGTAAAAGAGCATAAAACCAATCCACTCGATCCGGACAGCGACTTGGATATTCTGAAAGACGGCGCGGAAGTGCTCCTCTACAAAACCAATCCGCTCGATCCGGATACGGATAAAGGCGGCGTGACCGACGGCCACGAGGTGGTCGAGGACCAGACCGATCCGCTGGATCCATCCGACGACCTGCAACTCTATGTGTTGAACATCGAGTTCGATTACGACAAGGCCATTATCCGCGAGGTCTACTACGATGAACTGGATGCCATCGTCAAAGTGCTCCAGCGCGATCCGAATTCCACCGCCAAGGTGGAAGGCCACGCCGACAAGCGTCCCAAGTCTTCGGCTAAATACAACCTGGAGCTGTCCGAACGCCGCGCGGCAGCCATTGTCGACTACCTGGTCCAGGTCGGCATCAACCGGTCGCGTCTCTCCTCCAAGGGCTTAGGCTTTACCCGGCCGGTCGTTCCCAACACGAGCGAAGAGAATATGCAGAAAAATCGACGCACAGAGATCTATATCTCCAAGGGTGAATAGGACGTTGGTATGAAGATCGTGGATTTTGGAAAACGCAGCGGTTTACGCGTGGCGCCGGTCAGCATCGGTGCCATGCGGCTGCCGGGCGATGCTTTGGACGCTGTTGAACTGATTCGTTATGCCATTGACGCAGGTATGCGTTATATCGATACCAGCCGCGGCTACGGCGAATCGGAGTTCCTGCTGAGTTGCGCGCTCAAGGACGGGTATCGTGAAAAAGTGATCCTGTCCACCAAGAGCGCGCCTTGGATCAAAAAGGTGCGTGAAGACGATGATGGCTCTGCGGATTCGATCCGGCGCCGCATCGAGGAGTCGCTGGTTCGGCTGGGCGTGGATTACCTGGATTTTTACCAGGTATGGAATATCCATAATGCCGAGGGTTGGGAAAACGCCACGCGCAAAGGCGGTATGGTGGAAGGCATTCTCAAGGCGCGCAGCGAAGGACTGGTCAAACATCTCGGTTTCACGACCCACGAAAAACCGGCAACAGCGGTCAACTACCTGAAACAGGCAGACTGGTGCGAGGCGGTGCTGGTCAGTTACAACCTGTTGAAAACCGAATACCGGCACGTATTGGAAACAGCCCGGGAACTCGGCATCGCGGCCATTGTGATGAACCCGGTGGGTGGCGGCAAGCTTACGGAAAACAGCCCGATCATGCAAGCCCTGGTCGAAAAGATGGGCGCCGAAAGCCTGCCCGATCTGGCTATCCGTTACGTGCTTTCCAATTCCAACGTGGATACGATTCTGTGCGGCATGAGTTGCAAGTCTGACGTTGACCATTCCATCGCTTCATCCAGGCGTCCCCTGTTTACCCCGGACCAGATCGCTATCATCGACCAGGCCATCGCCGAACTGTCGCGTAAGAACGTTGGTTTTTGCACGGACTGCGGCTATTGTATGCCTTGCCCGGCCGGCATCGACATCCCCGGCGTGATGGGGTTGATCTACGATGACCGTTTCCTGGGTTTGAAAAAAAGCGCCCGCCAGCACTACGGCTGGGTCACGCGTAATGTCAAACCCATGGCTTGCACGCGCTGTGGCCAATGTGAGGAAAAATGCACCCAGCGCCTCAAGGTTATAAAAGAACTGGCCTATGCCGCTGCTGAATACGACACGAAATAAGCTTGTAGGGTTCACGGGAAAATAACATGACATTTTATGGAGTCAAGTTGCCCAGCCCAGCAAGGCGCAAAAACCTCTGTGGGCCTTTAGTATTGCTTCTCGTATTCGCCTTTGCCGAGCCGCTTGAGCTTGGTGAAACCGGCTGATTTGGCGCGGTCGTCCAAGCCGCTTTTGGAAGCGCCGACCGCGGGTGCTGACACCTTCCGCTTAACCGCTGCGCCACAATCCGGACACGTGGTCAAAGGAGCAGCCGAAATAGACTCAAGCTGCTCAATTCCCGCACGGCACGTCGCGCAGCCCTTCCCCTCGCTTGAAACAATATATTCATAAATAGGCATTTCATTAAAAATATAGCCGACGCTGCGCAAAAATCAATCGCAAAATCACTAAAGCAAGGATCACGATCGTATCTTCGAATTACGAAGCAACCTGATGTCCCCTTTTTACTCCCCCATTTTCATTCCCATCTTCGTCTCGATTTTCGTCGAATTGAAGTCGAGGAAGCTCTAAGATGGGGATTGACGAAGATCGGAACGAAGATGTTTTCCCCTTCATCCTGCCCCTGTCGCAAGAGCGATTTCGTAAATCGATTGCCCATCAGTGGTTTATAGGAATGGGACGATATCCCGGCCAACTTTTTTCATTTTTTGCGGCGAAAAATCGGCTTGTGTTGGAAGGAGTGGTAGCAAGCAATAAAAAAACGAGGGCCATTATGCGACGACGACGTTTTGACACTATCCAGGCCGGCGTCCACATGACGCCGATGATCTTTACCTTGCGTCTGCAGGAGAGCAACGCGGACCCGACCGTCATCCCGCCGGAAGCTCCGGATGCGGAAGTCGCTCGTGATGCGGGACCGGGACGCCTGATCCTCAACCTGCGCAATAACGGCGTGATCACGGTCGGGTGCGTCAAACTTTTACTAGAGCAGACGCGCAATCTGCTGTGCAATCTGGCCGCCCAAGCTCAGGGGCGACCGGTCACTAATCGCGGTCACTGGTCACTGGTCACTGGTCACTGATAACAGGAAGGAGACTCCCATGCATCGCAAAACAAGGAAGAGCAATAAACCGGTTGAAATCCCCATGACGCCCATGATCGACGTTGTGTTCCAGTTGCTGATCTATTTCATCGTCACCCTCCAACCCATGGATGTGGTGGCCCACATGGACGTGAACCGACCTGCACAACAACGGGAAGCCAAACATCACAGAATCGAGATCCTCAGGCTCGCTGTCCTGACCGACGGCTATACCCTGAATGATCGTCGTCTGGACAAGCACAGCATGGAGCGCATTCTGAAACACTTGGCAGACCTAAACGACAAACAGACCGTCCTGATCCTGGTCCAGGGCCGGGCCGAGCATCATCGCCTGGTCCAGGCGCTGAATATCTGTCATAAGGTCGGCCTGCACAACCTGTCCGTGGTTAGTAGCCGCGGCTGATACACTTTTTCGCCAAGGGAGGTATGCAAGGTGGTTGGAGCCACCAATCGCTGTATATTGTAACCGCACAGATAGACCGCCCCGCGGCCCAGACGCCGCGGGGCGTTTTTTTGTTGTTGGACGTTCGTTGCTGGATGCTTGATCGAGCATCCAGCAACAATTTTAAATTTAGTCGCTTGACTGCCTTATATGGGTTGATCGACTAAGTTTGCTCGACTGATTAAATTTAGGCTGTGGATGCCGTTGCTGATGCAGATCGATCCGCGCGATTTCCGTGATCGTATCCGGTCGCTGGAAGCACAACGCGCCGGTGCGCTGGCCATGCAGCGAAATGCACAGCAGGAATTCGGAGCGTGCTCGATACAGCGGACGCGGCTGTACAGAACCTGGACGCGCAACTGGAAATCGCACGGCACGCGCTGCAGGATACGGAGCTTACAGCGCTGCGCCTGTCCATTCGCTTAACCTTGTGCCGGCGTTTATACGAAGCCGAAACCGTGCGCGCCGTGTATCAACACCAGCGGACAGCGTGAAAAAAACCAGGCCGGCATGCCTCCATCACCCGGCTCAACGAAGCGAAAACGTGGTCCGGGTGCGCGGCGCGCTTGCCGCCGCCTATATAATGTTCCTGCTATCGCTCAACCAGCTTGACCTCGAAACCGTGTTTTGAAGTAATCGTCAAGGGCTTCACCGTCGTTTGGCTTCTATGCCGATTTGGAGCAGGCCGTATTCAAAGGCGGTTTGGGCTTTGAAATTGCGGGCCAGCAAGGTGTTGATCCGGTCCACTTCGCGCAGCGCGAACAGGGCCTGGTGAAAGGTCAGGTCTTGGGCCAATCTTCTCAGGTCCTCCACATGCTCGGGGAAGTATAATTCGCGTTCCGTACCCAGGGTGCACAGCATAATGTCACGATACCAGAGTTGAACATTGCGCATCAGGTGCTGACGGCTTTCCAGCAAGCGTGCCTGGACGCGCGCCGCCAGCACGGCCTTTTCCTTTTGCAGGTCACGGTCGCTGTCTCTGTCCGCCTCGGGTGTTTGGAATTCGTCCAGGCTTTCAATGTTGCTCTTGATCGCATCCAGGATCGCGCTCAGGTGCGAGGCCAGCGTGAGTACATGCAGCGGGTTTTGCGGCACGCCCTGTTTCAATACCTCCAGCAGGCTGTTCAGCCAAGGCTCTTCGCGGCGCGCTGTCGGTTCCATCAGGTTGACCAGTTGACAGCGCGAGATAATGGTGGGCAGCAGTGCGTCAATGTTGTCGGTGTGCATGAGCAGCAAGCTTTTGTCCGGCGGCTCTTCCAGCGTTTTCAGGAAAGCGTTGGCCGCTTCCTGGCCCATGCAGTCTGCGTGCAGCATGACGCCTGCTTTCCAGCCGCCGATAAAAGAAGTTTGCTGCATGGTGCGCATCAATTCGCGCATTTGCTGCACCGAGATGGCTCGGCTTTTGCTGGCCGGTTCGACCCAATGGATGTCGGCATGGGTCCGGCTGTCAAACGGCCGGTTGCCGGCGAAAAGGCGGGTCAGAAAACGGTCGACAAACAGACCGGCCAGTCCGTCGCGCCGGCCCAGCACCAAAAATGCGTGAGCCAACCGGCCCTCATCCAGGCTGCGTTCGATGCCGGCGAGCAGCTCATCCAAGCGTTGTTCTGTGGACATGCTGAATTTTCTCCCATACGTCGGCGGCCACGGTTTCCTGGTCGTGCGTCGCGTCAATGATTTCAAAACGCTCAGGCCAGTGCCGGGCCAGGTCAAGGTAGCCATCGTGCACGCGTTGATGAAACGCGATATCCTCGCGCTCCATGCGGTCGGCTTGCTCCTGGTTGCGTGCCTGACGTTCGTGCAGCCGGGAAAAACCGGCTTCTACTTTCAGGTTGAGCAACAGCGTCAGGTCTGGCAGGCGTCCGGCAATGGCGAATTCGTTCAGGGCCAGGATCTGCTCCACCGGAAAGCCGCGGCCATAGCCCTGATAGGCCGTGGTCGAATCGATATAGCGATCGCAGACGATCCAGGTTCCTTGATTCAGGTTGGGCTCGATCACATCGCGCACGAGTTGGGCACGGCTGGCCGCGAAAAGCAGTACTTCGGTGCGCGGGCAGACCGACCCGCCCGATGCGTCATACTGCAGAATGGCTCGAATCGACTCGCCGGTGGGTGTGCCGCCCGGTTCCCGCGTGTAGAGCACAGGTATTCCGGCTTGTTCCAAACGCTTTACCGCAAGTCGCGCCTGGGTGGTTTTGCCGCTGCCTTCGGGACCTTCGAAACTGATGAATTTTCCGCTCATTTGCGCAATAACTTGCTCCCCTGCGGCGTATCCTTGACCACCCAGCCACGTGCGGCCAAATCGTCGCGCAAACGGTCCGCCTCCATCCAGTTTTTGCTTCTACGGGCCAGTTCACGCAAGTGCGCCATGCCCAAGACCTCGTCATCCGGTTTTTCCTCGGAGCGCGAAATGACGCCCAGTACGGTGTCGAACCGGTTCATGGTTTGTCGTACGGCGTGCGCTTCACTCGGGGAAAGTCGGTTTTCGTCCAGGGCTTTGTTGCCGTCGCGGATCATGTCGAACAGGGCCGAAAGTGCGTCGGCAATATTGAGATCGTCGTCCATGGCTTTTTCAAAATGGCTCTCAGCGGCGCGCAGCCATTCCGGGGCATCCCCATCTACGCCGTCGCCGGGCAGTTCCTCGAGGCGTCGGCTGAACTCGTCGATCCGTCCCAGCGCTGAGCGCACGGCATCCAATCCGTTCAAGGTGAAATTGAGCGACTGCCGGTAGTGGGTGGCGAGCAGTTCATAGCGGATCTCGCGGCCTGCATAATCTTGCTCGAGCAGGTCGCGCAAGGTAAAGAAATTGCCCTTCTTTTTCGACATCTTTTCGCCGTTCACCATCAGGTGCGCATTGTGCAGCCAGTAACGGGCATAGGGTTTGCCGGTGGCTGATTCGCTCTGCGCGATTTCGTCGACGTGATGGGGAAAGATATTGTCCACCCCGCCGGTGTGGATCTCGAAGCTTTCGCCCAGCAGCTTCATGCTCATGGCTGAGCACTCGATATGCCAGCCGGGCCGGCCCTGACCCCAGGGCGATTCCCACAAGACATCGCCGTCGGTTTCGTCCCAGGCTTTCCAGAGCGCGAAATCGGCCAGGTTCTCTTTTTCGTACTCGTCGTGGGTTACGCGTGCGCCAGCGCGCAGCCCTGCCAAATCGAGACGGGCCAGACGCCCGTAATCCGGGCAGGAAGCGATGCTGAAATAGACCGAACCGTCGTCCGAGTGGTAGGCATGCCCTTTCTGGATCAGGATTTCGATCAATGCGATCATTTCCGGAATATGATCTGTGGCTGCCGGATAATGTTCGGCGCGTTCGATGCCCAGGGTATCGAGATCGGCGAAGAACGCATCCTTATATTTCTGCGTGTATTCGAGCAGGGTGACGCGTAATTCCGTGGCGCCGTTGATGGTTTTGTCGTCGACATCGGTCAAATTCATGACCTGGGTCACCTGGTAGCCCTTGTATTTAAGATAGCGCCGCAACAGGTCCTCGAAAATGTAAGCACGGAAGTTTCCGATGTGCGCGAAGTTGTAAACGGTTGGGCCGCATGTGTACATCCGGACATGGTTTCCCTCCAGGGGCATGAATTCCTCCACGCTGCGTGACATTGTATTATACAGCTTCAGGCTCATATCCTATTATCCCTCAAATAATTATGCCCGGGTATGCTCCGGGCTGCGTAAAAAATTTGCCATTAAGAAAGCGATCACCTATATTAAAAGCACAGAATCGCTGGTGAATTGAATAAAAAAAACAAGAGAAGTTAGAAAAATGTTTAGATCGATATGCGGCGCATTGACCGCGTTAATATTACTGCTTGCATCTCAATTGGTTTCAGCGTCGACCAATCTGCAGGCATTGGCCGAGACGCCGTTGACCAACATTACGTTTGTCGTGTTTGACACCGAAACCACCGGTTTCCGTGCTGCCAGCGAGCGGATCGTCGAGATCGGCGCGATCAAGTTTCGCAACGGTAAAATCCTGGAGCAGCGCAACTGGTTGATCGATCCGGGGCGGCCCATACCGGAAAACGTACAGCAGGTTCATGGCATTGACGACAACATGGTGCAAGGCAGGCCCCCATTTGCCCAGGTGTTCGTCGAGTTCAACACGTTTATCCAGGATACGGTGGTGTTGGCCCACAACGCACGCTATGACGTGGCTTTCCTACGCGAGGAGCTGCGGCGCAATAGCATGCCGACCAATGGCGTCGAGGTTATTGACACGATTCGCCTCTGTCACGCCTGGCATCCCGACTTGCCCTCCTATGCCCTTAAAAACCTGGTGGCCCACTTCAAGCTCGATCCGCCCGGTCAATTGCACCGAGCACTGGCCGATGCCTGGTGCGTGACTGCGATCATGATTCAGAGCCTGGACATGCAACCGCCCGGCACACGTATGCAACCGCTGCTGGATGTGACCGGTAAACGTTATTTTTTCTAGGAAACCCTTAAACGAGGAACAAGGATGAATAAAAAAATAAGCCATGCACTTTTGCTGGTGGTGATGATCGTGAGCGCTGAGGCGCAGGCCCAGCGTTTTCTCCAGATGTTTGGCCCGCCCGTGCAAGAGGTGAGTCGTGAAGCCGAAGCGAATGCCAGGATCTGGCAAAGCGCCGATGTCTCGGGCGCGACCAACAAAACCATGGGTATGGCGCTGGGCGAGGGGTATTTCCGTTGTTCCCTGCCCATGACGGAACGCCCCGGAGATTGGTATTACGCTGTTGGAATTGGCCATGAACGCTGGGATGTCGACTTGCCGGTCCCTTCCGGTGACGGTGTGGATGTACCTGACAGCCTGTGGGATTTCGGCTTATCGACCGGCGCCCGGTTCTATCGCGGTCGCGGCGAATACATCGGCGTCAACCTCGCCGTGGAATCAGCCGCGGACAAACCCTTCAACTCCTTGGACGAAATCGGTGTCGATGCCACTGCGATCTACCGTCGACCGCGCGGTAACAGCGCCGATGCCTGGCTTTTTATGCTCAATTACTCGCGCACCCGTTCGTTCCTGGAGAATATTCCGCTGCCGGGCTTCGGCTACTGGCATCAGCCTTCGCCGGCCCGGTTGGCCTTTATCGGGATCCCTTTCCTGATGTTGCGCCAGCGTTTCGCCGATGCCGTGGACTTGCAGGTGACTTATATCATCCCGCGTTACGGCAGCCTGGAACTGGCCTATCCCATGAACGACATGTTCGTGCCTTACCTCAATTTCAGTTCCTCAACCCGCGACTACCGCCGGGCCGACCGTTCCAACAACGACTGGTGGCTGTCGGTTTACGAGATGGATCTGTCCGCCGGGCTGAACATGAACTTGAGCCAGCGGTGGAGCGCCAACCTCGGTGTGGGTTATGCTTTCAATCGAACGTTGTTCGAAGAGGAGAGCTACGATGACCGTGGCGACCAGGCCTATGATCTGGAGGATACGCTCGATGTCCGGATCGGGTGTTCGTACGCCTGGTGAGTGGGAAAGAGGGAGTCAGCTATGTTGCAAGCCGTCATGATCGAACCTGGTTGCGTGGAAATCGAATTCGCGGAGCTGCCTATGGTCAATAAAAACGAAGTGCTGATCAAGATGCAGCGGATCGGCGTTTGCGGGTCGGATATTCACGTGTATCACGGGCGTCATCCCTACACGGCATACCCGGTGATTCAGGGGCACGAAGTTTCTGGCCTTGTCGCGGCCTGCGGCCCGGGCGTCAAGGGATTTGCCGTGGGCGACAAGGTTACGCTGACGCCTCAGATCACCTGCGGCACATGCTATCCTTGTACCCATGGCATGCCGCATATCTGCGAATCGCTGAAAGTGCTTGGTTTCCAGGTGCCGGGCGCTGCACGAGAGCTTTTTGCCGTGGATGCCGGCAAAGTGGTGAAAGTTCCGGCTGCCATGACTTTGGACCAGGCTGCCATGGTGGAACCCACGGCCGTGGCCGTGCATGCACTGGAACGGGCAGGTATGGTTTTGAACGGCGCCAATGTGCTGGTCCTGGGCGCTGGTCCCATCGGCAATTTGACGGCCCAGGCAGCCAAAGCCCTGGGCGCGGCCAAAGTCATGATCACCGATATCGTGGATTACAAGCTGCGGAAAGCGCGCGAATGCGGCATTGATCTGGCCGTGCACTCAGGTCGCGAAGAGATGGATAAAGTGATTACGCACAACTTTGGCGCTGCCAGGGCCGACCTGATCATGGAGTGCGTCGGCGTCCAACACACCATTGCCCAGGCGATCGACCTGGCGCGCAAAGGCACCACCATTGTCGTGGTCGGTGTTTTTGGTGAACAGCCCTTGGTCAATCTGGGCTTGGTCCAGGACCGCGAACTGACCTTGCGCGGCACGCTGATGTATCTCAGGCGCGATTACGAAAAAGCTATTGAACTGATTGCCGGCGACTGTATGCGACTGGCAAGTCTGATCACTCACCGTTTCCCCTTCCGCGAATACCAGGCCGCCTACGAGGCCATAGAAAACGCCAACGGTCAATACATGAAGGTCATGATCGACTTGGACGAGTAAGCTGGTAGCGGAGGCGTCCCGCCTCTGAGGAAGCAGCGGAGCCTTGTCGTGGATAAGGCAGCACAGCGAGTAACGCAGCCTGGCAAGATGCATGGAGGTGCGGGAGAGACTGGCTGGCTAAGGGCGTGCGCAAAAATAACGATCTTTCGAAATATTTCTTTCACTATTCCTGCAAATTAATTCGTGTTCTGGCCATTCCACTGGATATCGACTATTGAGTATTTGACCACTGCATTGCGTACCGTTATACTCGTCCCATGCATAACGAACCGTTGAATCAGATCAAACATGAACCGGACGATGATCGCGTCGATCAGATGGACCTGTTTCCCCCCGTGACTCCCGACGCACCCCTGGTGCGCGAGGAGTTGAAACACAAGGTGCCTCCCATGAGCAACTGGCGCACCACCGACGAGGACGAGATCAACCGCCGCCGTTTACGCGCGCTCGATGAACAACCGCACATCCGCAATCTGGATCCGGGCCACCCGGTCTTTTCCAATTTCGAGGTGATCTCCAAGCGTACGGGTATGAAATATTACGTGGAGATCCGCGACCTGGCCCAGCGCGTGTTTCATTCCACCACTGTGGATTTTCAGATTAACGGCCTGGGAACGTGTAAACATACCGAGGCTGTGCTGATCCACCTCGAGCGTACCCAGCCCAACGCCTTCCGGCTCGGGCTGGCTAAGGGATCGTCGCGCATCGACGTGGCGCCCGATTACAGCGCTGGTACATTGCGCGTGGAACGTAACCTGAACCGCTTGTCGCCGCGCTGGCGCGAGCTGTTCGATGACGACGGCTTGTTGGTCAGCCATGATCCGGAGGAGGCGGTCGAGGTGTTGCGCGCGTGCCGGATTAGGGATTTCAGGCTTTCCCAGGAGATCGAACCCTGGCTCGAGGATCGCCGCCGTCGCGCCGACCGGGTGCTGTTGCGCCGCGAGTACGAAGAACTGGTGCGCGAGGGGCGGTTGCCCCAGCACGAGACCAAAGAGCCGCTTTTCCCTTATCAGCGCCAGGGCATGCTCCATCTCGTTTTTACCGAGCGCGCGCTGTTGGCCGACGAGATGGGCCTGGGCAAAACCATCCAGGCCATTGCGGCCTGTTCTCTCCTGCATCGTCTTGAAAAAGCCCGTCGCGTCTTGATCGTGGCGCCGGCCTCGCTCAAGACCGAATGGGAAGAGCAGATCCAGCAATTCACCAATCTGCCTTACCAGATCGTGCTGGGCCCGCGCGCTAAAAGGCTGCCGGCCTATAGCGAAGCGCTTTTCTTCACCATCGCCAATTACGAGCAGATCCTGCGCGATAGCCTGGAAATCAATGCGCGGCTGCAACCCGACGTGGTCATCCTCGACGAGGCCCAGCGCATCAAGAACTGGAGCACCAAGACGGCCCAGGCCATCAAGCGCCTCCAAAGCCGGTACGCGTTTGTTTTGACCGGTACGCCGATCCAGAACCGGCTCGATGAACTGTACTCGCTGGTCAACTTCATCGATCCAACTCTGTTCGGGCCTTTGTTTCGGTTCAATCGCGAATTCTATATACTCGACGAGCGTGGCAGACCCAGCCAATACTGCAACCTGGAAAAGTTGCATGAGCGCATTGCGCCGATCATGGTTCGGCGGCGTAAGCATGATGTGGAAACCGAACTGCCCAGCCGTACCGACCGACATCTGTTCGTCAAAATGAGCGATCGCCAGACCGAAACCTACAAGGACCACGCCTGTCACGTGACACGTCTGTTGAACATCGCCAAACGCCATCCGCTGACCAAGCAGCAGCAGGACAAGCTGATGCGCGAGTTGTGCATGATGCGTATGATCTGCGACACCAATTATATCCTCGACTCCGAGGACCGCGTTTGTCCCAAGCTCAAGGAGATCGAGCTGATCGTGGAAGAGGCCTGCACCAACCCGGAAACAAAGATCGTCCTTTTTTCCGAATGGGTGCGCATGCTCGAACTGGTGCGTGATCTGTTCACGCGGTTGGGTATCGATTATGCCTGGCATACCGGTTCCGTGCCGCAGCAAAAACGTCGGGCCGAGATTATCCGCTTTAAGAACGATCCGCACTGCCGCGTTTTTCTGAGCACCGATTCCGGTGGCGTGGGCCTGAACCTGCAAGCTGCGCATATGGTGATCAACTGCGATCAGCCCTGGAACCCAGCCACCCTGGAACAGCGCATTGCCCGGGTCTGGCGCAAGAAGCAGACGCGCAATGTGACCGTGATCCACCTGGTGACCGAAGCGTCCATCGAACATCGCATGCTGGGAACGCTGAAAATCAAACGTAACCTGGCCGACGGCGTTCTCGATTTGCAGGGCGACCTGGAGGAGATCTCGCTGATTCAGGGCCAGCAGCAATTTCTGGCGCGTTTGCGCCAGGTCATTGACTCCCCGGATTACCCGACCGCGCCGCAAGCGGAGAAGTTGCCGGTCGACCGAGCCGGTGGTTTCGCCCAATGCGCCGCCGACCTGGCCGGAGACGCGCTGCTCTGCTGCGAGGAGCAATTCCCGGACCAGGCTGACCACTCGGTGCTGCTGGTGGTGATGGACAGCGACGCGACCCAGTGGGAGCAAAAGTTCAAGGACACCCACGAACGGTACTTCAAGGACCGCAACTGCGACGGTCAGATGCCGGTGCATCTGCAGGTCATCGATCGCGATACGGTTGAAACACTGGAAAAGCTGCAAGCCATGGGCCTGGTCCAGACCACAGTGCGCACCGCACGCAAGCTCTGGCCGCTGGCGCCCGACACAGATGAAGCAGCTCGAGAAGCAAAGGAAGCACGGGACAGGGAAGTCGAAGACCTGCGCGACCAGACTCGTCGCAAAGTGAAAATGGCGCGCGTATTAGCCATGAGCGACCTGCACGAGGAAGCGCGCGAAGCGCTGTTGACCGCGCTTTTGCTCCACGGCCGGACCCTGGCGCGCGAGGTTGATCTGCCGCTGCCGCAAAACCTGGAGCAAGCCTTGGCCAACGGCCCGATAACCCCGTTCTGGGGCCAAAACCTGACCGCAGCGCGTCAGTTCGCCGAACAACCGGAAGCCGATTCCTGGCCGATCATCGAGATGCTGCAGCAGTTTATACAAACGACTATTCAATAGAGAATACCAGTTCAACGGCAGAATTAAACTTACTTACAGCTATTTCACGGCAAAGTCCAGCGCTCCGTCCCGTTCGTTGTCCGCTAGCTAGTGGAGACAACGGATACGTCGTCGTTGCAATGGATTGAAGGATCTATCAGTCCAAGGGACGACTGGCGCTGAATGAATGCGTGCGGGTAGATCCGGGCTGCATCACGACCTTGTTGTTAAGCCTCGATGAGTCGCAAGGCGATGCGGCGGCTGTCCAGGGCGGTTTCCAGGTGGTAGCTCAGGAACTGGCCCAGAAATTGCTTTATGGCCTGGATCTGTTTGTCGGTGCCGCGTGTGCGCAGGGCCGCGCTTGCGTGGTTGGAACGCAACCAGGCTCTCAGCATGGCCAGGATATCCGGGGGCAGCATCTGGGCCGCGGTGTGATCATGAGATGCACACGCTGGACACAACAGGCCGCCGCGACTTTCGGAAAAATGAACCTGGCGCGAAGTCAGAGCGCCACGGCAGTTCAGGCAGGAATCGAAATAAGGCGCTAACCCGAGCAGTTCCAGCAGTTTCAATTCAAACCAATGGATCAGCGGCCTGTTGGCGCCTGCTGTGGTCAGGTTGTCCAGCGTGTCGTCCAGTAGTTGAAATGAACGCGGATCAGGCGCCGCGGAGGGATGAACGCGAGCTATAATATCGCACAGGTAGGATGCCGCAGACATGGCCCGCCAATCCCGGCGAAACGGTGTGCGGACTTTCATGGGCCAGACGCCATGGGTGAAATGCAAACCCTCGCCGTCCATACGGGTGTAGTACAGTAGTTCGCAGGTGTAGAACCAGTCGAATTGCCCAAGATAAAAGGATTTCGGTCGATATGCGCCTTTGATCAAGCAGGCGATTCGGCCGTGGTCCCGGGTGAACCAATCGACAATAGCGGAAGTATTGGTGAAGGGGGTGATGCGTAAAACAACAGCCTGGGTCTTGACGATCATAGCCAGAGCGTGTGGTACAGTTGCAGCAGCGCCAGAGTGACGCCATAGTAGATGGTAATCGCCAGGATATCGTTGGATGCGGTAACAAACGGCCCTGATGCCACGGCCGGATCGATTTTCGCCTGATTGAGCAGCATGGGGACGTATGCCCCGAACAGGGCCGCGAACGTCATGGCGCTGAACAGCGAGAGCATGACCACGAACGCCAGGAACAGCGGATGGATCGTGGGGCTGGCCTGGGTCAGGATGATCATCACCAGGGCCCAGATGCCAAGCAAAAAGCCGCATATCACCCCCATGAACGAGCCAGTCACCACTTCGCGGCCTATGGATTTGCGTATCGAGCTGCTGTGAACCGTACCCAGCGCCAACCCACGGATGATCAGCGTTGAAGACTGAATGCCGGTGTTGCCGCCGCCCATGGCCGCGATGATCGGTACAAAAACGCTCAGCACCACAACTTCGGAAAGCGACATGAATTGCTTGAGCAGATAACTGGTCACAAAACCGCTGCTCAACGTGATCAGCAGCCAGGGCAGACGCAGTTGGGCCGCTTTGAAAGGTGAGGTGTAGTTCAATTCCTCGTCGTCGGATCCGGCCAGGCGAAAAATGTCTTCGTTGGCCTCTTCCTGCATGACATCTATCACGTCGTCGAACACGATTCGGCCGACCAGGCGCTGGTTGCCATCCACTACGGGTAATGAACTGAGGTCGTACTTGGACATCAGCCGAGCGCATTCTTCCTGGTCTGTGTGGGCTGCGAAACAATGTCCGTGTGGGCCAGTTCACGCAATTTGCGGTTGCGGTCGCGGTTCTTCAGCAATTCCCACAGCCCGATCCAGCCGATCAGGCGGTCGGTGCCGTCAATGACATACGTGTAATAAAAGGGCTCGTCTTCTTCGAGATACGCGATCTTTTCAATGGCATCGCCCACGCTCATGTTGCCGCGCATGGCAACGTAATCGGTGGTCATGATGCCGCCGGCCGTATCTTCCTCGAATTCGAGCAACTGGCGGACATCCGCCGATTCTTCGGCCGGCATTTGCTGCAAAATCTCTTCGGTGAGTTCTTCTTCCAGGTTGGACAACACGTCGGCCGCATCGTCGGGATGCATGGCCTCGACCAGATTGGAGATGGCTAAGCTGCTCAGATTTTCAAGGATGGAGATGCTGTCTTTTTCCTTGAGTTCTTCAAGTACTTCGGGTTGTACATCCTCGGGTAGACGCTTGAAAATGGCGAGTTGGTCATCCGCGTCGTCAAACTGACCAATGAACTCCGCAATGTCGGCAGGATGCCATTGATCGAGCTGCGTGTCCAGTTCGCTCCAGCACTCTGCTTCGACCAGCGCGACGGCACTGTTAATATCGCGCACTACAGGTTCCATGCATAGCGTCTTTTTTGGTTGATGGTGTTCTGTTCGGACATTATGGTCCAACCCTCATTAAATAACTATAAGCCCGCCGCAACTTTATATCAGCCGCATCTGTTTTCCAACGAAAACATATAGTGCCCGGGCCTGAGAGCCAAGCAAAAAGGGCAACTTTTAGCATGACGCCCATGACAGAGTGCCTTTTGTTTTGTCGCTGCACGCTTGACTCTATGCAACGTCTAGCCCTATGTTGCCCGCAAATGCACGATGATGCGAAAAAAAATGAATTTTGCCGGAATACAACATGATGAATGGAGTGCGGCCATGATGGCTGCTCTGGAGTTCCATTCGCTGGTGGCTGGTGCGGTTGCTTCACTCGGTTAAAGCCCGTTCCCGCACGTTTCGCAAGTCCCTTGTGGAATACGGTCCAGTGGAAGGAGACAGGTGATCCGTGGCTTGGATGCGAACAGTTCAGGCTTTGCGCAAGCTTCCAGTTTTGGTGTTGCGCGGTGAGTTGCACTCGATTTGAGCGCTGAGACATTTACACGCATCATGGATGAGTTGGGCGATACACTGTCTATTGCCGTGATGTACGGTTGGGGGGGAGCCGTTGTTACATCCCGAAGCCGCGAACATGATGCGTGCTTGCACTGACCGGCATATCGCCACGGTCAGTTCGACCAATGGCAATTGCCTGCAGTCCGTGGAACAGGCTGAGGCCGTTGTCGCATCAGGGCTGTCGGCCCTGATCATCGCCATCGACGGCAGTACCCAGGAGATTTACGAGGACTATCGCCATGGCGGGTCGCTCGAAAAGGATTTGCGCTGCGCTATAGGCCGTGGCGCGAGAGTATATCCTTTGTCCTTATCCTTTTTCGTCAACCTTCCATTGCTTGGGATGGCAGTGTCCTGGGATGTGAATTTGACCTGGAGCGTTCACAAGTCTGGCAGCGCATGGGAGAAATGCCATTCCGCGCAATTTGGAACAGTCCGGCAGCGCGACGTATGCAAAGCAACATGCATAAGGGTGTCTTACTCCAATTCTGTACACAATGTCCCTAACCAAGACCGCATCCACGATTCCTGCGTACTGTCCGGCAAGTTATTGAAATAAACCACACACCTGATTTCGAATTCGGATCGTCCCTCGCCTGCAGTGTCCCAAGATAATTTAGAATGGCGTCCCACATAAATTAGAATGATTG
>CAZOLK010000008.1:31688-50309 GCA_964580325.1 uncultured Verrucomicrobiota bacterium | reverse complement strand
TGGAGGAACGATTGGTCTGGGCGCTGTAGGCGGCTCGGGCGAAATCCGCCAGGGCGACCGCATCATGGTGGTCGGCGCCGGCGGACCCATGGGCGTTATGCATGTCATGCGCAACATCTGCCAGGGCGTGAGTGACATTATTGTTACGGCCGGCGACCTGAGCGACGAGCGCCTGGCCATGCTGGAGCGGATCGCCGCGCCCGCTGCCCGGGAACGCGGGGTGCCCTTCAAAACCGTGAACCCGAAAAAAGACAGCGCTGCGGAATCGGTCGACTATGTGGCCCTGATGGTGCCGGCGCCAGCCCTGGTCGCCCAGGCCGTAAAAACCTGCGCGGCCAAAGGCGTGATCAACATTTTTGCCGGGATCCCGGCCACGGTTTCGGGTAAAATTGACCTGAACCTGTATATCCGGAACAACCTTTACCTGATCGGCACCAGCGGCTCGCGTATGGACGACATGCGCATCGTGTTGGAAAAAGTGGAGTCAGGCAGCCTGAACACCAACGTATCCGTAGCCGCCGTATCCGGGCTGGACGGCGCCGTGGAAGGCATTCGCGCGGTAGAGAACCAGGCCATACCCGGCAAGATCATGGTCTACCCGGCCTGCAAAGGGCTAGGCCTGACCCGGCTGTCCGAACTGGAGCAGGCGTTGCCCAAAGTAGCGGCCGAACTGGACCATGGCGTTTGGACCCAGGCTGCCGAAGCCGCTTTGCTGGAGCATTTTGGGAGCTAGGAAGCTAGGAGGGAGAAGCTAGGAGAAGAGTTAGGTGTTCGGAGCTGGGGGATGAATAGCCAAGGGAAATACCATGACAAACGCATGACGAAGTATGAAATGACCATTAACCTGATCGTCGTCTTCTGTATCGTCTGCGGTCGGACAAGTCGGAATTGTCCGCCAGGATTCTCCCTCCAATATTCCGTATTGGATATCCCTCCCAACTCCCGACCTCCGACCTCCGACTTCCGACTTCCTCTCCCTTAAAACGGCGGTTCCTGGTAGTCCACGTTGGTGGGTTCGGGGAAAGGCGGTTGGTAGACGCGCAGCGCCTTGATGGCAGGCACGCGTTGGTTCTCGGCCTGGATTTTCAACTTGTGATGTTCGTTGGCCAGCCCCTGGGCCAGGGTGACCACGTGTTCGCGATGGGCTAGTACGTCGCGCGGCCCATGGTAGTGATCCCGGTAAAGCCCGTAGGCGCACCAGGTCACTTCATAACCTTCGGGCATGCGCTGCTTGCGCAGATCGTAATCGCGCTTCACGGCCCATAGGTCCGGTTCGATAATCACGCGACCGGAGGAAGACACAAAGCGATGCTGATTGTCGCCGTGCCCGTCTGGCCCGGTTTGGGAGCCCTCGACCTCGAAACGATAAAAGGAGACATCGTCGTTGATATCGTAAAAACGCATGCGCCATTCTTCGGGAACCAGCGGCGCCTCGTTTTTGACGTTCATCACCACGGGCCACTGGGTGGCAATGGCGCCTCCGCAACGGGAATAGACCGTCAACTCGGGGAAAGACGAAGGTTTGCGACCGTCGATGAAAACCTGGGCAGAGGCATCACGCCCATCCACGGCAGCCGCGGCCACCACGTCGACCCGATTGCCACTGAAATCCATTTCCAGGCAACCGTCTTGCCAGGTCAGGTCCCGGTCCACCAGGAAATCCCGCACTAGGTCCTGCTCGCGATACGATGTAGCCCTGGGATTGTAAAACAGTTGCCGTTTGATGATTTCGCCCAGCAGCCAGTTGCCGTTTTCGTTCAGGTGCCGATCCTCGGGGCAGAGCACGAAATCCATGAAGTCCAGGTCATAAGCCTCCAGGTAACGCTGCCAGTCGCGACCGGAATCGACGAACTGGGCCTTGTACTTGTGGCACATGGTCGGCACAAACGTGTTGGCAAACCAGGTGCCCCAGCTATCCTTCTTGTCTTGGGCATTGTTAGTATAAGCGTTCCAGATCAGCACATCGGCCGTGGTCCGGGCGCGGAGCCGGGCCAGGATGTCCTCATAACGACAATGATCGCCCAATACGCGAAAAATGACCAGATCCGGATACCAGGGATACAAATCGTGTTCCACGGAATGGATCAGATATTGGGCGGAAAAACCACCGATGGAACGGTTTTCCATGATCAGATCAGCATGGGGGAAACGGTGGCTCAGGTCATCGCGAACATGATACCACCAATCCTGGGCGGAAACCGACTGGCCGTAGACCAAAACCTTGACGGAATGACGTTGACAGGGTGAACTGTCGGCCAACAGCCGCATGGATCGATGGATATGTGCACCGTCGCCGGGTTCGTCCAACACGGGGTGGACAGGTTGATGCTCAAAGGTTGCCATAAATGCGGGCTCCTAACTATACTACTACTTACTACTATAAAAACAAACTTGTAAATATAGCAGGGATGGTTGGGAAACGCAATATGGGATTTCGGATTTCAGATTGCGGATTTTTCTATTGGCATGCGGTTCGGTCTTAGGCTATGTGTATTAGGCGAAATAAATAATCTTATTCCTAAATCCGAAATCTTTTTGAGGGATAACGCAATGATCTGGTTGGTATTTGCGGCTGGGTGCGCGGCTGGTTACGTGCTGGGTTCCGTTCCCAACGGGTTGCTGGTGGCCCGGGCGCGCGGCATTGACATTCGTAGCAAAGGTAGCGGCAACATTGGGGCGACCAATGTGTTCCGGACCGTTGGTAAACTGCCCGGCATCCTGGTTTTTCTGGCCGATATGTTCAAGGGCCTGGTTCCGGCCGCGCTTTTTCCACTGCTGGCCGAAACCTGGCTGGGTGTACCGGCCACGGCGTCTATGGGCCTGCTGTTCGGTGCCGCGGCCATTTTTGGCCATAACTGGCCGATTTTCCTCAAGTTCAAAGGTGGCAAGGGTATCGCGACCAGCGCGGGCATGCTGCTGGGCGTGGCGCCCCTGTCCATGGTCCTGGCCCTGGCCGTATGGCTGGCGCTGACCTTCTCCACGCGTTACGTCTCGGTGGGTTCCATCGCGGCCGCGCTTACTGTGGCTGTTTCCAGTTGGTTTTTCTACCACAAAGTTTTGGTTATACCTCTAGCGCTGACCATGCTGGCCGGCCTGGCGATCTGGAAGCATCGCGCCAATATCAAGCGGTTATTGAACGGCACCGAAAGCCGGTTCGGGAAGCCCAAAAACATGCCTCACGCGGAACAGCCGGCACAGGAGCAGTTGCCATGACCCGCGTAACGGTCATCGGCGATGGCGGATGGGGTACGGCCCTGGCCCTGCTATTGTGCAACAACGGCTGCCAGGTATGCGTCTGGGGGCCGTTCGCCAACTACATCGAGCAAGTCAAAGTGAGCGGCTGCAATCATAAATTTCTGCCCAGCATAGCCTTGCCGCCCGAACTACGCTGGACCGCGAACCAGGACGAGGCTGTGCGTGACGCGGAAGCGATCCTGCTGGCCACACCCTCGAAATTCATGCGCAACGTGCTGACCGGTTTCAAGGGAAGAATCCAGCCTGATACTTTGCTGCTCAGTGTGACCAAGGGATTCGATCCGACTAGCCATGAACGACCGTCCGTACTGGCGGAGCAGGTGTTGAACCAAGGGCCGGTCGCCGTGCTGTCAGGCCCGAGTTTCGCTGAAGAAGTTGCGCGCGGCATGCCCACGGCCGTGACCCTGGCCTGCGCCGATATGAATAAGGCGCAGCGCCTGCAGGCGCTGCTGGCTGCCCCGGCTTTCCGCGTTTACACATCTGACGACGTGGTTGGCGTGGAATTGGGCGGGGCATTGAAAAACGTGATCGCCCTGGCTGCCGGCGTCAGCGACGGCATCGGCTTCGGTTTCAACACGCGCGCGGCACTGATTACACGCGGGTTGGCTGAAATCACGCGTCTGGGTTGCGCCCTAGGCGCCCATCCATCCACGTTTGCCGGCTTGAGCGGCACAGGCGACCTGATTCTAACCTGCACCGGTGCCCTGAGCCGCAACCGGCGCGTGGGCGAACTGCTGGGCCAAGGCCGCGGCATCCAGGACGTGCTGGACAGCATGGACCAGGTGGCCGAGGGGATCACCACTTGCATCGCTGCCCGTGCGCTGGCCTGGAAAGCAGGGGTCGAAGCGCCTATCATCAACGAAGTCTACCAGGTCATTCACCAAAGAAAGAACCCGCGCGATGCGGTTCGAACGCTTCTGGAGCGCAAACCGCGCCCGGAACGGGAAATCTGAAGCAAGCAGACCGTGGCGGTGGTGTGCGGATGAGCCAAGGGTCCGCAGAAAAATAACATGCCATTTAGAGGGCCAACTAACCCATCCAGCGGCGTTGCAAAAAGTCGAAATATTCCAATGTTCCGCCTTGCTGGGCTGGGCAACTTGACTCCACAAAATGGCATGTTATTTTCCTGTGAACCCTTAGGTGCGGGATGCCCCTGCGACCAGGGCTACAAACCCATTGACAAATGCGTTACGTTACCTTAAATAAGGCAAGGTGAAAATAAACCCATGGACGCAAGGAGATTTCGGGCTTGGACCTTTCCGCGATAAAGACGCAGCAAAGGTCAGGAACCGTTTGCGCAAAATACTGTATCAACCGTTTGCGCAACTGCTCATTTTCAGCTTGATCCTCATTAGCGTCGTATGCACGCTGATGGATGTTTCGTTACCCCAGGACAGCTTGTATGCCCTGGTGTTTCAGAACATCAATATGTACATGACCTTCCTGTTTGCCGTCGAGTTGCTTTTGCGGTTACTGGCCAGCAACACGTTCAAGGAATTCATCAGCGACTGCTACATCGATATCATCGCCCTGCTGCCCGTGGCCCGACCGTTGCGCATGTTCCGTTTTCTGAATTTCATACGGCTGATCAAGTGGGTGCAGCGTTCCCATCGCCTCAAACGCTCCAGCGCGCTGTTGAGCATTGTGCTTGGCGAAAACCTGCAAGTGATTATTTATCTGTTGGTAATCTTTCTGACAGCCACGGTTCTGATCATGGAAGTGGAGCGCAACAACCAGTCTTTCAACCATTTGGGTAACGCGGCCTGGTGGAGCCTGTTCACCCTCATGGCCGGCGAACCGGTGATGGGCGAGCCGAAAACCCTGATGGGCCGGGCGATCACCGTGTTCGTCATGCTGGGGGGATTCACCCTGTTCGCCATGATCACCGGTATGTTTTCCGCCCTGATGGCCAACCGCCTGCGCCAGGATTCCATGGCCAAGGATAAATTCCTGGACATGATCCACGACCACTTGGTCATCTGCGGTTGGAGCCGTGCCGCGCCCAGTCTGATCAGGGAACTGCGCGCCTGTAAAGACACGAGCGAAATCGATCTGGTGGTCGTGTGCGAACTGGAACACGAACCGCAACTGGATCTGCCCAACAGCAAGCTGCTGCCGCCGATATTCATTCATGACGACTTCACTGCAGCCGCCGCCCTGGAGCGCGTACACGTAGGCGAGGCCGTGGGCGCCATCATCCTGGCTGACCAGACCAATCCCAACCGCACGCGGCAGGACCGCGACGCGCGCACCATCCTGGCTGCCTTGACCATTGAGAAAATGGCCGAAGAAGATCCCAACCGGGCGCCGGACGAGGAGAACCCGGATGTCAAGGATATCTACACCTGCGTCGAGTTGCTCAACTGGGACGAGCATCAGGTCAAGGTGCTGCGCGGCTCCTGCGTCGAAGACGTGTTTTCTGGCGATAAGTTCGTCGGTCACCTGCTGGCCCACGCGGTGCACAACCCCGGTTTGCTGCAGATCCTGGACGAACTGCTCAGCGCCGAACGCGGCAGCCTGTTTTATTCCACGCCGGTTGAGCCGCTGGACACGACCTACGAGCAGGCGCTGTTGCGCATGAAGCGCCAGAGCGACTGGGACGCGATCGTCATCGGCATTTCGCGCCGGGCCCGGGCCTGCGTGCCGCCCTGCGAAGTGCGCGGCGCAAGTCAGCGCAAAATCATCCTCAACCCGCCGCTGTATGAACCGCTGCTGCCCGAAGACCTGTTGATCCTGGTCATGCCGGCCAGCCGGCTCAACCGTCGCCTGCGCACCTATACCATTCGCAAGCCATCCTACAACCGCAGCACGGTGCGCTACTGCTCCCATCGCAACATACGTCATGAAGGCGATAATCAGCACTGCCTGATCTGCGGCTGGAACCAGGCCGCCACGAAAATCATCGAAGAGCTGATCCACTACGGCTCATGGCACATCACCGTGCTGGCCGAACCTGAACTGCCGCCCCCAGAATGGCCGCACGACATGGAAAACGCCAACCTGCTCTACAAACCGGGCGATTTCGCATCGAGCAAATGCCTGCAGCCGTTCAAACACATTGATATGGCCATCATGCTTGCGGACAAGATGCACAGCCGTTCCGATCAGGACCGCGACGCGCGTACCATCCTGGCCGCGTTGACCTTGCACAAGCTGAATCCCAACATCGAACTGTTTGTCGAGCTGCTCAACCGCGATGTGCGCAAGGAACGCGTACTTGAGGTGGCCAACGTGGACAATATTGTGGTCGGCGATGAATATATCGGCAACCTGATGGCCCATGCCACGCGCACGCCCGGTCTGGCCGAAGCGGTCATCGAGCTGTTGACTACCCAGTTCGGCAACGAATTCAAGATCATCCGCGCCTGCGACTATGACGTGGCCGGCGCTGCGTTCATTGACGCGTTAGTGCGGCACAAGCAGGAACATGAGGAGCTGATCCTGGCCGTCGAGTCAACGGTCAAGCCTGCCTGCTGTTTGCGTGAAGGCGCGGATGAAGTGGACGGCAACGACCGGAAATTCTGGTACTTGGTCAACCCGCCGCCCAACTACGTCATTCGCAAGGACGACCGCCTGTTTGTCATCACGCGCTGCGCCGATGAGGAGTAGCTGCTGGTTCAATGGAACGCCATTTATCGGGTGCATAAGCCGGCATCATTTGACCGTCAAGCCTTCGAACACCGCAACAGCAGTCTGCTTACCTTACCGTTGTGGTCGCCGCTGGCGCAAATCAGTCCCGTATACAGCAGAACGCCGCCGGTCGGGACCGGCCTGCGGTCCAGCTCGCACCAGACGTTTGCTTCGCCCGTGTCCGATACCGAGGCCACGATCTATCATCCAGATGAATCAACCGTGCGCTCGCGGTACACTTGCGGTGGAAGGCCGTAGCGCGCCTTGAACAGGCGCGAGAAATAATAGTTATTTTGGTACCCCACCATGGCGGCTGCTTCACGCACTTTAAGCTTGCGGTCTTCCAGGAGCAAGGCTGCTTCGCTGAGGCGCAGGTCGATCATATACTCACCAGGCGTCTTCCCAGTGTGCTTTTTGAACAACGCTATGAAATAAGGCAGGGTGTATCCGCTCTGTTCCGCCAGCGTTTTGACGCTGATGTTTTCCCGGTAGTGCATGTTGATGCAACGTCGAGCCGCGCGAACGGCTCCAGGTAGTATCGCCGAAGGGTCTGATCCCGCAATGCTGGCGGTACAGCGCTCGCGCTCGAGCTGGATGACAAAGGTATGGATATGGTTCCGGATGATGTCCCCACTCGGAGGATCTCCCGCCAGAATTTCCTCCTGGATCCTCGCCAGACAGACATCGAAAATGGTTCTGTCCTCCAGCATAAAAGGTTTGTGGATCGGAAGGGTATGCGACGTCAGCAACTGTGTCATGAAATGGCCGCGAACGCGTATGAAAGAACGGATCCACGAGCCGTTACGGCCATAATAAAGCCTGGAGGCATGGCTCATGACGATAAAAGTGCCCGCGGGATAAGCTTGGTACTTTTGGCCGCTGCGGATCTCGGCCTCGCTTTCCAGGAGCAGAAAAAAGAACATGTCCCGGGCTTTCTCCTGCTCCACATAGTGGTGGTGTTTATGTCGATACCCAACATGCTGCAACTCAAAAGCCTGCGCCACCGACTTGTTTACAGCCGGAAAAATATACCTGAACGTCTTCATCTTAAATTTACATAAAAACAAGATTATATTGGGAAAAAATCAAAATTAATCTTAAAATAGTTAAAAAATAATAACTTCCTGCATTGTGCAACCGTCTTGTAATTGAATATAAACGCGATATGAATACCAAAACAACAATAGCAAAACGGCATTTAGGGTTTACGGGAAAATAATATGACATTTTGTGAAGTCAAGTTGCATATTTCGAGTTTTTGCAACGCGGCTGGATGGGATAGTTGGCCCTCAAAATGGCATGTTATTTTTCTGTGGGGTCCTTAGGGGGATGAGCGATGAAAAAGCGTACACATGATTTCGACTTTTGCGTAGTGGGTGGAGGAATGGCTGGGCTGCTGGCCGCCGTGGCCGCGGCGCGCCATGGCGCCAAGACCGTGCTTGTCCATGACCGACCGGTGCTGGGCGGCAATGCCTCTTCGGAGATCCGCATGCATATTTGCGGGGCACACGGCGCCAACAACCATGAGACTGGAATGCTTGAGGAGATCATGTTGGAGAATGACTACCGCAACCCTGCCGGATCATGGTCCATATGGGATAGCGTACTCTACGGAAAGGCGCAATACCAGGAGAACCTGAGCTTGCTGCTGAACTGTTCGGTCAACTGTTGCGTGATGGATGACGCGAACGGGCAAGGGAAGGCCCGGCTTTGCTCTGTCACGGGATGGCAGGGCACCAGTGAAACATGGCATACCATCAACGCCAAGCTGTTCGCGGATTGCAGCGGCGACGCCATCCTGGCCCCGTTGAGCGGCGCCGATTTCCGGATCGGACACGAGGCCCGCGACGAGTATGACGAAAGCATCGCTCCCGAAGTCGCCAACGCCTGTACCATGGGCTTGAGCTGTCTTATCCAGGCGCGCGAATACCTCGCGCCGCAGCCGTTTGTCGCACCTGACTGGGCTTGCAAGTTCACATGCCCTGATGATCTGCACGGACGCAACATCAAATTGAAGAAGACCAACTACTGGTGGATCGAGGTTGGTGGCGACAGGGATAGCATTCACGACACGGAAATCCTGCGCGAGGAGTTGGTCCGCATTGCGTACGGGGTGTGGGATTACGTGAAGAATTATGCTCCGAACAAAGAAGAGGCGCGCTGCTGGGCGCTGGATTGGACCGGTTTCCTTCCCGGCAAGCGGGAAAGCCGCCGCTATCTGGGCGACCATGTCCTGACGCAGAATGACATTGAAGCTGAGGGCCGTTTCGATGACTTGGTGGCCTATGGCGGTTGGACCATGGATGACCATTTCCCCGCCGGTTTCCACCACCCCGAGGCGGGCACGATTTTCCATCCGGTGCCCAGCCCTTATGGCATCCCACTGCGCAGTCTTTTCTCGCGCAATGTCGCGAATCTTTTCTGCGCCGGGCGCAACCATTCGGCCACCCACGCAGCCATGAGTTCGACGCGTGTGATGGGCACCACGTCCCTTATGGGCCAAGCGGTCGGCACGGCCGCCGCCATTGCCATCCGCGAAAACACCTCGCTGCGGGACATCTATGCGGCTCACCTGCGCGAGTTGCAGAACACGCTAATGGACGACGACTGCTGGCTGCCCTGGCACATACGTCCCGTACCAGCACTGTCGCGATCCGCCACCCTCACGGCAACGACAGGCAATCCGGAGCCCTTGCGTTCCGGTGTCGACCGCCCGGTCGGTAAGGAACTCAACGCCTGGACCGGCCCGAGTGGCACGTCGCTTATCTACGCATTTGACGGATGCGAGTCGCTCCGCGAAGCGCGTATCGTATTCGATAGCGATTTGAACCGCCAAACCAAAAAGATGCCGGCGTGGCATTATCTGGATGTCTGCCGGCATCCACCAGCAACCCTGGTGAAGGCCTTCCGCATCGAAGCCCGGAACCAGAGCGGCGCCTGGCGTGTGCTGCATACTGAAACCTGCAACTATCAGCGCCTGGTGCGCGTCCCGTTGGATGTGCGGGCGCATGCGGTCCGGCTCGTTCCCGAAGCGACCTGGGGAGCTGAATCGTGCAGGGTCTTCGCATTTGATCTGCGATAGCATCACCTATCTCGGTTGCCTGAATTGGCTTGTCACGCAAAAAGGTGATGCGCTAGGGAGTCATTGGTTAAATTGCGGCATGGGTGTGCGATGCTACTGCCGAACACGGACAATGCGCTGGTTTCCATAAAAGAGCAGCCGCTGACCAACTCGTTGCCGCGGACGCCGAGCAGCACGCTGCCGGCTTCGCAACCGTAAGTCGCATAGGCTTCCAGCAACTCGTGCGCGGGCTTGTGCCAGCGCAGTTCGACAAGAGAAGGATTAAACGCTTTATTTTGCTCAAGCGTCATGCGGTTTCGGCGATAGATTTCCAGGCCGCATGATGTCGTCGTCGCCGAACGGTTCGTAGCGGTATTTGGATATGGTTTTTTGCGTCATGCCGGCACCTGCAAAAGGGGAATGTTTGAGGTTAAGGATAGGGTTGTTTGACCGTGAAGTTTTGGTCCTGCAGAATTTTCTGTCCCTGAGGGCCGGCGACAAAGTCGATGAACATGCGGGCCTTATCGCTGTTTGGCGAGGTCTTGATCTCGGCCAGGACCACCATGGAAACAATGTTTTGTTCCAGCGGGATTTCAACCTGCTCGACATCGCCCAGGTTGGCGGCCAGGGCGTCCCAGACCATGGCGGCATCGACGTCTTTCAACTTGACCCAGTTGCCGAGTTCGTTGACCGTGATGGATTCCTTGGCCTCGAGTTGGGCGCGGTTCATCCCGTTTTTAGTGAAGATCTTCGCGCACACACGGCCGATCTGGCAGGCATCGGCTTTGCCCAACGCGACCTTGAGGTCAGGCCGGAAAAAATCCTTCAGTCCCGTGATGTTATTTGGATTGCCTTTGGCGACAATGATCGTTGGCACAAAAGAAGAGACTACTTTGCGATAGCCCACGTTGCCGCTCAGTTCGTTCAACCGATCCACATACCAGACATCACCCGGCATGAACAGGTCGGCCTGCCGGTCCTCGCGCGCACGGGTCATAATCATGCCGCTGCCGCCATAGTCCGGTTCAATCGTGATGCCGGTCTCGGCTTCAAACTGGGCGATCAACGCTTCGACCGCCTTGCGCAGTCCCGCGCCCGCATATAACCGCAATACGGGTCGGTCGCTTTGTGCGGGGTAGAGCAGCCTCAACAAAGCGGCCGCGCCGAGTATAATAAACGCTGTCAGGGCCGTCCTCTTCATGGGTTGTCTTGCGCCGCTTTTTTTCTGGCTTCCAGAATCCGGTTTTTAAAAGCCTCATGGTATAGATGAAACATGGCGTCCGGAACCTTTTTTGACGAATTCCTTCGATGCCGAGAGCAGCACGCTGAAAACGAGCGTCATCGCGATCCGCGTGGGTTTGCGGTCAATGGGCAACGCGGCGGCCACCGTCATGGTGCCGTCCACATGACAAACCAGCCGATTGGCCGACGGAGGTGCGCTTTTGGGCCAGAAGATCCAGGCCAGGCCAATGGTCAGGACCAATACGAAGGCAATGATTTTCAGGTTGAATCTATTTTTCATAGTGTTATGTTCTCGTTCTGTTTTTCTGGTATACGTTTCTCGTGCGGAAATGGGGACAACATCCGGTTAAGAAAGAATCGACGACATGCGGTCGGAGGCAATGACTTCGAAGGGTGCTGATCATACCCGATATCCTACCCAACAGACCGAGCAGCGGCGAGACCGTGGCCAGCGCGCCGATCAAGGCCAGCGAACGCTCCAAGTGCGGAGCCTCCATCAACAGAATGGGTGTGTTTCCAACCGGTCATAAAGTTTCCTCGCTTGCTATTGCCTTCTGAATTGGGTAGGCTGTTATGGTGCGGATGCGGTGGCGCCATTCAACACATAAATCGTCATTCCATAGTAAGGAATATCATGAATACAATCAGAATGCTGATAGCAGATGACCATGAGCTTATGCGTGAAGGCTTGAAATCACTGCTTCGACAAGAAAATGACATCGAGATTGTCGGAGAAACTGAAAATGGCGCGCAGACAGTGGAAATGGCTACCAGTAAGGACGTGCACCTGGTGGTGATGGACGTGTCCATGCCCGACCTCAACGGTATCGAAGCTACACGCAGAATAATGAAGATCAATCCCAACATCAAGATTGTGGCTGTCTCCGGACACGAAAACAAGGAGTTCGTACGTGAAATGCTTGTGGCCGGAGCCGCGGCCTATCTGCTCAAAAAACGTGCATACGAAGAATTGATCCGCGCCGTGCGTGAGGTGATGAAAGGAAAGAAATACCTCAGTCCGGACATCGCCCGTGGCGTAGTGGACGACTATGTCGAGTTGACCTCTTCTCTTAAGGAGAATCAGGCTTTCGTGGTTTTGACGGATCGCGAACGCCAGGTTTTGCAGCAATTGGCCGAAGGCAACAGCACCAAGGAAATTGCCGCGGCTTTGGACGTCAGCGTCAAGACGATCGAAACACACCGGCGCAACATTATGGAGAAGCTGAACTTATACAGCATCGCGGATCTGACCAAGTACGCCATTCGCGAAGGCATTACCTCTCTGGATCATTGATCGGATGGAACCGATTACCATTTATCTAGCGCTTATGTTCGTAGTCGGCGTTGCGCTGACGCTGATGCTCAACCGAATTATTTCCCGGGCCGAGGCATGGCGATGCAAGCGAGTCAAGCATTTTAAACGCTACCAACCGATCAATTCCGCTACGCCGGTGGATGATCCCAAAAAAGCGGCGTTGGAAAAAGCGTTGGATAGCATTGCCAACCGATTTTCAATCATTCGCAAACTGTTCATAATCATATTTCTGCTGATCTGGCTCATGGCAATGGTCTTGCCGTTCATGAACTATCTGCCCGCGGTACTCGTGTCCACGATGCTCGCTTGCGTTACGGTTATCATCGGTATTGCAGCCAAGCCGTTTGTCGAAAACCTAATCTGCGGCGTCGTCATCTCCTTTTCACGTCCGTTTCGTACGGGCGATACCGTAATTGTCGATGATCATTACGGTACGATCGAAGACATAACCATGACCCATACTTTGGTCAAAGTCTGGAACTGGCGACGCTACATCATTCCCAACAGCCGTATGATCTCGAAGGAATTCGTCAATTGCACCATAGGTGACGCCTACCAATGGATGCACGTGGAATTCTGGGTTTCTTATGCGGCCGACATCGCACTGGTTCGCGAATTGGCGATAAAAGCCGCATTGGAAAGCCCGCATAACGCCAATTATGAAGAGCCCAGCTTCTGGGTTATGGAGATGGGGCAGCAGGGAGTGCGCTGTTGGATCGCGGCATGGGCCGATTCTCCCACCGATGCCTGGCAGCTTGGTCATGACATACGCACCCGGCTGATCGTTGAATTTAATCGCAGCGGCATTCAAAGCCATCAATATCGGATAATGGGGTCGGCTTCCCAGGATTGGAATGGAACTATGAATGACGCGAATGATGTACGCCAGACTTGAAGAGAGCGTACTGCACGACGGCAACCTGGTCTATACGCGCTGGGATTACATCAACCGCCAAGAACTGATGCTGCGCGACCCGGAGATCTCCTGTTTCGCGCCAATCCCGCTGCAGCCGCGGCCCCGTCCACCGGTCATACCGCCGGCAGCCGTGATCGGCGGCATGGACAATAGCGGCGGATTTTACGTCCAGGACGTCTACACCAGCCAGCACGCTACCGCCCGCACCAGCCAACAAGCCGCTGGTGGAAGACTGGGTGCGCGATGTGGAAGAGGCCTACCAGAAACAGTTGAAACGCCGAGTGGCCTCCTGCCCCTGAGACCGCTGCACTGCCAGGGACGCGTGCGAATACCGTCCAACAGCGCTTCAACGCGGTGTATACAAGATTAAGATCGTTCCAACTCGCCGGGTTGAGACGAATAACCGACATGCCCTCAACTCGTCTGCCACAACCAGTATGAAAGACCCAACCGCGGAGCTGTTAGTTGGAACAGGTAGAGCACGACCACGGCGTAGACGGATGCGACCAGGTCGTCCAGTAGAATGCCCCAGGCCGTGTGGGTGTTGCGATCGATCTGGCGCGCCGGCGGTATTTTGAGAATGTCGAAAACGCGGAACAACATGAACCCCCAGAACATGAGCTGCCAGGTTTGCGGCGATTTGAAAAGCACGGGCGTCAATAGGTAGACCAGGAACGGGACCAGCAGGTAGCCGGCCACTTCGTCCAGCACGAAATGCTTGGGATCGTTGTCATCCCAGTATTTCTGCGCCCAGGGCGCCAGCAAGTTGTTGGCCGCGCAGACCAGCAAAAAAGCAAGGCCCACGCCCGCGGTGCGATAGACACCGGGCAGCAGCAGCAACGGCAGGTGGATGACCACGCCCAGCAGTGCGCCGAACGAACCTGGCGCAATCGGCATAAAGCCGAGACCGCATGCGGAAACAATGCAAACTTTGATTTTGTCCATGGATGAACAGGCCCTTTCTCTGGGTATTGTTGTGTTGAATTGGGATTGCCTTTCACAAACGAATAGTGTATTGTTGTAACGAATTTCGTGGAAAAGTAAAGCAAAAGGATGCGGCGCCCTGACCGGTCGCTCCACAAAACAGCGAGAGATGTGATCATGAAGATAAAAATTCCTCCGGGTATATTCAAAACACGTGACCGGCATGGAGAGCCGACGATCTGGTGGCCAGTGTTGCGTATTGGCTTGCCATGCCTGCTGCTTGCCGCTGTATTCGGTTTTTTCTACGATATGAACCAGTTGCACAAAGGCAATGTTGGCCCAGTGCACGATGTCAGGGAGTACCTGGCCAATGACCGGCAGAACCTGGTGCTGGGATTGGAGGACGAGCCCTATGTCGATCCTCAGGGTCGCTTTTCCATCGTGCGTCCCGCGGGCTGGACCATGACCACCGGACGCCGCCGCGAGGATTCCGATGCCTTTTTCGAAGGCCGCTACGGTCAGCAACTGGCAATCCAGGTTTATACCGTTAAACACGAACGGGCCATCGATCACTACGATTTCTTGATGTCGCACGAACAGGACAAACAGATCCGCAGCGACAAGCGTATGATCTGGTTCATGAACCGCCGCGTGGTCGAGCGCAAGTGCAAACTGACGGATATCAAGTTGATCTGCTACGATTTCGTCGAAGGGAACATGGGCCACCACATCCGTTTTTCCGCGACCCACGATCTGTACGACGATTACCTGATGATCGTCACCAATATTATCATGACGTACAAGCCCGGTCCGCTGGCTAAGGCCGGAGAGTAGGGGCTTTGCGGCGGTGCAGGCAGCGGAATGCGGCTACGATCTGGAAGGTGCGCTCGTTCATCCACGAACTGCAACACGCAAACGCATAATGGTTGCGCACCAGCACGGGCAGCACAGGCAGGATGGCGCCGGCGATCAGGGTGAACCATGCCTTGCGTTCCCGACCGCAAAGCAGGATGAACACGGCAATGGCCGGAGCATAGATGGCTTCCGGGTAGCGTAGCGTCGGAATGCAGCCGAGGATCGGGCCAGCCGCGAACAGGCGCAACGCACCGCCCTATTTTGACCAGCAGACGAGCAGATAAAGCCCCCAGACCAGACAGAAGGTCACGGCCATGTGGGCAAAACACTAGAGATAGCCTGCTGAAAAAAGATAGACTGTCCCTTTGGCCAGACTTGATCCTGAACCAGAAAAAGCGCACCATGAAAGCAACGCAAAACATTGCAAGAAAATGAGATGCAGATCATGCATCAACAAGCCATCCATGCAATCTGCAGAAGAGGCTTTTTCATTTATTTTGAACTTGCCATTACGTGCGTGTGTTAGCCATAATAATCAAAATTATTAATTAAAATTATTAATTAATCGAAATTATCAACATTATTGGAGGTATGCGATGCAATACAGGGGACTCTGTTTGGTTTTTCTCGCCGTGTGTGCGCTGCATGCGGAAACCGTTACCAGAGAAGTTGAGGTGTGGATTTCCAAGGAACACGCGATCGGTGCGTTGAAACCCGGTGCCGTGGTTAGTGTGATTTATACCAAGGGCGATTGGACCAAGGTTCGTTATGAGAACGCGCACGTTTATTTTGAAGGATTCGTACAAAGCAATGTCCTTGTCAAGGAAACGGACAATGGATTGCCTGATGTCAAGATCAAGTTCGATTTCGTAGCGACGGCGCCTGCGCCGGTCGCCCCCGCCCATGGGGTAGAACCGGCACCAGAGCGTAAACCGACGGGTAAAGACCTGAAAATGGGCGGATTCTGGAACCGTGCCGCGATGAGTAGGGGCAAAATAGCGATCAAGGACGTGCAGACAGTGCTGGCGTCGCATGGGGAAGCCAAAGCCGAATTGAAGAACTTGCCGTCCATCCCGATCTATAAGAACATCACTCTCATGATGCCGCTAAACGATGTGAGTCAAAAGTTGGGTGCGCAGCCCAAGTTCAACCGCAAAGTCACCCTGTCCGGGCTGCCGGTCAATTCATTTAAGTACCACGTCTACGATGTCTCGCTGGACGGATGCAGCCAGGTATGCGTCGTGACCGACCTGGCTGACCAGACCGTGGCCCTGCAACTGGTGGATGAACGTCCGCGCACCACGCGTATTTACGGGCACACGTCGGAATACCACGTGTATAATTTCATCCAGGCCAAATCGCGGGCAACGACCAGCAGCCAAATAGCTCACAATGCCAGCATGGTGGATGATGTGCTGATCTTGGAGAGCGAACTTGTGGAAGGGTATCACAAGTGCAACGAGTACATCAAACTCTTCATGCCCAAACCGATTCTAGACCTGATCGCTTATTCCAATAAGTAGGTTTTTGATGCAATAATTTCCAAAACCGTCTCGACGAAGATCGAGACGAGGATCGAGACGAGTTTTTTTTGATCACGAGATTCGCTGGATGAAGAAAATTGAATGTTCAATTCAGGATCCAATTGATAAAATTTTACGTTGCATTCTGTCCTCTGTTCCTATTCGAAACTGATCGGAATTGTGGACCAAGATCGGCAGGTCTAATACCGTTTCCCCGCCCGGACTATTTCGACAGCATGATCGTGCAGCCCGATTACTGTTTTCGAGAAGACGAATACACCCGCTGAACCCTCATTTTTCAACGTTCAGTTCAAGAACCAGTTTATGGATTTGCGGCGCCAGGCAGGACGTGTCCGAACAGGCCTGGGTGCAGATTTCAAGGTTGATCGCTTTTAAACCGATTTCAGCCTTTTCTTTCAAGCGCAGTTTGATCGGAATTCGAATTTCGCCACTGTAGATGTTGATTTTCGCTGCCGTTTTCACGCCCTTCATCATTGATGATTCAGGAAACAGCGGTTCCATGCTTTGCACGGATGGATCGGGCGCTAACCTTACCTGCAATGGGATCAGGTAATCCGCGCCAGGTTCGGTCGCGGTAATGTGCCAACCCGGCTGTATCACGAGCAGCGCGGTTGTTTCGACCGTGTCTCCAGGCGCACCCCGCAATCGATAAGGTTCGGCGCGTACCTGCACCGGCTTGCTGTTCATCGGCTGATCCGCCCTGTGGTAGAGACGAAGCACACGCAAAAAACCGGGCATGGATTGGGCATGGCGCTCCAGAATCGTGCCGAACAGACGCAGCGTGCGTTGGGCCTGGGTTTTATAGTCCGCGTTTCCGGTCTGACGATACAGTTCAATGAGCACCCGGGCAGCCACGGCATTGCCGCTGGGCGTGACATTGTCGAACGGATCCATGGGTCGCGCAATCAGCTCTTCGTGGTCGTCGGAAGTGAAATGGAATCCGCCCTGTTCCCAGTCTGCGTAATGATCGATGAGCTGGCGCGCCAATTCGTCGGCATGGTTGCGCCATTTTTCGTCACCCGTTGCGGCATGGAGGGTCAACAGCGCATCAGCCAGGAACGCGATGTCGTCCAGGTAGGCATTGAGTTTGGCCTTTTTGCGATAGGTGCGCAGCAGGCGCCCCTGTGGCGAACGCATGTTCTTCATGATAAAGGCAGCCGCCTTTTCCGCCGCAGTCAGATACTCGGGTTTTTCCAGGTAGCGTCCGGCATGGGCCATGGCATCGATCATCAGCGCGTTCCAGGCGGTCAGCACTTTGTCGTCCAATCCCGGCGGCACGCGCTGCTCGCGCCGGGCCAGCAGCTTCCCTCGCATTTTGCGCAACGCGTCGTCGTTAAAAAAACCCTCGGGCACGGCGTCCAGATGCAGGATGTTGGCGCCGGTCAACCGACCTGTGGCTTCGTCGCGGAAATTGCCTTGGGCCGTGGCCTGGTACACGTCCATAAAACGTTGCGCGTCTTTTTTGCCCAGGACATCGACCATTTCGGCGCTGGTCCAGATGTAGAATTTGCCTTCCTCGCCCTCGCTGTCGGCATCCAACGCGGAATAGAAGCCGCCGTCAGGATGGGTCATGTCGCGCAAGACCCAATCGGCCAGGGACACGGCTGTATAAAGGAATAGCGGTTCGCGCTGCAAACGCCAGGCATCGACATAGGCTCGCAGCAGTTGGGCGTTGTCATAGAGCATTTTTTCAAAGTGCGGAGTGAACCAGTCGCTGTCCGTGGCATAGCGATGGAACCCGCCGCCGATATGGTCATGAATCCCGCCCAAAGCCATGGTGCGCAGCGTGGCATCGGTCATTTGACGCAGCCGCTCATCGTCCTCCAGTTCGCGCCGCAAATCGAGCAGCAGCCGCAGTCGTGCGTGGGGCGGAAACTTG
>CAZOLK010000008.1:0-31678 GCA_964580325.1 uncultured Verrucomicrobiota bacterium | reverse complement strand
CCGCCGTTGTGCGGATCGAACTCGGCGTAGAGCGATTCCACGGCTTGTAGCGCCAGGTCAGCGGCCGGGATGGTCTCGACGATCATGGACGGTTCAATAGTACTGCCGTCTTTCAGGGCCGCCGTAATGCGTTCGGCCTGCTCATCGATCTCCTCGCGCCGCTCATTCCAAACTAGGGCCAGGTTGCGCAGCAGAGTCTTGAAATCGTCACGAGGAAAATACGTACCGGCAAACCATGGCTTACCGTCGGGCGTGAGCCAGACCGAGTTGGGCCATCCGCCGCTACCATGGATCATGGTGCTGGCGCGCATGTAGATGTGGTCGATATCCGGTCGCTCCTCACGATCAACCTTGATGGAGATAAAATGAGCGTTCAGCAATTCGGCCACGTCTTCATGCTCAAACGACTCGTGCTCCATAACGTGACACCAGTGGCAGGACGAATAGCCCACGGAGAGGAAGATAGGCTTGTCCTGCTCACGGGCAAGACGGAAAGCCTCGGGTCCCCAGGGAAACCAGTGCACCGGGTTCGCGGCATGTTGCAGCAGGTAGGGGCTGGTCTCCTCGGCCAACCGATTGCGTTGCGCGCTTTGCGCATGCTTGGTATCTGTATTTGCGTCATCGAGCGCTGGCATGGTCTCGTCTCCCTGAATAAACAGCAACATAAATAGGGCCGTCACAAACATCAGCCCAACCCTTAACCTGCTATTCTGTGTCTTTGTTTTTACTTTCATCTCGTTATACTATAGCCCCTCAATTTGTTAATATCAACTATATTTTTTGGGAATGGCTAATTCCGTCTGTGCCGGTGAGATGAGCAATGCGACCAACCAAGTGCCAGGGACCAACCGCGTGTGTATCCCTGAGGAGTTGGGCGTTGGGAGTTGGGAATCGAAATGAAAAAGTCCGACCTGTCCAAACTCCCAACTAATAACTCCCGACCTCTGCAACCGGCACAATCGCATAAGCGATGTTGCAGTCGGCCAGGACGTCCTTGGCGCGGACGATCAGGTCGGTGATAAAGGCGAACTGACGGCGTGCGTCGGCGGGATAGGCCTTGAGCCGGTAATGGGTGCCCCACGGCTTTTCCATGGCTACGATCAGGATCTCACGCTCGAGTTGCAGGTAGGGGCTGGTCAGGGCCACATCGTGGAGCAGGCGCTTGACCGTTCGCGGGTCGTGGTCGGGATGCAGGTAAAAGTCGGCCACGCACATCAAATCCGTGCCGCCATCGTTGCTGTTCATGATAGGCTCGTTCCAGATTTTCACGTGAGGGATGACCACGACCGTATCGTCCGGGGTGACGATCTCGACGGCGCGCATTTCAATAGACCTGACTTCACCGTAAACGCCGTTCACCTCGATCCAGTCGCCGGGGCGATAAGGCATTTCGAACAGGACCACGATCCCTGCGATCAGGCTGCTGATGTAATCCTTGAAGGCAAAGCCCAGGGTCAGCCCCAGGACCCCCAGCAGGGCCACGACATTTTCAAATGTTGGTTCGATCACGCGGTAGATGACCATGATCGCCACGGTCATGATGATCGACAGGCGCAGCAGCGAGACCGTGGCCAGCAGGAAATGCCGCTTGCGCCCGGTAAAGCGATCGGCCAGCCAGGACAGCGCACGCTGGGTGAGTGCGATCAATAACCAGGCGCTTAGTACGATGCAGCCGATCTGAATGAGCTGGGTCTGGCTCAGGTGCTCAAAAATGTTGTTCACTTCTGGATGAGGCATTGTGTTTTCCTAAAATCGATCCATCAGGTTATGGTGGGCTTGAACCAGTTCGCGTGTGTATGGGTAACCCAAGGCCGTGGTCTGCCAGACCGCTTGGCCGTTGAATGTATCCGTTTTCCGACCGCGAGTGATCACTTCGGCTTCCTGCAGGCGCAAAAGGATTTGATTGATCTGGGTTTGTTCGAAAGGCAGCGTCCGCGCCAGCCATTCCAGGGGCAGGCCGTTGTGTAGCAGCAGCGCGTGCAGCACAAATGCGACCTTGATGTCAGCCTGGACAGGGAGGGACGGTGTTTTGATCGTATGCCAGGGCGCGACCCAGACCGTGGGTTGCTGGGTATGGTCATCGTCCGGCGACCGGGTCAGGATTACGTCGGGTTCGGCACGCAAACTGGCACGCCAACCGGCCCGGGCCACGCCGGGATTGCCGCGGCTGCTGGCTGCCAGGTCGCGCAGGAAAGCGCTTGATGCTTGTTCCGGATCGTGCTCCAGCCAAAGTTCCCTGCCGTTATTCGCTTGGCGAAACCGATACGTCCATGGCGCGGACCGGGTCAGCTTCCAGAACCAGGCGGCAAGCCGCTGTTGATCCAGCGCCTGCAAGGTCAAGGCCGGGAACGGGGGACCGTTCCAGACATGCTGGAGATAGGCCCAGGCCCAACTGTCGCAGCCCAGCAGGCCGCAGCCCAATGCACCGCTGGCGGCCTGGTCCAGAAAACGACGCACCAGGTCGAGTCCGCGCGCGTGACGCAGAAAGAGGCGTTCCAAGTGCGGCAGGACCCAGGGGCCGTCCTCATCCCGTTGGCGGGAAAGCCAAGTTGCGCCGCCGGTCAGAATCTGGTCCGGCGTAGGCGGCGTTGCCACGCGCCAGGCGCGGTTCGCGGCCCAGGTGCGCAGTATCGGGAGGCGCCCGCTATGGGGTGGCGCGATATAGCAGATGACCGGATGAGCGGAAGGATTCCAGGCGTCCGAAGCCTGATTCAGCGCTTGCGCGGCAGCCTGCCAATCCGGTTCTGGCGCAACCAGATCGCGTTGCTCCCAGGTCAACGCATGCAAGTCCTCCTCTTTCTTGAACGGTGTCGCGCACGCCTCATCCTGATGGAAAAGACGCTGAAAAAAGGACAGCTTGCTTTTCATCGCATGCCCCACCGAAGCGGTCGGACAGAGAAACCGCGCGACAGGAACGACTTCCCAGATGCACGGCGTCGCGGTTTCTTTTTCAGTTCGATCAGACATGATTTACGTTATGATTTGCGTTACTGTAATTCATTTTGTCCAAGAATAGTGCACTTTTTATGCTTTTTCAAGCAAACATGAAATTCCGGTCCTTTCGCTCGGATTGGATGACGGGAAGAAAGGTTGTCATACATAAAGGTGACTGTTTGCACCCTCTTCATTACGCGCGTTGCATTCTCTGAATCGCACTGCCATTGACATCACGCCGATCCTGCTTTATATAATGGACATGTTTCCGAAAGGTCCAAAACACGTTTTTTCTAGTCCTATTGGATGGAGGCTTTTTACATGGCAGTATACAATGATCGAGACAGGTATATTCCTTACCGGCGCCAGGACATAGTCGATATGCTGCTTCAGGAAGGCAGGCTTACGAACGCGCAGGATAAAGCGCAGTTCGTGACGTTCTGTCATATCCTGCAAAGTGTTTTCCACCACGAATTTCAGCAGAAACTGGATGGGCTGAAAGACAATTATTATCCCATTAACCCGGATGTCGATCGGTGCAGGAAATTCAGTGAAGAGGAATTGGTTCAGACCAGCAATAGGTTGAGCGAAGTCTTCCTGGAAGTTTTGAACGACGCCAATTTCGAGGAAATACCGCTTGAGGAGATCAATAAAACGCTGGACGAGAGCGGCAGCCTGGTCAATATGAAGCTGCGGGTCGATCTGAACGATTTAGAGGATTTCCATTTTTTCCGTCGCGGCGAGCACATGACCAAGATCAAAATCAAGAAGAAATGGTTCGGTCTGCTGTCGGAGGACGCGGAGATCAAAGTCTGCGACCGGGTCGTGCTGTTTGCCCGGTTCAAACCGGCTTCCTATTTTTCCAAGAAAAGGCGCAAGAACCTGCTGTTCCAGCCCGGCTCCACCATTATCAAGATTTTCAAGGATATCCCGGCTGATGACCTGAACATGCTCTTCCCCAATATTCAGGTGGTGATGCAGGCAAAGGATAAACTGATGCTGGGCATTCCCGCGTTGGTCGCCGGCGTGCCGATTTTGCTCAAGTCCCTGCCGGCGATGATGGTGCTGGCTTCTATTTTAGGCGCCATCATCGGTTTCAAGAGCGGGCGTTCCTCAGAGCCCAACCTCAAAGAGGCGCTGCTCGTGGTCAGCGGTTTGGCCGCCTTGATCGGGTTTGTTTTCAAGCAGTTGATCGTGTACAAAAACAAACGCATCCGTTTTCAGAAACAGATCGGCGACAACCTTTATTTCCGCAACCTGGACAACAATACCGGCGTGTTCCATTATCTGATCGACATGGCCGAGGAAGAGGAGTGCAAGGAAGCGTTCTTGGCCTACTTCTTTCTGTTGACTACCACTGAAGTCAAGTTGAACAAGGCTCGGCTGGACGATCTGATCGAGCATTGGTTGGAGAAAAAGTACGACTGCGAAATCGACTTTGAAATCGAAGATGCGCTGGATAAACTGGTCCGTTACAAATTGGTGTTTCAGGATGCAGAAGGCACGCTGTCTGTGCCGCCGTTGCCCGAAGCGTTGCGCCAAGTGGACGAGATCTGGGATAATTATTTCCAGTATAACGTGTAGGACGTCGAGAACGCTAGGTTTGGCTTCGCTAAACGGATTCTGCGGAGCACAACCGGTAGATTTAGGGATGGCGATTTATTCGTCAATCGCTATCGTCAACCGACCATCATCTGTTAGGGTTGGCGTCGCCAAACGTCAGGGGCTTGACGCCCCTGCTGCCGCTCATACTTCGCCGTTGGCCAGGGACAGGTAGATGGCGCTGTTGGCCATGCCGCCTTTCTTTTTCTTGCCGCTTGCTGCTGCATCCTGTTCCTGCACCCTGACTTTCCAGGCTTGCAATCTCCAGGCCAGGAAGTAGGCTAGGTCTATGAACGAGCAGTCAAGTTACAGTGCCGCGGATGTCACGCTTTATGTGCCCTGCTACCAGGCCGGTGCAACGGTCGGCGCTTGCGTGCGGGCTATCCTGGAGCAAAGCGTGAAGCCACGTTGTCTGCTGCTGGTTGATGACGGCAGTCAACCGGCCTTGGAATCGTGCCTTGAATCCGGTTTGCGCGACCATGTCCAGATCTTGCTTCATCCACACAACCAGGGATTGGCCGTGGCGCGCAATACCGCAATGGCTGCCTGCTGGACAGCGTTGATCGCGGCACTGGACGCGGATGTTCGGCCCTGTCGCAACTGGTTGCGTGCGCTGCTGGATGCGCTCAATGCCCATGGCGCGGCCGGTGTTGGCGGGCGTATGGACGAGGCCTATAGCACGTCCCTTGCCGACTGTTGGCGTGCCGTGCACATGGCCCAGCATTGGGGCGACCAACCTGTGGTAAATCCGCGTTTTCTCTATGGCGCAAACACCCTGTTCGTCACGGATATCCTGCGCACGCTGAATGGTTACGATACGCGCTTGCATACCAATTACGAAGACGTGACCCTGACCGACCGGCTCTATGCTTTGGGCCATACCCTCGTATACACGCCCGCGGCGCGTTGTCTGCATGGCCGTCACGACACGGTGCGTACCATTCTGCCCGGGTTCTGGCGCTGGTACGTTGACCTTGGCCGGTTGCGCGGCGATTTCGATGGCCCCGATGGTTTGATCCAGCGTATCGCCAAAGTGAATTTCGGCATTTTCCGCTATCGCTGGGACCAGGATGAGCAGGCCGGCCGCCGTGAACTGCTGCCCCTCGACCTGCTGCTACCCTGGGTTTTCTGCCTGCTGGATCTGCGGCTCTATCGCCAGGGCTTGGCTGACGATCAGGGCGCGATCGAAACCATGCCCGTTATACTCCCGCCCATCGAAAAGCATTTGGGCCATGCGCAGGGAACAGGGAACAGGGGGGAGGGAGTAGAGTGCGTCGCTGCATACCTGACCGAATTGAGCCGTTCCATTCCCGCATGGTCTTCTTCCTTGCCATGGATGGAGGCGTATCGCCAAGAGTTTACAACCTGCCTGGAAAGCTGGGGCTGGTGCGCCGCAGCCGCGAGTATACACGATCCCGGCCTGTTTCGCGAATGGAAAGATTCATGAACGTAGCTCTGTTGAATTTGCCCTGGCCCATCGAAGGCCGTCCTGGGTTATGGGGCGTGCGTGCCGGCTCGCGCTGGCCGCATGTGCAGAAGCGGATGCGACCTGGCGCCTTGCCGCGCTATATTCCGTTCCCCTTTTTCCTGGCCCTTGCCGCCCGGGTGCTGACCGATGCCGGCCGTTGCGTACTGCTGATTGACGGTGTTGCCGAGAATGCGTCCCTGGCCCAGGTGCTGGACCGTCTGGATGCGTTCCAGCCGGACCTGGTTTTTGCCGAAACGTCGACACCCTCCTTTGAACACGATATGGTCGCGCTGAATGCGGTCAAATCGCGTTTGCCCAAGGTGGTCACGGTCAGCGGCGGTTGCCATTATGCGCCGCTGGTTTTCCGGCAAACGCCGGCGCCTCCTATCGATTACTGGATAGCCGGCGAATACGATCTGGCCTTGGCGCGGCTGGTCGATGTGCTGGAAAACATGAGCGATCCCGCCTCTGTAGCCGGCGTGAGCGCGCCTGGTCTGGACTTCCGCGGGTTTGCCGTCGCACCGGATGTGGATAGCCTTCCGCAACCGCTTTACAGCGCTTTGCCCATGGCCAACTATGCTGACCCGGTCTGCGGTTTGCCGGCGCCGGGCGCGCAGACCTGGCTGTCGCGTGGTTGCCCTTACGGCTGCTCATTCTGCGTCTGGCCGCAACTGGTGTACGGCAACCGGCTTTACCGCTGCCGCACTATTGACCGCGCACTTGACGAAGTCGAACACCTTATCGCGACATACGATTGCCAATCTTATTATTTTGACGACGATACCGCGAACCTGGGCGAGGAACGCATGCTGAAGTTAGCCCGTCGGATCCAGGAACGCGGGTTGGATCGATATCCCTGGGCCATGATGGCGCGCGCCGATATGATGACCGAAGCCATGCTCGACGCGTTCCAGGCTGCCGGCATGTATTCGATTAAATATGGCGTGGAAAGCGCCTGTTCCGACCTGGTTGCGGCCTGCGGTAAGCGTCTTGATTTGGATCGCGTGCGCGCCATGGTGGATGGAACACGCAAAGCGGGCATCAAGATCCATTTAACCTTCACGTTCGGTCTGCCTGGCGAAACGCCGGAAACCATTCGGCAGACCACGGACCTGGCCCTGGAACTGGCTCCGGACACCGCCCAGTTCTCCATCTGCACGCCTTTTCCTGGTACCCGCTTCTACAAGCAATGCCTGGAGCAGGGGTGGACCGATGGCATGCGCTGGAGCGATTTCATTGGCAGCGAACAGGCTGTGGTGGAAACGCCGCAACTTTCCCGCAAAGCACTTGAGCAGGGGTATGGCGTTGCCCTGGAACGATGGGGCGCCTTGAACCGCAAGCGCAACGAGAAGCGCAGGGCTGGCCTGCGGGCCAAGCTGGAAAAGGCGCTGCGTCAGGGCGCGGTCTGGCGTCTGATCGGCGATGTGGATTTTGCCCAATATTTAACGGATCCGCGGCAGAACCGCGTGACCGCTCGGGCGTGGCAGGGCCAGGCCTGGGTGCTGGAAGTCACGCGGCCTGGCGAAGTGCTGGTGGTGCTATCCCGTCATGACGAAGAAAAAATTTGCCGTCTGCGTTGCCGACGATTTGGCGCTGAGTCCGATTTGTTGCGTTTTTTTGGTTAGGACGTGGGCTAGTGTCGTTGATGGCGGGTGCGCAGTCCTCGGTAAAGGTCCAGGCCTTGTGCTGCTGGTTCCTGTTACAGGATTTCCAAGCTTCCCTTCATCATAGCGATATCCAGCGCCATGATCATGACGCCGGTATGTTTGTCCAGATCGCCGGTGATTTCCTCGACTTCCTCGACTAGGCGCGGCACCTGTTTTTCCGGCATAATGGCGAACAGGGTGCGATGGTATTCCTCCTCGCCTCCGAGAAAGTTGATGAAGCTGGTAAAGAGCGGCACATTGGACAACAGGCTGCCCATACCTTCCGACACCATGACGCTGGCGCCGCGAATGCCCATTTCGACGAAGATTTCGAGGATGGTGTTGAGCGTATCCGCGTGCTGAATCACCAGCATGACCAGTTTCTGGTGTTTGGAATCGCCGGTTTCTCCATTGTAGAGCGCATAGCGCAGGAAACCTTCGTACAGCGCCAATTGGCTTTTGCTATTGCGCAGTTCACGACGATGCGATTCCTCGCGGAACACGCGTGAAACCTCGGCCAGCATTTTGACATGGTTGGTGGGTTGATCTTCCGGACCGACAATGATGCCAAAGAGATGGACGCGATGTTTGTCGAGCGACTCGAACTCGACGCCGCTGGGTGAAAGGGCCAGGCTGAGCACAATGCCCGGCAATCCCTTGATTTTGCAGTGCGGAATGGCGATGCTGTTGCCGAATCCGGTTGTGCCGAGTGCTTCCCGGGCCATCAGCGCCTCGTAGAGGTCATCCGCGCTGACGTCTTTTAACTTAGGGCTGCGTTTGAGCAAATCGGCCATCTCGCGGATGGCGTCGGTCTTGGTGTGGGCCTTCAAGCGCGGTTCACACAGTTGTTTATCGAGCATTTCAAGAATATCCATGCGTCACTCCTTATAGATCAGCGCCGCGGACAATGGCGAACTTGGAAAGGGGCGGCCCGACCAGTTCGTTGATCAGTACGCCGAACAGCACGATATTGGCCATCTCCATGAACACCTGTTTGCTCGCGGGATTGACGAGCTGCATGAGCGGGGAAGCCTGGATAAACAAGACCAGGCCAATGGCCACGCCGGCCTGCGGAAGCATGGAGAGCCCAAGGTAATCGCGCACGCGTCTGGGCGTTTGCACCATCCAGGCGCCCAGCCAGACACCGGTGTACTTACCCATTGCGCGCATGAGCACATACGTTGCCCCGGCAGCCAGCACGCCCCAGCTTGCCAGCACATGGATTTTCAATTCCGTGCCGGCCACGGCAAAAAAGGCCGCGTAGAGCGGCGGGGTGATCGGGCCGATCAGGTGCAGGATCTGGCGTCCCTTAGCCGAAAGGTTGATCAGCGCCGCACCGGCCATCATATTCATCAGCAACGGCGACAGTTTGGCGCAAATGGCAACTCCGGTAAAGAGGAACAGCGTGCCGAGGGTGCTGATTACGATCTCGTTATTGCGCCGTACACGCCGGGTGAAGAAATAAATCAATACGCCTTCGACCAAGCCCAGCACCAGGGAACCGCCGATTTCAAAGAAAGCATGGAGCAGCGAATGCAGTTGATGGCCGGTGGTGCCCAGCATGCCGCCGACAAACGCGAATACGCCGGTGAACAGCAGCACGCAACCGGCATCGTCCAGGGCCACGACGCCGTAAAGCGTATCCACATAATCGCCACGCGCGCGCAGGCTCTGGATAATGACTACGGTTGCGGCAGGTGCGGTCGCACTGGCAATGGCGCCGAGCAACAGCGCAAACGGCCAGCCCATGCCTATGAGCGCCAGGCCCAGAGCCACCAGGACAAACGTGGTGAACATCTGCATAAAGGTGATAACGACAATACCTTTGCCCAGCCGCTTCAACTTGGAAACGCTGAATTCACAACCAATGGTCAGTGCGATGATGCCCAGCGCCACTTCCGTGACCGTGCGCAACGACTCGCTCATTTCCACGTGTATGATGCCGATCAGCGACTCGCCCAGCACCAGGCCGGCAATAAGATAACCGGTAATCGCCGGCAAATGCAGTTTTTCAGCCATTTTCCCAAGAAAATAACCGGTCATGAGCAAGATGCCGATACTGAAAACGACATGATCGTTAAAATAACTGATCCATTCGTGCATGTTAAGACTCTTCCATTCATCACCACAAACGCCGCAGTTGATTAGAGAAATTCCTTGCCGGGCTTTTCGGGAATACCTAAAGTCAGGAAAGAATCAGGCGAAGAACGTACTGCTTTGCAAGGGCGCTGTCAAGGAATCGTCGTAAAAAATATGCTGGCCATATTCGGTGGGCAACCTTATCATCCAGGGCATGAACGTATTGCCCGAGGATTGCATGATGTTGCCAGGGCAACTTGACTCCACAAAATGTCATGTTATTTTCCCGTAAACCCTTAGCTCTTTTGCCCGTTGCCATTCGCCGCTTCAAAATCCTGAAGGTGGAGCTGGACGCTGTTGTGATCCACGTAATGGTTGCGGCTCAGTTGAAAGGCGATGTTGAGCGGGCTGTCGGGCAGGGTGCGCTTGGCCATGCCGAAACCAATGGCTTCGCGTTGTGCGCCGCCGGTGGTCAGGGTCATTTTTAAATGCTTGTTGCCCACGACGCGTGGTTGCCCCAGCACGCGGGCGTCGGCCACGGCCCAAACTGGCGGCGGATTGCCTTCGCCCAAGGGCTTTAATTGCTCCAGCGCATCCATCAGGTAATGGTCGGCCTGGCCCAGGTCGATCCAGGCGTCGATTTTCTGGATTGGAACCAGGTCTTCGCGTTTCACGGTTTCGTGCACCACGCGGTTGAAGCTTTGTCGGAACGCGTTGATCTGACTCTGCTCGATTTCCAGGCCGGCCGCCATCTGGTGCCCACCGAATTTTACCAGGTGATGATCGCATTTTTTCAAGCCTTCGAGCATATCGAAGTGATCGATGCTGCGGCAGGAACCTCGTCCGCCATGGGCGTTTTCCATGGCGATCACCACCGTGGGTCGGTAGTATTTGTGCAGAATGCGCGACGCCACGATGCCGACCACGCCGGGATGCCAGTTCTTGCCGGCCACCACCAGGCCAAAGTCGCGCGACGGGTTGTATGAGGTTTCGATCAGGCGTATAGCCTCTTCCAGGGTTTCGCGTTCAATGACTTGGCGCTCGCGGTTCATGCTGTCCAGTTTTTCGGCCAATTCACGCGCGTTTTGCGAATCGTTGGTCAACAGTAGAGCCAGCGCATCCTCGGCTGTGTCCATGCGACCGGCTGCGTTCAGCCGCGGCGCCAGGATAAAAGCGATGTGATAGCTGTCAATAGGCGTGCGGATCCCGGAAACACGAATCAATTCGAGCAAGCCGACGGATTGGGTTTTGTTGAGTTGCTGCATGCCGTAATGGACCAGAATCCGGTTTTCGTCCAGCAACGGAACAATGTCGGCCACGGTTCCCATGGCAACCAGGTCCAGCACGTTGCGTAGGTCCAGTTCCATGGCGCGCGAAAAGTGATGGTCCCGGCCCATCTTCACCAGAGCATACGCCAGTTTGAAGGCTACACCCACACCAGCCAGCGATTGGGTGGCCGGGTCATCCCCCAGCTTGGGGTTCACCACGGCCACGGCCGGCGGCAGTTCCGCCGTGGATTCATGATGATCCGTGACCACCACATCCACGTCGAGGCTGCGGGCATGTTCCACCGCGTTGCTGGCGCCGATGCCGCAGTCCACCGTTATAATCAGTTGCGCACCTGCATCGGATACGCAGCGTTCCACGGTTTCGGGCGTCAATCCGTACCCATCGCTCAACCGGTTGGGCAGAACGGGCGTGACGCGACCGCCCAGGGCACTGAGCACCTGTACCAGTATGGTGGTCGCCGTGATGCCGTCCGCATCGTAATCGCCATGAATACAGATCGCTTCCTCGCGCTCGATGGCCCGCCAGATTCGTTCGCCGGCTTTGTCCATGTCTGGCAGCAAAAACGGATCGCGGATATCGCAAAGACGCGGATTCAGAAAGCGAGCGACTTCCTGACCTGCACTATATCCGCGATTGACCAGGATCGTGGCCAAAGGCAGCGGAAGATGCATGACATGAGCCAATTCGTTCGCTTTTTCATGATCAAACGTGGTTGTAATCCATCTTTTCATGATACTCTGGAGACTGAATAATCTAACCAGACTATCATGCGACCTGCGCAATTGCACGGGAAAAGTGAAGAATCTGGACCAGTGATCAGTGGCCAATCACCGCCGGCGCTTGCGCCGGTTGGATTTTCTGTTCTTGTTTGGCTGCTTATTGCTCTTTTCCGATGAAGCATCGTCTTCATCCGCGTCCGCGGCAGCCTGTGGATCTTCCTTTTTTATGTTTTTTGCCGTTTTTTCCGCTTTAACCGGTCTCTCGTCCGCATGCCAGAGCAACACAACAGGCGTGGCCACGAAGATCGAGGAATAGGTGCCCACCAGGATGCCGATGAACAGGGCCAGGGCAAAGTCGTTGATCGCGCCGCCGCCCAGGAGCAGCAGCATGACCACGCTCAGCAAGGTCGTGATCGACGTCAGTAAGGTTCGGCTGAGTGTCTGGTTGATGCTGATATTGCAGATGTCACGATAACTACGCCCTTTCAATAGACCGAGATCTTCGCGGATACGGTCAAAGACCACAATAGTGTCGTTGACCGAGTAACCCACGATGGTCAGCAACGCGGCTACGATCGGCAGGCTCAACTGCCTGCCCAACAGGCAGTAGATGCCGATGGTGATCAGCACGTCATGCAACAGGGCCACGATCGCACCCATGGCGAATCCGAATTCGAAACGGAAGGAAATGTAGATCACGATCCCGATCAGGGCGAAGATGATGGCCGTGATGCCGCGGTTGCGCAATTCCGCACCCACCTGCGGGCCAATGACCGACTTGGCGATTTTGTTGAAGCCTTGCTCCTTGAACGTCTCCTCGATGATGCGCTGGGCATCCTCCCCTTCTTCGCTGCCCACTTTGACTTCCAGGTAACTGTCCTGGTTGGGCGTATCGAGCAGGCGTTGATATTGGATAATGGCTTCCTGGATGCCGCCTTTGTTCAAGGCCTGGTCAATATAGCTCTGAGAAACTTCCTGCTCGAATTCAAACGTCAGCGAGGAACCACCGGTAAAGTCGACGCCCAGGTTGTCGATGCCTTTTATGGCAAAAATGACCCAGGTGATCGTGATAACGGTGATCGAAGCCATGGCCGCCACTTTACGCTTGCTGATGAAATCGATTTTGGTGTTGCCGATGACACTCATCATTTTCAGCGTCGTGATTTTTGTTTTTTCAGCCAGCAGATTGAAGAACATGCGCGTAGCGACCAGCGCGGTGTACATACTAACCAGGATGCCCGCGCTCAACGTGATGGCGAAACCGCGCACCGGTCCGGACCCTTGCCAGAACAAAATGACCGCTGTGAGTAACGTGGTGATGTTGGCGTCAAAAATAGTGCTGAATGCCTTCTCGTAGCCCGCATTGATCGCGGGCAGCAGCTTTTTGCCCTCCTGGAATTCCTCACGCATACGCTCGAAGATCAGCACATTGGCGTCCACAGCCATACCGATGGTCAGGACAATGCCAGCAATACCCGGCAAGGTCAGCACCGGCATGCCAGCGGTCGTGCCAGCCGGACTGCTTCCTTGCATCAACAGCCCCAGGAACCCGGCTGCAGCCACCATGCCCAAAGGCAGCAGGAGCATGTCCAGGAACAGGGCCAGGTTGGCGATGCAGCCCGAGATCCTATAGTAAAAGACCATAAATACCAACACGGCGATACCGCCGCAAATGGTGGCTATAATACCGCTTTTGATCGAGGCTTCACCCAACGTGGGGTCGACCTGACGTTCTTCCAGGAATTTCAGCGGAGTGGGCAGGGAACCGGCTTCTAGCACAATGGCTAGATTGCGCGCTTCCTGATAGGTGAAATTGCCCGTAATCATCGCGCTCCCGCCCCAGATGGCGCTCTGGATCTCCGGTGCCGAATAGAGCGTGCCGTCCAGTACAATCGCCAGTTGCCGGCCCACGCGCCCCTCTTTGTTTTCGCTACCCTCGGCGCGATAGGCATCCGTGACCCGACCGAAGATTGCGGCGCCGCGCATGTCCATGCTGAGCGTCACGTAAGGATTGTTGAATTCGTCGGCATCCACGCCGGCGCGGGTGATATGATCGCCTTCCAGCTTGGGTCGGCGTTCGACATAATAGGGACGGTAGCACCATTTGCCGCCGTACTTCTCCTTGCGTTTTTCCAGCAGCAGGTCGTGCCGCGGCTGGGGTTTGAATTTGCGAACGCGCTCCAGTTCCTCGTTGCTGGGGGTCAGCGCGGATTCATCCCCCTCTTTTTCCTCGCGGATGTATTGATACCATGGCATCTCTTTCCCGGTACGGGGAGACTTGATCTGCACGATACGCCAGTTACGAGAAGGGACCAGCTCTTCATCGAACAACTGCTGGACCAACTGTTCATTGTTCTCGTGCACCAGACGAAACTGCAGATAAGCCGGGCGTTTGAGTACATTTTTGAGCTGTTCCTGTTCTTCGGATTTTTGCTTGGGGATCTGGACAATGATCCGGTTGCCGACTGGCTCGGGATAGATGATCGGCTCCTTGGTACCCATTTTATCCACGCGGTTGCGGATAATGCTGAGCGCCCGGTCGCGGGCGTTTTTACGCTTCTGTTTGATGCGCTCGTCGGCGTCGATGGAGAGAATCCAGCGTGCGCCGGCCGGCGGCACAGGCTCCAATTTCAATTGCGTGGCCAGTTCTTCCGCTTTCTGCTCCACCGTAATGGTTACATTGCGTTCGCGCAGATCTTTGAGTTCCTTGGCCAGCTTGTTGGCCTTGTCCGGGCTGATTTCCGTAACTTCGATAATCAGCCGGCCTTCTTTGATAAAGACTTTCGTATTTTTCAATTCCTCGTTTTCGAGGATCGTCTCTATCTGGTTATGTATGTCTTCGCTGGCTTTGGTGAACTCCATCTTGTCCAGCTCGGTGGTGTCCGCCTCGATGACGAAACTGGTGCCGCCCACCAGGTCCAGGCCACGTGGTATGCCGTGTGTGAAAACCAGGCCGATGGAAAACAAAACCATGACCAACAAAATCAACCATTTCCAAAGCGCGTTCTTATCCATGATCTCTTACCTTACCCCTGTTTTATTTTTTTTGCCCTACAAAAATTACTTGTTTTCCAATACGTCGTCCGAAAAATCCTCGCCCTTGGGCAGGCGCTGAATGATGGCGCCACGCAGCACCTCGACCTTGGTGTTGTCAGCGATCTTGATCATGATGGTTTTGTCTTTCGTATTGGTCACCGTGCCGATTATGCCGCCGCTGAAAACAACCTTTTCCCCGGTTTTGACGCCTTGAATCATCTCGCGTCGCTCCTTGTCTCTCTTCTGTTGCGGTCTGATGATCAGGTAATAGAAGGCCAATATCATCAGTCCGAACCATCCTATCCAAAAAAAACCTGATTGTCCGGTCGGCGCGTTTTGCGTTCCGATCAGTAAAAGTTCTATCATACTTGTTCCTCCTGAGTTAATGCCAAATGTTCTTTTGTAATTGCCGAATAACGGGTTCGGAAATCGTTTCTGAACTGGTTGAACGAACCGGCTGCGATCGCCGCCCGCATCTCGTTCATGACGCTTTTGTAGACATACAGGTTGTGCATGGTGACCAGGCGGATGCCCAGGATCTCGTCCACATTGAGCAGATGACGCACATACGCCCGGGAAAAGCGGCGACAGGCATAACAAGCACATCCCTCTTCCAGTGGACGTTGATCGAACCGATACACGCCAGCTTTAGCCGGATAGCGCCCATTGCGCGTGAACGCCGTGCCGTTGCGAGCAAACCGCGTGGGCATGACGCAATCGAACATGTCCACGCCCCGCGCCACGGCTTCGACGATCTGCGGCAGGTAGCCGACGCCCATCAGGTAGCGCGGCCGGTCCCACGGCATGTGCGCCGCGGAATCGTCCACGCCCCGCAGAATCAGTTCATCCGGTTCGCCCACGCTCACGCCGCCGATGGCGTAGCCGTCAAAACCCATGCCAACCAATTCCTTTGCGCAGCGTTCGCGTAAATCCGCGTATACGCTGCCCTGTACTATGCCAAAGAACAATTGCCCTGCTGCGCGGGGCTGATCCATACATAAAGACGCCCATGCTAGTGTGCGATCAACGGCTTGGCAAGCGTAATTCTTATCGCATGGATAAGGTGCGCATTCGTCAAAGGCCATGGCAATGTCCGAACCCAGCACGCGCTGGATGCGCATGGCTTCGACCGGCCCCAGAAAATAGCGTGTCCCGTCGTTGTGCGATTGAAATTCGACCCCATGCTCGGTCATTTTGCGCAGCTTGGCCAAGCTGAACACCTGATATCCACCGCTATCGGTCAGGATGGCCTTGTCCCAGCCCATGAAACGATGCAGGCCGCCAAGCTGATCCACCACGTCGATGCCGGGTCTGTCGTTGAGATGGTAGGTGTTGCCCAGAATGATGTCGATGTCCAGTTCATGCAGTTCCCGCGGAGTCATGCTCTTGACCGTAGCCTGCGTACCTACTGGCATGAAAACCGGCGTGCGCACCGTGCCATGGGCCGTACGCAGCAAACCACAACGCGCCTGCGATGCAGTATCCCGCGCAGTGATGCTGAACCTGGAGCCGGACGCCAGCGCCCGTGCTTGTTCACGATCATGGAGCGTATTGTTCATGAAGGCGTCGGCCCTAAAACCTGCCCACGGCTGTTACCCTATAACCACGTATTCCTTCAACCCTGCCATCCCATATCATCATCCTGCCATCCATTTCACATCCTGTTCAACGTTCTTCATAAAACTGACGCACGACCAAGTGGTCGAATTCGACCACCTGCGAACCAGCCACGTACAATCCGACCATATTCCCCATGAAAGGTTCGAAATTGGCTGCATCGGCCAGCTTGTCATTGATATAGAACTCGATCACATCGCCTTTTTTACGCACCATCAGCTTGTTTTCGCTCGCGCCTTTATTGACGAAAATACTCTTTTTATGCGGAATCAGGCGATGCCAGGTTCCGTCCACAATCTTGCCATAGAAGTACATCCCGTTGCCGTTGATCAGAAAAAGATAGCTGTGGTCGCGTCCATCGCCGCCCCAGGTAATGCCGTAATTGCCGTCGTTGACGCCGGCGCGTTTCTGCATGGTGCATTCGATGCAGAAATCTTCGTGGCCGTACAAGGGCACCGCTTTCCAGTCCGACCAACCGCCTTCTTTGTATTTGTACCAGATACTATACTTGCCATCCTTTATACTGGCGGTGATGTATTCCGTGTCTTTCGTATACCATTGCTGCCGGCTATCTGTAAAATCGTCTTCAAAAAGCACTTTTTCAATGAGTGCCATGGACTTGGGTGGTCGTTTCACATCTTCCGCCTGCGTCACCTTGATGTCGCTGATATAACCGCTCTGCTTCTGGGGCCACGCCGGCGCCAGTGTTACCTCGTGGGGGCTGAGTTTTTGCGACGCGGTTATGACCGGCGGCGGTTCAAGATCCTCTTTAATCTGAGTGATCAACGCCTCTTCTTCCGCCAGGTATTTACGTCTGATCCGGTCTTCGAGCGATTGCACTTTTTCTTGCAGCTTTTTATCCAGCGGTGTGAATTCGACCGCCTTTTTATAAAAGGAAAGGGCTGCGTCAAAAGCGCCGGCTTCCTGCAGGCTCTTTGCCGCCGAAGCCAAAATCTTCAAACTCACCCTTGTCTCAACGGAACTGCATTCCGCCTGGAGATCCAGTATGCGCATTTCCTGGAGCCGGTTCTGCTCCAGAGCCTGCGCAAAAACGTAACCCAGTCCACACAGCCCCAACACCAGGATGATGTTGAACATGACACTGATCGCAATGGTCCAATTCTGCCCGCTTTTCATGAGATCCTTATAATAGTGTATGCCACGTTGACATACGTTTATTTTGTTAAGCGAAGCCAAAGCTTCTATATATTGAACCGTGGATGCAAGCTTTTTTTAGGATAAAGTAAAAATTGTAAGGTAAAATTGCTTGACATCAAAGTATGTTTTTGAGCTAGTATATATGTTCGAGATTGTTATTTGACAAAAGAAAACGGAAGAGGTCGGTTGTCGTGTCAACACGCATTCGTCTGCGCGATGAAAGAAAAAATGATGATTTTTCAGATTAAATACTTGTCAGCGGTTCAAAAAAAATGCATAGTTGCGATTGAATAAAGGGGCTTATATTATTTTATTAGCTATTTATTTGGACGTTTTATGAAAAAAAAATAAAAAAGCGTAACAAACAAACAGTTTGAAGTAATATTTAGTTAAGAAAATTCGATGATGATCTAAGGTGGGTAGGTATAATACGGTTAAAGTAATGAAGGAGAATAGGATGAAAAAATCGATAATGCTATTGTTGGCGATAGGTATAGGTGTTGTGGCTGTTGCTGGTTACGCAAAGTCTCCCTTTGAGCGTGGCAAAGCGACGCAAAAGTCCGCAACACATGAGAATCTGGCCTATTTGCTGGCCCAGCAGTTGCATCTGCTGAAAAGCCTGGACAATCCCGAGAAACCGCGTGCGGAAGATTTGTTCCGCATCCTGTTGGCTCAGGGCGTCAGGCCGATAAGCGGCTGGGAAAAAGGTAAAGTGGTTACCAAGGAAGACTTGGCGGTCACCGTGGTTCAAGCCATGCGCAAGGATTTGACCGAAAGCGTGGACACCTCGAATCCGCAGAAATGCATCGAGTTTCTCAAACGCATTGGCGTACCTATCATGACCGCGGAACGTGCGGTAACGCCTTTGGGACCTTTGCACAGCGATGAAGAAATCAGCGTCAGCATGCAGGAAGACGCCATTGATGTGCGCCCCAACGTTCACACATCTTTACAGATGCCCGTGACAGTGCCAGTCGTGACAGTGCCAGTCGTGACGGAAGTTGTCCGAAGATCGAGACCTTCCGGACGTCGTCCGCGTCCGACCACCCCTGATGAAGTCGATATTTATAACCCAGAATAAGTTTAATGATGAAAATAGGAGAAGATTGCATGAAATATGGTAAATACGTAGCTTGGAGTTGCGTTTTGGTGGCCGTTCCCGGCCTAGTGCTGGCTGCAGGAGAAAAACCTTACAATATCGATAACCGGTTGCGCGTGGAATACGACGATAATATCGGTCAGACAAAAGACGATACCGAAAGCACGTTCAAAATCATTGACCAGGTTCAGTTGGTCCTCGATATCAACCAGAACAACAATATGTTGAGTTTACGCTATCAGCCTTCATTGGAATACTGGGCAGATCGCGGCGAAAATGCCGATGGCGAAGATCTCAAGCTGAATCACGAAGTCGACATCGTCTATAAATATAAATTCTCACCACGGTTGGCTCTTGGTGTTTCCGATTTGTTTCGCGTATCCCAATTGCCCGAAGTGCGTGATGACGACAGTGTGGTGATTCGCAAGGATGACGATTACATCTACAACTCACTGTCCGGTACGCTGGGTTATGGCGTGCTGGCCAATACGGACTTGCGCGTAGGCGGCAATTACAAAATCCTGCGTTACGATGACGACGATACGGCCACGTATGAGGATTACGATGTAGTCGCCGGTAACATGGATGTGGTTTGCCAGGTGGCGAAACAGACGGCTGCCTTGGCTATGATCGGCTATGAAACGCTCGATTACGTCGAGACCGCCGATGCCATCAGCTCCGGCGACACCGTACTCGATCAGGGTGGCGCGGAACGCGGCTCCAGTACGTTTCGTATCGGTCTGGGCGTTGAACAGACCTTTTCCCCCAATCTGCTCGGTACAGCGAGCGCTGGTTATGGTTCCAAGGATTTTGAAGGATCCAACACAGGCGATATTTCCAATCCTTATTTCCGCGGCAATTTGACGGTCAGGCCATCGCCCATGACCAGCCTGAGCGCCGATCTGCAATACGATATGGACAAGCCCGACGTTTATCCTTTCACCAGTCAGGACAAGACTGCGTTCACACTCAGCCTGGGCCATGACTTCACGGCCAAAATCAAGCTGCTGGTTGCCGGCGCTTATGTTTATGGCAAATACGATGAGGAAGAAACGGTTGAATCCGTCGATCCCAGCAATGTTGAAGATGGTTCCGACAAAGCTTACCGCCTGAGTGGCCGCTTACAGTACAAAGTGGCCCGCAACAATACCATCGAACTGGGTTGGCAGTATACCGACGTTAACTCCGATGTTCGTGAAGAGTACGACCGGAACAAGGTCAGTCTGGGCTGGCAGTACCGTCTCTAAAATAAAAATATGGCATAATAATCTTTCAAGCATAAACATGTTGTGCGAAACTAGTGAGGCTTAATTAAGCCTCACTAATGTTTTATATAGGGTTTTTTTTATGGATATGTCTGATGAATCTCAGGGTGACAGCCTGCATTTCCTCGATTATTGGCGTGTCGTTCATTCAAGAAAAGAAATCGTCCTCGCGGTCACCGTGTTGATTGTGGTCACCGGGGTGGCTTATACCCTGATGCAGCCACGTATTTATAAATCCGAGGCGCGCATACAAGTGCGCGACGATTCGCTCAGCGTACCGCTGTTCGATCAGGCGATGTCCATGCCCACCTATAACCCGTTTTTTCTGCGCACGCAATATGAGGTCATCCAATCCAAGCCCCTGTTGTATGATGTCATCGAAAAACAGGATTTGCGCAATGTCTGGGGCAAGGAATACAACAAGGGCGTATCCATAGAACGAACAGACGCGCTGGTTGAGTTGAAAAAGAGTTTGAAAGTCGAGCAGTATCGTGACACCAGCCTGATTTCCATCCAAGTTTTTCGTGAAAATCCCAAGGAAGCCGCGGCCATTGCCAACGAGTTGGCTTACGTCTATAAGGAGTACCGCATCGATCTGAAACACGAGGAAACCAGGCGCGGCATCGATGCGCTGAAAAATGAATTGGACAAACAGAAAGAAATCGTCAACCGGGCCGAAAACGAGGTGGAGGGGATCCGTAAAGATCTTGGCATATCCATGATCGGCGACGACGTCATTACCGAAAAAATCCCGCTGACTAAGCTGGAAACGCAGAAGACCGAAGTGCAGGTCGAAATGCAGGCGGCTCTGACCAGGCTGCGCGAAGTCGAAGCCCTGGATACCAACAAGCTAATTAATGTGCTCAGTTACTTGGTCAATGACACCACGTTGCGTACGCTGCGCAACGATTTGATCCAGACGGAAGTCAATTTGAAACTAATGCTGCAGGACTATGGTGAGAACCATCCTGAAGTGATGCGGCTCAAAGTCGGGCGCGAGGAGATCAGATGCAAGCTGAACGATGTCGTGGTTGGACTTATGGAAAGCATGCGTATTGAATACACCACGATCAGCAATAAATATCAAGAATTGCAGACCACCGTCGAAGCCATCAAGCAGGAGGACATCAATATCACCAGCGAGAAACTGTTGCCTTTGAACAAAGCGCAGCGGGAATTGAAGGTTCAGCGCAGTATTCTGAATGCTCTGCAGGCGCGTTTGATCGAGGAGGGCATGATTCAGGAGTTGCCGCGCATTCCCGTAACGGTCGTGGACCCAGCCGAAGCATCGACCTTGGACCGGCCGGTCAGTCCCAATTTCTATCTCAATATCTTCATTGCGGTTATTCTCGGCCTGAGTTCCGGCGTGGGCTTGGCCTTTTTCATCGAATACCTGGATACCTCGATCAAAACCATTACGGATGTGGAGCGTCATCTCGGTTTGCCGGTGATCGGGGTGATCCCGCAAAAAGTCGGGCCCATGATCAACGAAGGGCCGGACTCACCCCATGCCGAGGCCTACCGCGTGTTGCGTACCAATATCCAGTTTTCGATTAAGGACAAGAACCCGGATGGCGCCATTCTGGCCGTGGTCAGCGGCGGTGTCGGCGAAGGCAAATCGACCACCGTGACCAACTTGGCTTATGTTTTCGCCCAGATGGGGCAGCGTACGCTCATTGTGGACTCGGATATGCGCCGCCCGGTGCAGCACTCGATTGTCGGCATTTCCAATAGGTTAGGCCTGACCAATTTACTCATGCGTGACGTACCCATCGAGGAAACCATTAAGCCGACCAAAATCGAGAACCTGCACATCCTGCCAAGCGGTCGCCTGCCGCGCGCCTCCATGGGTATCCTCAGCTCCGATCGTATGAAGGACCTGATCGCGACCTTGCGCTCGCGCTATGACTATGTATTTTTCGATACACCGCCGCTGGTCGGTATCAGCGACGCGTCTATCCTGGCCAGCGAGATGGACGGTGTCTTGCTCGTTGTGCAATACCGCAAATACCCGCGCATGATTTCAGCGCGCGCAAAGCAGATCGTCGATAATGTCGGTGGAAACTTGATTGGCGTCGTGCTGAATAACATCAATATCATGCGTGACGATTATTATTACTACTATCATTCATATTACTCCAATTATTATTATCATCATGCAGACGATAAAAATGCACAAGATTCCAACACACAGCAACCAGCTTGAATCAGTGGATATTAACAACTCGGGGAATGAGAGGAGATTGATGAAAAAAAGTGTCGCCTATTTACGCGTTTTTTTGGTCTTGATCTGTATATGGATTGCGGGGTGTAAGACTGCGAGTACCAAAGTGCGAAAACCACCGATCAAACCCGCTGCCGAGCAAAAAGCGACAACGACAAAAAAAGAGTGGACCTGGATTCGTAAAAGCTCTAAGCCAAAAGATCCGAAAAAGCCGTTTGACAGCGGAAAAGGCGATGAGGCTTCAGAAGTTGCCAAGGACGATACCAGCAAGAAGAGCGGAAGTATATTAAGTATTTTTCGCTCGGACGATGAAAAAAAGACGGGTAAAAAAACTGCATCGGATCTGCCTGAAATGCCCCAGCCCAATACGATTTACCAACTGCAAAAAGGTGACGGTCTGATCATCGCTCTGTTCAGCGGCACTGGCAGGTCTAAGACGCAGTTCGAGGAAAAAGTGGATGGCGACGGCAATATCACTTTGCCTTTGCTCAACCAGATCAAGGCCGAAGGCAAGACCAGTTCCGAACTGGAAAAAGAACTGCGCAATATCTATATTGCCAAAGGTTATTATAACGACACCCTTACGGTTCAGATCATCATTCCCGAGCATCGCAAATTCAAAATTCAGGGTGAGGTTAACGCACCAGGCTCCTACCGGCTCTCGCCAGGCATGCGCTTGTCCGAAGCTATTGCTACGGCCCGCGATTTCAATGAGTATGCCAATGAAAAGAAAATCCAGATCATTCGCGGCGAAAAAAAAATGGAGGTCAATTACAAGGATATCAAGAGCGGTACAAAGTCGGATCAAGATATCCTGATCGAACCCAACGATCTAATTTTTGTTCCTAGAACTTGGTATTGATCCCCCATGGAAAGCAATCAGGGTTTCACTGAAGGATTCACGGAAGTGCGCCAGCGTCGGCGCCATGCCGTACCCATTTCTCGTCGCCGTCAGTTGTATGAATGGTTTGTCATCTTGTTGCTGTTGCTCAGCCCGTTAGCCGGCATCTTTCTCTTCGGCGCTGTACGTTTCTGGTCGTTCGGTCCGCTGATGGTGCTGGCGTTTGTGGCCATGGCTTTTTTTTTTCTGAGACCATTCTTCGATTCTGAATTGCGCGCGTTGCAGGTGCCGCCCGGCGGTGTGGTCTGGTTTGGCTTTATCCTCTATGCGGTCTGCGTGTGGCCGTCGTCCGTTGTACCCTACGAGGCTAAAATCGAGTTACTCAAGATCATGAGCTATGTAGGCGCTTACTGGGTCTGGACCGAGTTGGCGGCGCGCCACCGGCGATGGAAAATTTTGTGCGGGATTCTCGTTTTTCTGCTGACCCTGGTGGCTTGGTATGCCCTGATCCAGTATGTCCGCGAGACAAATCTGGTCTACATGTTGGAACGGCCCGGGCAGTATGGCATGCGCGCCAGCGGAACATATATATGCCCCAACCATTTTGCCGCGTTGCTGGGGATTGGGTCCTGCGTGAGCCTGGCCATTGTTCTCACGCCGACCGCCGGCGTGCCGTTGCGCCTGTTATCGGCATATGGATTGGCTCTTTTCCTGCCTTGCATTTTTATTTCTCAATCCCGCAGCGGCTGGCTGGGCGTTATGGCCGGTCTGAGCATGGTGGTGTTTTTGTTGGCGCTGCGCAAAGGCGGACGTAACCTTTTGCTGACTATCCTGTTGATTCCGCTGAGCCTGGTCCTGATAGTCGGCGCTGCCTGGTTCTGTTCGTCCATGGTACGGCTCCGCGTCAAACAGGCTATGCAGAACGAAATCCGTCTCGTCATCTGGCCGGATACCGTCAACATGATAAAGGACAAGCCGGTCTGGGGGCATGGCGGCGGCAGCTTTCGCTGGATGTACCAATCCTATGATACGCACCGCAGAAACCAGTTTACGCGCTATGCGCACAACGAATATCTGCACCTGGCCTCTGAATACGGCCTGGTGGGATTGGGCTTGTTCACATTGTTCGTGCTCACGGGCACGGGTGTTTTTCTCTATTGGATGATCAAGGCCGACCGCGATAAGGACGCCTTTTTGATTGCTGGTTTCCTGGGCGCTTTGACCGCAACGCTGGTGCATGCGCTATTCGATTTCAATTTGCATCTCTATGCCAATAATCATGTGCTGGTGCTGGTCGCTGGCGTCGCGGCATCCGGGTTGTATGCATCCGGTTATCTCAAACCGCGTCCTTTGGGTCGCTGGGCCATACCCTTTTACGGAAGTGGTGTGGTATTGTTGATCGCCTTGGCGGCAAGTACGCTGCATGCGTTGACCGGATACGGACTGACGCTGGCTGGCGATTATTATTACATGTGCAAACCCATTCCCGAATTTGACACTGCCGAAGCCTATTACCAGTTGTCCAGCGAAGTGGATCCCTCGTATTGGATGAGCTGGCTGGAGCATGGCAACCTGCTGGCTGAGCGCAGTTTCTGGGCGCGCGACGAGGAATATGCGCAACAGGCCGCGACCCAGGCGTTTAGCAAGTTCGAGCAGGCGTTGCGTCTTAATCCCTGTGACATGAACAGCAAATTCGGCCTGGCCCATCTTTACGAACATGTGGGAAATGAGGAAAAGTGCTTTGAATTGTTCCGCGAGGTGATTGATTTTGCGCCTCACAATTCCCTGTATTTGCAGCAGTATGCCGTGATGCTGCGGCTGAAAGGCCACGACCGGCAGGCTCTCGATGTTTTTCGCGAAGTGCGTGCCTTGGACTCCACCAACGAGGTGGTGCGTTTCAATATCGCTGAACTCGAAGCCAAGCTGAAGCGATGAACCAGCCCATTATACATATCGCCAATGACGCGCAGGCCTGGAGCACGCAGGCTGCCAAGCTCATCGCAAACGTGATCGCCGAGACGTTCTTGGTAAAGGATGTCTGCTCGATGGCGGTTTCGGGCGGGCGCACGCCGCAACCTGTTTTGGAACAGATGCGGTCAATAACCTTTGCTGCGGACAAAACATTGCAGGTCTTCTGGGTGGATGAACGCTGTGTTCCACCGGATCATGAGGACAGCAATTATCGTCTGGTCCATGAAGCCTGGCTGCGTCATTCGCCTGCCGTGGTCCATTATCGCATGCAGGGCGAGAAAGACCCGCAGGAAGCGGCCGATGCTTATGCCGACCTGTTGCGTGAAAAACTCAAACACTATCCAGTATCGGAATCAATATCCACTAATCAACACGGAATATCCAATGTCCAGGTAAAGGAACAAGCAGGACGACACCACGCGACACACGATACCCAACACACGCCATACGCCACACGCCACTCGTCACTAGCCACTTGCCACTCGCCATTTCCCTGTTTTGACCTTGTGCTGCTGGGATTGGGCAACGATGGCCATACAGCCTCGCTTTTCCCGGGCCATGAGGTGTTGGCCGAACGCGAAAGCTGGGTTGCGGCGCCTTATGTCGCGAAACTGCAGGCGCACCGGATTACACTGACCTTCCCGGTGTTGAACCGGACGCACCGTGTGTTTTTTCTGGTTGCTGGTGCGGCGAAACAGGATGTGGTACAGGCTGTTGTGGAATGGAATGGCACGATTGCGGAGCTTCCGGCACTGGGTGTGACGCCTGATGACGGCGAACTGGTCTGGATCTTGGATCGCGAGGCGGCGGGAACCTTGACCGCCACAAAGGGAGAAAGCCATGATTGAGGTTGATGACGCCAGGATCGCCATCGTAGGCCTGGGTTATGTGGGGTTGCCGTTGGCCGTGGAATTCGGCAGGGTCTTGGATACCATTGGTTACGACATTGACCTCCAGCGGATCGCACAGCTTGAACAAGGCGTGGATACCACACGTGAAGTAGAGCCCGAAGAACTCGGCCAAGCCTCGCACCTGGTTTTTTCTGGCCATGAGCAGGTGCTGGCAGACTGCAATGTCTACATTGTGACCGTACCCACACCGATCGATCATTATAAGCGGCCAAACTTGAAGCCGCTGGAAAAGGCCAGCCAAATGATCGGTCGCGTGATGCAGCCCGGCGCAGTGGTCATTTACGAATCCACGGTCTATCCCGGCTGTACCGAAGAATTTTGCGTGCCGATCCTGGCACGGGAATCCGGTTTGACCTTTAACCGCGACTTTTTTGCTGGCTACAGCCCGGAACGGATCAATCCCGGCGACCGCAAACATCGCCTGCCTTCCATACTCAAGGTTGCCTCCGGATCGACGCCCGAAGTCGCTCAATTCGTAACTGCTTTGTATAGTCGCATCATCGAGGCGGGCGTGTATAGAGTAGCCTGCATTCGTGTGGCCGAGGCCGCCAAGGTGATCGAAAACACGCAACGCGATGTGAATATCGCTTTGATCAACGAGTTGGCCATGATTTTCAACCGGCTGGGCATCGATACCCAGGAAGTGCTGGCCGCTGCTGGCACCAAGTGGAACTTTCTGCCGTTTGTACCGGGGCTTGTCGGCGGTCATTGCATTGGCGTGGATCCCTATTACCTCACGTTCAAGGCCCAGGAGATCGGTTACCATCCGGAAATGATCCTGGCCGGCCGGCGCATCAACGACAATATGGGTGTTTATGTGGCATCGCAGGTGGTCAAACTCATGACGCGCCGACGCATTCATGTGGCTGGTTCACGCATTCTGGTGCTCGGTTTGACCTTTAAAGAAAATTGCCCGGATATCCGCAACACGCGAGTTGTCGATATGGTTGCTGAGTTGCAATCTTATGATGCGCAAGTTGATGTGTATGACCCGTGGGTCGATCTGCAACGGGCGCATGGCTATGGCGTCCATTTGGTGGGGCATTTGGAGCAGGGTGTCTACGATGCTGTCATTCTGGCGGTGGCGCACGATCAGTTCAAAGCCATGGGCATTGCGTCAATACGGGCGCTTGGCCGCGATCCTCATGTTTTGTTCGACATAAAACACGTGCTTCCAGCCCGAGATGTAGACGGCAGGCTGTAACACGCGCAACATGAACGCAACACCCAGGCTATGGAAGGCTAATGAAAGGACCGTCATAATATACCATGAAAATCCCTCTGCTCGATCTGAAAGCGCAATATGCCGCCATCAAAACCGAATTGCACCAGGCTGTCGCCGATGTGTTCGAATCGCAAACCTTTATCCTTGGACCGGCTGTCGAGGTCTGTGAACGCGAACTGGCTAACTACTGCGGCTGCGTCCATGCTCTAGGCGTGTCGTCCGGTACGGATGCGCTGCTGCTTGCGCTGATGTGTGAGGACATCGGCGTCGGCGATGAGGTGGTGACCACGCCCTACACCTTTTTCTCGACCGCGGGTTCCATCGCCCGTTGTGGCGCCCGGCCGGTTTTCGTCGACATCGATCCCGTAGATTACAACATAAATCCAGCGCTGCTGCCGGTCGCGATCACGCCGCAAACGCGCGCCATGATGCCGGTCCACCTTTACGGTCAGGCCGCAGACATGGATCCCATCCTGGACCTGGCTCGGGAAAAAAGCCTGGTCGTGATCGAGGACGCAGCCCAGGCCATTGGCGCGGAATACCATGGTCGCCGTGCCGGCGCCATGGGCGATTACGGGTGTTTTTCGTTTTATCCGTCCAAGAACCTGGGTGCTGCTGGTGAAGGCGGCCTGGTGGTCACCGGTTCCGATCAGCGCATGGAAAAGTGCAAATGCCTACGCGTGCACGGTTCTTCAGCCACTTATGTCCATCCCTACATCGGCGGCAACTTCCGCTTTGACGCGATCCAGGCCGCGGTGGTGCGGGTCAAGTTGCGCCACCTGGATAACTGGACCAGCCAACGCCAGCGCAATGCAGCCCGTTACGACGCTCTGCTGCACGAGACCGGCCTGGTGGAGCGCGGGCTTGTCCAGTTGCCGCGTATCGTGCGTGACCGTCATGTTTTCAACCAGTACATTGTACGGGTGGAGCGCAGGGATGACTTGATGCAACACCTGCGCGATCAGGAGATTGGCTGCGCCATCTATTACCCCATCCCGTTGCACTTGCAGGATTGCTTTGCCTACCTAGGCTATGCCCGCGGCGATTTCCCGGAGAGTGAGCGTGCCGCCCAAGAGACCCTGGCCCTGCCCATTTACCCGGAATTGGGCGATGAAGCCGCGCGCCACCTGGTTCATGTGATGGCTTCGTTTTACGGGCTATAATACGCTGAAAAAGCGTAGCATTTTACGCAGAAACCTGTCGAATTCCGGCAGGCCGTCAAGACCCAGCATGCCGTCCCAGCACAGCCAGTTCGGTGGCTTTTCGAACAAGCCGCTGGCGCGGATTGTCACGAACACGGCCAATTGGCTCAGCATACCTTGCAGGTTGGTCACGTTTTTCAGGGTGAATTCCTGGTCCAGGTCGATGATGTCGTGCGTCAACATGGCACCGTTCCTGTCGTATTCTCTCAATTCAATACGGCCCAGCTTGATGTGGAAACAGTCGATGGTCACGTCTTTGACCGGTTCAAAGCCATTGCGGCGCTGGCTCCGCGGCGAATTTGTGGTTTCGCGCATCAGGCTAGGGCTAGGTTCCGGAATCCGGCCACGTCGGCGCAAAAGGCGATAGGCCTCTTCGGCCAGCACTTCACCCAGGCGCATGAAATTGTTTTCACCGTTGGCTTTGGTCACAATGACAATCTGGTCCAGCTCGATGTGCATGTTTTTGAAATGGACATTGGTTGCCAGCAGCGTGCCGTAATCCCATTGCAGGTAGATGCGCCCGAACGACAAGGCGTCCTTGTCAGGAAAGTCATCGGGGTTGCTCAAACTGAAACCGCGCAATTCCATGGAGGAATCGGCCAGGTCATAGTCGAAAAGGTCCAGTTTTGCGCTGAACCCGGTGATATACTCGATCTGGCTGCATGCCACGGCCTTGACGATGCGGTCCTTAAACAGGGCCGCCAACAGCGACAACAGCGCACCCGAGACAACGATGATCAGCACGATCCGCAGTATTCTACGCTTGATTTTCATGGTTTTATATCGGCCACTGATGGCAGCAGGGGTTACTCAACTGCCTTTAAAGATACGTCACCGCGGCCATTTTGCCAACACAATTTCATTGATTCTGCTTCAATCTTGGCTTAGGTTGTCACGACTTATTGCACTAATTGAAAATGAGCGGTGGGAGACCATGATGAACTGCATACCCGAAGATTGCATTGGCGACGAACAGGCGCGTACATTGTGTTTGACTGTGGGTGAACTGAGAAATTTATACAGCGGCGACCGGGTTGACCGACCGGACAGCCTGTTGGGAGAACATCCCGATTCGACGCATATCATCGATGCGTTGCGCACGTTGATTGACGCGATGTTTCCGGGCCGTCAGTACCAGGCCCATATCGAACCGGACGAAATCGCCATGTTCCTGACAAGGCGATTGAGCAATGCCTGGCGTCTGTTGCGCCGTGAAATCGAGCGCGCTGTCCCGTTCCGCTGGCTGGGCGAATCCACTAAAAAAACCAGGGATACGATCCAGAGCGTGGAAGAGCACGAAGAATCCATGCGCATTATGAAAACATTTTTTCAGCAATTGCCCAAAGTGCGTAAATTGCTGGTCGACGATGTCAAAGCTGCCTATGACGGCGATCCGGCGGCCCTGTCCTATGCGGAAGTTCAGTTGGCCTATCCGGGCCTGCTGGCCATCACCACCCATCGCCTGGCCCATGAACTCTATCGTCTGGATGTGCCCATCATTCCGCGGATAATGAGCGAGTGGACCCATGCCCAGACCGGGATCGATATCCATCCCGGAGCGCGGATCGGCAGTGCTTTTTTCATCGACCACGGTACGGGCGTGGTCATCGGCGAGACGACCAGAATCGGCAACCGGGTCAAGCTGTATCAGGGCGTAACCCTGGGCGCAAAGAGTTTTCCGCTGGACGAAAACGGCAACCCGATCAAACACATACAGCGCCATCCAACGGTTGAAGACGATGTGGTGATCTATTCCAATGCGGCCATTCTGGGTGGTGACACGGTAATTGGCAAAGGATCGATCATCGGCGGCAATGTGTTCCTAATGCAAAGCGTTCCACCCGACAGCTTTGTGACTAACAAGCACCCTGAACTCAAAATCGGGAACAATGTGGGGTGATCAGGAAGAGGGAGCAGGGTGCAGGTTTCAAGGACTCAGGATAATCCTGTCGTCGAATCTGCAATCCAATCACTGGTCTTCTGAAATTAGGTGCGGCAGTTCGGACGCGTGGGCGTAGCGCACGAAACTGGCGCTCGATTCATCGACAAAGTCGATGTCGTATTCGGCATAAATCCCGCGCATAGCGGCGCCCGAGGGAGTGGTGGTCAGAGACCAGGCCGCCAGCGGTTGGACTTTGTAGCCTTCGGATTCCGTTTTATACAGCGCATACCAATCGGTGGCGGCAATGATCTGCTTGATTAGGCCGCAATTAAAATCGCTGATCCGCTGTTGATTGTTCTGAATCTCAAGATTCATTGTTTTTCTCCCATTCCGCCAGCACAGGTTTTCAGGCTTTCTTATGTATTATGACAGGTTTTGCATAATTTCACATCATAAAAATACTTGATCTTGTCTTTTTATTGAACAATGATAACTCCATGCGCAATGGGCGTGTGGTGAAATTGGCAGACACGCAAGATTTAGGTTCTTGTGCTTAACAGCTTGGGGGTTCGAGTCCCTCCACGCCCACCACCATGGGTTGGGTCATTGGGCATGGGTTTTTGGGCATGGGTTTTTGGGTGTTTGACGGCGATGTTCCGGGTTACGGGGTTGATGTGGATACAAAACAGAAAATTATTCAATCTCAACGCAGTATTCTCGACAAATTGGTCGCTTTTGAGCAGGCTGTCGGGGATCTTTATGAGGTGTACAGCTTTAAGTTCCAGGAAGAGAGGGAGTTCTGGCAGCGCATTTCTTTGGAGGAATACAACCATGCCACTGTGCTAAAAAAATTGGAAAACGTGTTGTCGCAAGGTTATCTGCTTTTCAACATCGGCAGGTTTGACGACAAATCAATCAATATGACGTTATCCTATGTAAAACGCCAGTACCATCACGCCGTGGAAAGCGAAATCACCTTGTCCCAAGCCCTGTCTGTGGCTACGGGGATCGAAGCCTCGATTCTGGACGGCTCGTTTTATGAGGTGGTCCAATCCGATGCTGAAGCTTTCCAGCAGATCGCGTGTATGATGGTGACGCACACCAGAAAACACAGGCAGATACTTCAGGAAAAAATGACATCGTATCTGGCTTGAACGCATTTAGGGCGTGTGCAAAAACGTTACACGCGAAAAATGGCGCCCATTTTTTTGCCCAGGATCAGGCTGCTGCCGAGGATGGTAACGGCCAGAAAAACCATGGCCCAGACACCCAGGGCTGAGGCGATGTATTTGCCCGCGCCGATCAGTTGGAATAGTTCGTAGATGGTCTTGGTGATGGGATAGAAATCCTGTTGCTGGGCCAGCATCAGGCTGTCTGACACCTCCAGCATGCTGAACGAGAAGGCGAGCAGGGCGCCGGCGATCAGGTTGGCCGCGATCAGCGGCATGGTGATTCGGCGCGCGGTGGTCAGCGGCGAACCCGCGCATGTCGCCCGGTATGCGTTTCAGC
>CAZOLK010000007.1:0-51759 GCA_964580325.1 uncultured Verrucomicrobiota bacterium | reverse complement strand
TGTCCGTGCCGCGCGAGAAGCGGTGCGAAGACTCGGAAAACAGACCCAGGTCGCGCGAGGTATGCCGAATCAGGGCGGGTTGGAAGCAGGCGCTTTCCAGCAGTACGGTCCGCGTATTGTCCTTGATTTCGGAACCAGCGCCGCCCATGACCCCGGCCAGAGCTACGGGTTGTTCGGCATCGGCGATGACCAGCATGTCCGGATCGAGCCGGCGCGTCACGTTGTCGAGGGTGACCAGGGTTTCGTTTTCATGGGCCCGGCGCACGATGATGCGGCTGTCCTTGAGCCGAGTGATATCGAACGCATGCATGGGATGCCCGCATTCGAGCAGTATGTAATTGGTGATGTCAACGATCGTGTTGATCGGGCGGATACCAGCCAGGGTCAGACGTCGGCGCATCCATTTAGGTGCGGGGGCGTTGGATATGTTGGACAGCACACGCGCAGTATAGCGCGGGCAACCGTCGGGGTCGCGGATCTCGACCGAAGCCAAGTTTTCCACGGGTTGACCCCTCTCCTGATATTGGATTTCCGGTCGTTTGAGCGAGACGCCATACATGGCGGCCAACTCGCGGGCAATGCCCATGATGCTGAGGCAATCGGGCCGGTTCGGCGTGACCTCCAGGTCCAACACCACCTCGGGCGGACCCAGCACCTTGGCCAGCGGCGTTCCCGCGGCCCATTCGGACGACAAGGTCATCAGGCCTTCGTGATCCTCGGATAACCCCAGTTCGTTCTCGGCGCAGAGCATGCCTTCCGAGACTTCGCCGCGCAGCTTGGTCTTCTTCAATTTCTTGCCGTTCGGGAGTACGCTGCCGGCCGGCGCAAAGGGATAATGTCCGCCTTTGGCAACATTGGACGCGCCGCAAACCACCTGAACGGTCGTGCAGCCGTTGTTCACCCGGCAGACCGTCAGCCGTTCGGCGTCGGGATGCCGGGCCACCTCCACCACTTCGCCTACGATCAAGCCGACATAATCCGAGCCCACGGTCTCGATGCCCTCGACCTCGGTGCCGGAAAACGTCAGTTTATCGGCCAGGTTCTCGATCGTATCGTCGAAATCAACATAGTCTTTTAACCAGGATACCGGTACTTTCATGGACTGCTTCCTGTTGTGCAATGCTTAAAGAGCGCATATCCTATGCAATGCCCAGGGGAAAGGCAAGGAAAAGGTATAGCAATATCCAATGACCCGAGCGGCATTCCTTGTGCTTTGATCCATGGCCGGACTTGTCGGACAGGTCGGTTTTGTCGGAAAAATGCTCAGCTTAGCAATACTTGCAGGGCTTTCAGAAAACGATCTACATTTTGGGGTCGGGCCGTATGCCCCATGAGACCGACGCGCCAGATTTTTCCGGCCAGCGGTCCCGGACCGCCGTCCAGCTCGATTTTATACGAAAGACGGGTTAGCGGCACCTTGAGCTTATGCACGAAATCAGCCTTGGATTCAGCACTTAGGGCCTTATCCAATATCCAACAAGGAATATCCAATATTCAAGGTGAGAGGCTTGCTCTTCTTGGCCGTCTCGACACTCTTGAACAGGATGGCAATCAACGCGTCGGTTTTCCGGAGCCATAATCCTAACTCTCACAGAGCCTGCGCATGCTGGTGGGCTTGAGGAAGTCATGGGCGAGCAGCCCGCTGACTGACTGACTGACAGAGAAGACGGTCGAGTACGGGGCCAAGTACGAGGAGATCGACAAAGCTCGCGACAAAGCTCTATGTTTTGCAATGCATTACGCTTCCAGCACGATCCTGGCAGGCTAAAGCCTGGACTACAAACATTTGGCCCCAAACCAAGAAAATCCACGGCAGTTTCGTTGGCATAACATCTTGCCCCTGAACTTCTGAAAGCAAAGGCTTGCTAGAAGATCTTTTGCGCATTTTATGAGGATCGGGCGTCGAGTGTTCTATGCCGGATGGTTATATTGATTGCGAGGTCGAGCATGGTATCGCCGTCAAAGATGAAGCGACCGCTGAAAGGACGGTAGCGCAACATGAGCGGCATCCAGTGGATGTCGTCCGCCCACATCTGTTCGTAAGGGATGGCGTCCAGTGGGAACCAGAGAGGATGGGCTTCGTCGGTTTCGCACGGTTCGCCACGATAATCGGCTGCGCGGAAAACCGTGCCGTGGATCGAGTAGCCGTTGGTGAACTGGAAGGCCAAGGTGCCGCAAAAACTGACCTGGCGCGGCGTGATGCATACCTCTTCATGCACTTCGCGCACCGCGCACTGTTCCGGTGTCTCTCCAGGTTCCAGGCGACCGCCTGGCCCGTTGATTTTACCCGCGCCCAGGCCGCGTTTTTTGTGGATCAGCAGCATGCGGCCCCGGCAAATGACAAATAGGAGCGTGGCGCGGTCCACAGGTTGCCAGCCGACCCAATCAATATCGTTGACGGTCTTTATTTTTCCCATTAAAAACTGGATTTCAGGTTCATGAACAGCATATAAATAACATCCCAATTTATAACGCGATTTGGGTCGACACGCAACCGGGAAAACAGATGACAATGAAAGGGAACAGGGTATGACGATGAAAAGAGTTGCCATGTGGTTGTTGATGAGTGGTTTGGCAACGGTTCAGGCCGCGGAATGGGAATCTGTCGTATTTCGCGGCAAATTCGATGACCGGTTGCGCAAGATGGGCGATAACTGGCTGGGCGGTACTGGTGAAGTGGCCTGGTCAGTGGAAAAGCGACAACTGCTGTCCACCCAAGGCGACCTGGAATTGCTGGTTTCGATCCCCAATAAAAGCACGGTGCTCTGCACGTTTCTGTGCGAGCGGCTCTGCGACCTGGGCGCGATGGACAAGCTGCCCGAACAGTTTGAAGCGCCCGACAACTTTACCCGTGCGGCCATATACAGAGAGCGGATTCTGCTTGAGGCCGGTCATGCATATTGCATCCAGAGTAAATTCTATACCTTCCTGGTCTGGATCAGCGATATTCACAGCATGCCGATCGAAATGGTCAAGCGCAAGAAGGGCGTCTTTCTGGATACGCTGCTGTACAATACTGAGGTGCGCCTGAAAGCCAGTATGCTGACCGTCAAAGGTTCGGTTGATGATCTGGCCGCGGCATTGGAAACCGCGACCGTCAAACCCACCGAAAACCCGCCTGGCGAGCGTCCGGGTGAAGCACCGCGGGCGATGACAGCGACGGCAGAGCCTATGGTGGTGCGCGAGTCCACGCCCTTTAGCGAAATCGACAAACCCGAAACCGGCGAAGCCGACGAAGACGCTTACGAGTCTTTTCGCCGTACAGTGAAGGAATTCATAGCCATGCCGGTCAAGCAGGCCAATCTGCAAACTTGTGACGACCTGCTCAAGGAATGCAAGAAAATCGCCAACGACGTGGAAACGGATTTGTTCAACCTGGGCGCACAGCAGCGCGATAATAACGAGCAGCATCGCGAGCTGTCGAAAATCATGAAAAAGACCGAAAGCCCGGAAATCCGAAAGCGCATAGAAGGGATCCTGGAAGCGCTGCAACAGGACAACAAGCGCACTGAACAGCGCACGAGTTATCTGAACGCCTACAAACTGGACATGAGCGACATGAACCGTGATCTGACCGCATACCGCCGCGTGCTCATGATTATGCTCAAGAACCCGTGACGGGTGTCGCGTGTCGCGTTTCATGTGTCGGGTTTTGCGTGTCGGGTTTTGCGTGTCGGGTTTTGCGTGTCGGGTCTGATGAACGGGAATATGATGTCCCGCATCCGGATTACATATCACTATCCCCCAAAGAGACCTACGTTACCGTCTACAACGATGAGGAATATTTTTTTGTGTTGCCTTGGCTGATGATGACGGGGCTTGTTCGACTCTTCCCAATGCCGAAGGCAAGCCTTATTAGCCACAACATTCCTTGGCGATGGCTTCGAGCAGGTCGTTGCTCGAGAAAGGTTTGGCGAACGTCTTGTGTGCGCCCAACTGGGACGCCATGCGCAGGCAGTCGATGGCTTTGACCCGACCGCCGCCGGACATGGCGAAAATCTTCAGTTTCGGAAACTCGCGGCGCACTTCCATGATGGTCTCGATCCCCTCTTTTTCCTTCATGATAATGTCCATCAACAACAGGTCGAAATCCTGTTCGTTGAGTTTCTTGCGAACGTATTTGCCGTCATCGGCGCTGTCTACTTCATAGCCGGCATCCTGTAACGTCGTGACCAGGCTTTCGCGGATGTCTTCATCGTCGTCAACCACCAGAATACGTTTCATGGGTGTTCCTTGATTGTTCCTATGGATGCATTCACTTCCCGAGAAAAAAGGTGATGAATGGCCTCGGCAATATTTGCTATTGAAATGGGTTTCATCAGAAATCTTGCGATCCCGGCCTTCTTGGCGTCTTCGGATGTCACTTGCTCGCTGTATCCTGTGCACAGGATAATGGGCAGGTCCGGCCGCAGGACCAGGCATTTCCGGGCAAGCTCGATTCCGGTCAGGCGCGGCATGGTCTGGTCCGTGATCACCATGTCGAAACGCATGGGATCTTCACTGAAAAGCGATAACGCTTCTATGCTGCTGGTGGTCGCGACCGCGACGAAACCCAGCGATTCAAGCATATGCCGACCGATATCCACCAGGTTCTGTTCGTCATCGATAAACAGGATATTGCCGCTGTCCCTGGGGATGATGCAGACCGGCGCCGGTGCGGGGTCCTCTTCGATTTCCCGGTCCAGGCGCGGCAGGAATACGATGAAATTGGCGCCATCGCCAACGCGGCTTTCGACCAGCACCTCGCCGTTGAGGTCCTTGACAATCCCATGCACCACGGACAGCCCCAGCCCCGTGCCTTCGCCTACCCGTTTGGTCGTGAAAAAAGGATCGAAGATGCGTGACATGCAACCGGGATCGATGCCCGGCCCGGTATCGCTGACCTGCAACCGAACGTACGAACCCGGTTCCAATCCTTGCAGGTCGGGCACGAGATCCGCGGCGCTCAACTCGACCTCTTCCAGCCTTACGGTCAATGTCCCGCCGTGCTCATGCATGGCATGCGCGGCATTGGTGCAAAGGTTCATGATCACCTGATGGATCTGGGAAGGATCGGCCATGATCTTGCTCTGGCCATCCTTGAAAACATGCTGAATATCGATGAAAGAGGGCAGTGTCGACGAAAGCAGACTCAGCGCTTCCTTGACGATCAAACCGACCTGGAGCGGTTTGCGTTTCTGGTCCGAGCGCCGGCTGAACTGAAGAATCTGCTTGACCAAGTCCGAGGCGCGATGGATGGCTTTGATGTTCTTTTTCATATACCCGTGAATTGGATCTTCGGGCGTGAGTTTTTTCAGCGCCATGTCCGTGTAGCACATCAGGGCCATCAGGATGTTGTTGAAATCATGAGCAATGCCGCCGGCCAGCACGCCAAGGCTCTCCAGTTTCTGGGCGCGCTGTACCTGCTGCTCGAGGCGGAGCCGATCCTCTTCGGCAAGTTTTTGCCGGGTAATGTCTTCGGCAATGCCGACCCATTTGATCACCTGCTCTTTTTCATCGCATACGGGAAACATCCGGTTGCGCACCCAAGCCATGGAACCGTCCGGCTTGATGACCCTGAATTCGCACACATCCGGCTCTTTTGACACGTAATGAGGCGTGAAAAAACGGGCGATCCGTTCGCGGTCTTCGGGATGCAGGCTTTCGATGCAGAGCTTGTTATCTTCGTAAGCACGCGCGACCGGATGACCCCAGATCTCTTCGAATGCCGGGCTGATGTATTGCAGGGAAGCTTCGCGCGCATCCACCAGCCAGAACACTTCCTTGATCGATTCAGCCATCTGGCGAAAACGCTCCTCGCTGGCGCGCAGCGATTGAATGGTTTGCTTATGGCGCACGCTTTCATCTTTCAGCGCCTGGTTCAGCGTGCGCAATTCGTCTGTGCGCTGGAGAACACGGTCTTCCAGGGCCTGCTTCAGCTTTTCCAGTTCTTCGTTTTTCTTGCGAAATTCGGCAAGGATATCGAGATACTTATTGGTTGCGTCCTTTTTTTCCTGTTCGCTGAGAAAGGCCGCGTTTTCAGCATACTTGAGCCGTATTTTAAGGTCTTCCAATTCATCCGGGTCAGGCACCCAGCACTCTTGTCTTTGCGCACTCATGAATTCAAAACCAACCATCCTGGGCCATTTCCTGGATGTTATCCTCAACTTCCTGCATGATCAGGTTCATGCCACGCCGCGACAGGTTCAACTTGCGCAGGCAATCGTCATAAGCGCGCTCGTCGATCCGGCACACCTCTTTGAAACCGATGCCGCGCTGCATGCATGCCGTGTTCGCCACATAAAGCGTGGACGCGATTAGGGCCGCGTCGTCCTGCTTCCATACCGGGAGCCCGTCCGAACCGAGCACCTCGCAGAGCACAGCGGGAAAATCCCAGGCATCGGCCAGGCCGCGGCCGATATCCGCATGCGTATAGCCCAGTACATCCCGCTCTTCATCCATCAGATCCTTTCCTTCGTGCTCCATGCTTTGCATGATCTGCATAAATTCATCGTGCATGAATTGATCTTCGACAATGATGCCGATGTCGTGGAGCAACCCTGCAGTGTAGATATCTTCACCAATTCGGCGCATCTCGTGACGAAAAATGAGTTTCCCGCAGGTTGCCACACTAACGCAATGCTTCCACAATTCCTGGCGCGAATAACCGTTGACGATTTCATCGTTGGAAAACAGTTCGCACACTTTCTGGCTCAAGGAAAGTTCGCGCACGGCCTCAAAGCCGATACAGACGATGGCATCGAGAATATCTTCCATGCGTCGACTCATGCCGTAATAGGCCGAATTGGCGCGACGCATCACGCGCGTCGCTAGTGGAGGATCGCTTTCGATCAGTCGTTTCAAGTCTGACGCGCTGGAATTCTGGTTGTTGATCACCTCGACAATCTTGACCAGCACGTTCTTGACGGACGAAATCTCTCGAACCTGTAGTTCGGCTATCAGTTCTTCTAAAGTATACTTCATCTTAAAAACGGGTTTTTATCACCCATGCCTTTATATTGTACACCATTTTCGTCGCTGTTTCAAATTGTTATTTGACGAACGCGCGATTATGCCGGATATTGTCCCATGAGTATTATGGTTGTGGACGACGATGATGATGTACGCGATGTTCTTGAAGATATGTTGGAGCAAGAGGGCATCGACGTATTTGCCGCCAAGGACGGGAAAGCGGCTTTGGACCTGCTGCACCGACATGCGGCGAACATTCAATTGATTTTAACCGACATCAAGATGTCGGACATGGACGGCTTCGAACTGATGCGGCAAATCAAATCTTTTATTCGCTGGGAAAGTATCCCCGTGGTTTTTCTGACCGCCTACGCCGACATCGATCATGTCAAACAAGCGGTTTTTCTTGGCTGCGACAGCTTTATCGTCAAACCTATCGAACGTTCGGTCCTGCTCAATAAAGTGCGTCAAGTGTTGGCGCGACAGCCGGTGTGATGTTCAGGTAAGTGGGGAGTCGGACTTGTCGGTCAAGCCCCTTGCCGCTCGCCACTTGCCACGTACCACTTGCCAGGCGGAACGCCCTTGCTCGCCTGCTCATCTGCTAGCCGAACATTTTTTCTTTCAGATCCAGGTAGTAGAGGTAGTTCTCCTGAGTTACATCAGGTGGGCAGCGGTGATCACAGAATGGGATGTAGCCGCCGCGTTCCACCAGTGGGACTAGGCTTTCCATATAGGCCTTGATCGCTTCTTTGCCTTTGATCATCTGCAATTTGTCAAAACCACCCATGATGCGCAGGTCTTTGCCGTACTCGTTGAGCAGTTCGGCCGGGTGCACGCAACTCACCACCTCGTAAGGGAACAGACAGTTGATGCCCGCTTCGAGAAAACCGGGGATCAATGGACGCACATCGCCGTCGCAGTCTGTGTACCAGATATCGATGCCGGCCGCCTTGAGCTTGGTGCCGATGCGTTTGTAGCGCGGCAGCACTACCTGGTTGAAAAAGTCCATGGAAATGATCGGGCCGTTATTGAAACAGATATCCTCCCAGCCGGAGGCAAATTCAAAGGTAAAATGAGGCAATGCCTGGTCCAGCACGTCCTCCACCAGCGTACAGCAGGTTTCCACCATGTCCTCCAGCATTTCAGGGTAATCGTAAATGGCATACGCCACGCCTTCAAAAGTCAGCATGTCGCGAATTTTGCCGATCATGGAGCCGCAATTGATGCCTAACGGATACTTGCGGTCCGGCGGGTGTATGGTTTTCAAACGTTCGATATCCAGTTTGCGCTCCGGGTCATCGCGACGGAACCGCTCTTCCTTGCATTTTTTCCAGTCGTCGGGCGTGACAATGGAGGCTTTGATGAAATGGGGTATGGTGCCGTGCTCGTCTTTGGGCACCTCGGCCAGCAAACCATCGTGATTGGTGACGATCTTTTTATCTTCGGTTTCCTCGACCACCTTGTATTCGAAAAGCGGATTCATCCAAATCCGACCGCTGATCACGCCCATGGAGTCGAAATTGAAAAAGCGATCTGCCTGACCGTTGTTTTCAATGCCGTTTTCGATGAACATCGGCCACTGCGAGAAATTCTCCTTCCAGTAACCGAACTCCATATTGAAGCAGCGATCCACGGATTGGTAGTGCATCTGACGCTTGAAGCGTTCGCGATCAGTCAGGGTTCCTTTCCACTTGGGGCGACAGGGTTGTATTTCAGCCATGGGTAACTCCGCGTTAATTGGTTTCTGCATTTTACTCATTCAAAACATCCAGGCGAACAGGATGATAAAAATCAGGATCAGGGCGATGAGCGCACCCCAGAATTTGATGGTGCGATGGATCGGCGAATGGGCCGGGAGATCGTAACCGCAGATCGGGCAGCGGTTGTTGTTGGCTTTGATTTCACAAGCGCATGACGGACATTCACGCGTGCCGAAATTTTTATCGATCTCTATCTTCACCTTCCTCGTCCTCCGGGGGCGATTGCGCCGGTTTTTCAGGTTCGATAATTTTAAAAATGAACTCGTCCGGTTTGGCCAGCCCCAGTTTGTGCGCTTCCTGCTCAACAAAGCGCGGATCGCCACGGAACCGTTCCTGTTTCATGCGCAACATCTTGACCATTTTTTCCTTGGTTTCGATTTCAGCGATCAGCAATTGCTTGATTTCCTGGTATTCACAGTATTGCTTGTATTTCGGGTAAAACAGGCGCAATACCAAAATGAAAGCCAGGATATACAAGACTATCCACGCCGATTTATATATGGTTTGCCAAATGGCCGTCATGAGTTCCATGTTCAGGAATCCCTTATCAAGGAGCTTCACGGCCAACATAACAAAGAAAAACGTCACAATCAACTGATTGCGACGTTTTTTAAGGATCTTGACCGATGATCAGATGCGGCTGCCGAACACGGCGCTGCCGTAAATGGCGTCATCGCCGAGGATATCGACGATTCGCAGCAACTGGTTGTATTTGCAGATGCGGTCCGTGCGACTGAGCGAACCGGTCTTAATCTGGCCGGCGTTGGTGGCCACGGCGATGTCGGCAATGGTGCTGTCCTCGGTTTCGCCGGAGCGGTGACTGATCACGGCGGTGTAGCCGTTGCGCTTGGCCAGTTCGATGGCGTCCAGCGTTTCGGTCAGCGTGCCGATCTGGTTGACCTTGATCAGGATCGAGTTGGCCACGCCCAATTCGATGCCTTTGCGCAGGAACTTGGTGTTGGTCACGAACAGGTCGTCGCCCACAAGCTGAATTTTTTGGCCAAGTTTGTCGGTCATGATCTTCCAGCCGTCCCAGTCGTTTTCGTCGCAACCGTCTTCGATGCTGATGATAGGATAGTTGTCGACCCAGGCACTGTAGAAATCAACGATCTCGGCCGCGGTTTTCTCGGAGCCGTCGCTCTTCTTGAATACGTACTTCTGTTTTTCCCGGTCAAAGAACTCGCTGGCAGCCACGTCCAGGGCAATGAAGATGTCCTTGCCGGCTTCGTAACCGGCATTGCCGATGGCTTCCATGATCACGTCCAGCGCCTGGGTGTTGCTTTCCAGGTTGGGCGCGAATCCGCCTTCGTCGCCCACGGCCGTGTTCAACTTCATGCCTTTCAGCACTTTCTTGAGCGCGTGAAAGACTTCGGCGCCCATGCGCAGGGCTTCGGAAAAGTTGGGCGCGCCTTTGGGCATGACCATGAATTCCTGGATATCGATGGGCGCATCGGAGTGGGCGCCGCCGTTGAGGATATTCATCATCGGCACGGGCAGCACCTTGGCGTTGACGCCGCCGACATAGCGGAACAGAGGTGTGTTCAGGTAGTTGGACGCAGCGCGTGCGCAGGCCAGCGAAACGCCCAACATGGCGTTGGCGCCCAGGTTGCTCTTGTTTTCCGTGCCGTCTTCCTCGATCAGGATACGGTCGATCTCGGTTTGGTCCGTGGCGTCATAGCCGACAATCTTTTCGGCAATGATATTGTTCACGTTATCCACGGCTTTCTGCACGCCTTTGCCCAGGTAGCGCGAAGCATCGCCGTCGCGCAGCTCGATGGCTTCGTTCTCGCCGGTGGAAGCGCCGGACGGCACCGCGGCGCGGCCTTCGACGCCGGACAGCAGCGAAATTTCAACTTCAACGGTAGGATTCCCACGTGAATCCAGAATTTCTCTTGCAAAAACATCTACGATTTCGGACATAATTCTTCTCCTATGTTCATTACTGCCGATTTCAACTTGCAGGCACTGATGTAGCGAATCATAATGAAAACCATATTTTTATGCAAGCGGCATTGTGTGGGATACGTATTAAAAGATTATTAGCGGAAGGCATTGAAGTATGAGCATCATCATACGCTTAGGACTGCTGGGCGGCACATTCAATCCGGTTCACACGGGGCATCTGCTGATGGCCCAGGCTGCCATGGACCACTTTGAACTGGACCAGGTCCTTTTTATTCCCTGCGCCACGCCAGCTCACAAACAACACACCCGCGTGGAAGAGGCGCGCCATCGCCTTGCCATGCTCGATGCGGCGCTGGAGGACAACCCCCGTTTTGAACTATCGCGTTGCGAAATCGACCGGGGCGGTATTTCCTATACCATCGATACGCTCGAGGCCATAAGTCGGGAATATCCGGACGCGGCCCTGTTTTTCATCATTGGCGGCGATACACTGTTCGAATTGCATGCCTGGAAGCGGATCCGCGAAATTCTGCGCAATTATAGCGTCGTGACCGTGATGCGGCCGGGCTATGACGCCGAAAACCTGATGGCGAACGAACTTAAGCTGGAAGAAGACTTGTCAAAAACGTTGATCGAGCATATAGTCACCGGTCACAGTATAAATCTGTCCTCCACGGACATCCGCGGTCGGGTGGCCGAAGGTATGAGCATCAAGTATTTAACGCCAGCGTCCGTGGAAATGTATATTGTCGAACACAACTTGTACACAACTTAGGAGATATGACCATCGAGGCGATCGAGACAGCGCTGAGTGCGCGAGCAATCCTGCGGGAGAAGAAAGGCGAGGACATCGTCCTCCTAGATGTGAGCAGAATTTCCGGTATCACGGATTATTATTTGCTGGTTTCCGGGAACAGTACGCCCCACTTGAAGGCTCTGGCCAATGAACTGCATATCAAACTTAAAGAAAAAGGAGAAGCCAACAGCCGCCAGACAGGCACGCCTGAAAGCGGCTGGATCGTGCTGGACTACCTGAACGTCATCGTCCACCTGTTCCGACCGGAAATCCGCAAATACTATGCGTTGGAAACCCTCTGGAACGATGCCAAACGCGTTCCGGACAATGTTCCTGACAACAAACCCGCTCTGACCCCCGATCGATCGGAAAACAAGACCATGACATACGAAAAAATCGTTCTTCCCGAGGCCGGCGAGCGCATCACGCTCCAGGACGGCCAGCTACACGTCCCCGCGCGACCCTTGATCCCTTTTATCGAAGGCGACGGCATCGGTCCTGACATCACCCGTGCGGCCATGACCGCCTGGAATGCCGCGGTGGAAAAAGCTTATGGCGGCGAACGCGCCATTGCCTGGGCCGAGATTTACGCCGGCGAAAAAGCGCTTGACGTATACGGACCTGACCAGTGGCTGCCTGACGAGACTCTGGCTGCCGTGCGCGATATGCTGGTGGCCATCAAGGGTCCGTTGACCACACCGGTCGGCGGCGGCATCCGCAGCCTGAACGTGGCGCTACGCCAGCAACTCGACCTGTACGTCTGCCTGCGTCCCGTACGCTGGTTCCAGGGCGTACCCTCGCCGGTCAAACGACCGGAGCTGACCGATATGGTCATTTTCCGCGAGAATTCCGAGGATATCTATGCTGGCGTCGAATGGGCCATGGGTACGGGCGAAGTCAAAAAAGTGCTGCACTTTTTTCAGAACGAGATGGGCGTGACCAAGATCCGTTTCCCGGAGACTTCGGGCATTGGCATCAAGCCTGTATCGCGCGAAGGCACGCGCCGCCTTGTCAAAGCCGCGATCGAGTACGCCATGGACAATGACCGCGCTTCCGTGACCCTGGTGCACAAAGGCAATATCATGAAATTCACCGAAGGTGCGTTTCGCGACTGGGGTTATGAACTGGCCGCGGACACGTACGGTGCCGAGCCCCTGGACGGCGGTCCGTGGAAAACGCTGAAAAACACGCGTACGGGCAAAGCGATCATGATCAAGGACGTGATCGCGGATGCGTTCCTGCAGCAGATCCTGACCCGGCCCGCTGAATATGACGTGGTGGCCACCATGAACCTGAACGGCGACTATATCTCCGACGCACTGGCCGCTTGCGTGGGTGGAATAGGCATTGCGCCGGGCGCCAACATCAATTTCGACACCGGTGCGGCCATTTTTGAAGCCACCCACGGCACAGCGCCCAAGTATGCCGGCCAGGACAAGGTCAATCCGGGTTCGCTGATCCTTTCCGGCGAAATGATGCTGCGCTACATGGGTTGGACCGAAGCTGCGGACCTGTTGATCGCCGGCATCGAGAAGACCATTGCAGCCAAAACCGTCACCTACGATTTCGAACGGCTGATGCAAGGCGCGACCCTGCTGAAATGCAGCCAATTCGGCCAGGCCATTGCGGATAATATGTAAGACGCCATTGAAAAATGCATCCTAAGCGCTATACTTAAGGAACAAGGTTTATGACTATGTTGCGAACAATGCTGAAATCGAAAATTCACCGGGCCACCGTCACTGGTGCCTACTTGGATTATGACGGCAGCCTGGGGGTGGACGCGAGGTTGTGCAAGCTGGCCAACCTGCTGCCAGGCGAAAAAGTCGATATTTACAACATTACCAATGGCGAACGCTTTTCGACCTACATCATTGCCGAAAAAGAAGGCTCCGGTTCCATCATTCTGAATGGCGCAGCGGCGCGGTTGGGTCAGAAAGGCGACAAAATCATCATCGCCAGCTATTGCATCATGGCTGACGAAGAAGTGGTCGACCGTCAACCGGCCGTCATCTTTGTCGATGGCGACAACCAGCCTGGAAAATAGCCGATGTCATCGAAAGAATCGACAGATTCGATGGATTCGATGCTGTCGATTCCTTAGATTCTTTCGACAAAAAGGAGTCAAAAGCCCCATCATTCCGTTTCTTCCAGGGCCATGATCAGCGCCAGGATGGAATAGGAGGTGACCAGCACCGGATTGCTTTCCCAGTAGCGGCCCGACTCATTAACCCAATGCACTTCACCCTTTTCATTGGTCTTTTGGAGGGATAACAGCTTTTTGATCAACTCCTCACGCCAGTCGATCTTCTTGCCTTCCTTTTCGAACGTCGTTACGCCGAATGCGTGCAGTCCTTTGGACATGACGTTGTAAAAGTAAAATACGCCCTCTTGGCCAACACCCGGATTTTCCTTCAGGGTCCAGTGGTTGATTGCCCAGTCAAATGTGGATTTCACCCGCGGATCGTCCTGCTCGACCTTGGTGTAGATATAGCTGAGCAGGCCGGCGTAAGTCATGCTGCCGTAAGACCTGAATTTGACTACGCCATTTTCATCCTTGAATGTACCAGCGCGGCTTTTGACCGGACTGTAGACAAACCCGCCTTTTTCTTTCGGATCGTCGGTGGCCCAACTTTTTTCATTGTAGTCTGGATGGTTATGCACGCGCTGAATGAATTGCCGGGCTGCTTCCCAGTCGAGATCGGCGCGTTCCTTTTCCGTGCCCTGGCGCAGATCTTCAACCGTTTCGGTTATACGCATGGCTTCGTAGACGATGAACGAATTGGACAGGTCCGCTTTTTTGCCCCACACCTTGGCCGGCTTGCCATAACCCATACCGCCCGCGGTGTCCTCGCCCTCCATATACTGGTTGGCGGCCAGATAGGTGCGTGCGTTCTGCACCACGGGCACGAGCTTGGGATCGCCCACGGTATACAGCGCAACCATGCAGATGGCAGTGTTGTAGTTAGGCATGCCGCCGCCATGTCCGAATATGGTTTTCTTGTAAATCGAACCGTCTTCCTTGACATGGGTCAGGATGAATTGTACGGCATTGCTGATGACGGCCCGGTTTTGCGAAGCGCCTTTAACCAGCGCCCACAACGGTAAGCCGGTCAGCGACGGATAGCTGTCTTCAGACCAGTGCCCGTCTTCGGCCTGGCGCGCTTCCAACCATTGCAGACCTCCGGCGATGGCGGTGCGCGCCTGTCTGGTCAGTTCCGGATCCAGTTTTTCCGCGGCTGCCGCGGATAGGGCCAAAAACAGCGCGCAATAAATGAACATCCCTGATTTCATCCAGCATTCCTTTCTTTTATGTGGAACTGCAAATCACTTACTGCGCCAACGCTACCTGCAGGGCGATGAGCACATAACTGGTGACCAACACTTTGTCCGCTTCCCAGTAGCGGCTGACATCGTTGACCCAGTAACCGTTGCCCTTGTCGTCAATCTTCTGCATGCCGATCAGTTTCTCGATCATCTCCTTGCGCCAGTTGAACGGCTCGCCCTGATCGTGGCGAAACACATCCTGACCATACACGGCCAGACCCTTGGCCATGACGTTGTACAGGTAAAACAGGCCTTCTTTCTCGGCATCGGTGTCTTTTTTCTTGGGGTCACGGCTGGCGGTTTCCAGATCCCAGTGGTTCTTGATCCAATTGACCGTGGCGATTACGCGCGGATCCTGGCGGTCGACTTCGGCGTAAATATAGCTCAGCAGCCCGGCATAGGTCATGCCCGGCATAGAGCGGAAACGGACAATGCCCTGTTCGTCCTTGACTTCTCCGGCGCGCGTCTGTTCAGGATGATAGGCAAAGCCGCCTTTTTCGCTAGGATCCTTGTTGGCCCAGCTCTGCTTGTTGAAATCCGGGTCGTTGTGCACGCGCTGGACAAATTCGTGCGCCGCTTTCCAGTCCAGATCGGTTCTCTCCCCCTCTTTGCGCAAATCCTCGGCGCTTTCCGTCATGCGCATGGCTTCATAAGCGATGTACGAATTGGACAGATCGGTGTAGGCCCGGCCCGTGTTTGGATCGTAGCCCATGCCGCCGCGATACACGTCGTCGCCGAAATGCTGGGTGCCTGCAATGAATTTGCGCGCTTTGAGCACTACGGGCAGCAGCGCCGGATCACCCACGGCATGAAGCGCGGTCATGCACACCGCCGTGTTGTAATTGACCAGGCCGCCGCCTTTTTTGGGCTCTGAGGGATAACGGTAAATCGCGCCATACGGATGGACGCAACTCAGGATGTAATCGATGCCTTTCTGAATGACTTCTTTGTCCTGGTAGTTTCCCTTGGACAAGGCCCAGACCGGGAACGCGGTCAAGGCTGGAAATTCAGGATTGGACCAGTGTCCGTCTTCCTGTTGATGCGCGGCCAGCCATTTCAAGCTCCGATCCACGACCGCATGCGCCTCGCGACGCAACGATTCACTGATCGCGCCCATGCCTTCATGGGCCGTCAAGGTTTCGCTCTTTTTTGCAGCCCACACATCAGTTCCCATGGTAATGCCGAATAAACCCGCTAATCCCGCGATAAATAGTTTTTTGCTCATCTGATTTCCTTTCCTCATGATAAAGGGCAACAGCCCCGTTTGAAACAAAATTTAAAGCAGAAATCATGCCATGATGAGTCAATTCCCCTGAATATACGCATGTACGTCACTAAACGCCTCTCATGTCAGGCCATAAGCGCATCCGACAACAGGTTGCATCTTGCTTTTGGATTAAAATTGGTATAAATTCCATACATAGGTTTTATTAAAGTACAACTCGCATACAAATATACATGAGTGTCAAATACTCTTTCGGGCTTTGGCTGAAACTCGCGCTGCCGTTCCTGGTCTTTGTGGCGCTGGGTTCGCTGGCACTGGTGGCGGCTTTTCAATGGATGGCGCATGCCCAGTCGCTGCGCCAGTTCGAAGCGTTGGCGCAGACCAATGCGGAGTTTTTGCGCGATATGGGTATGCCGACCAGCCTGGGTATGGCGCGTAAGATGAGCCAGGTGTTGAACATGCACGTCTTTTTTCGCCAACCGGGCCGGACCGTGCACTCGAATCGGGAATTGCTGCCCGATGAGCGGAAACTGACGGCCCTGATGCCGGATGACGGCGCCGTGCGGCTGGCCGGTAATGCTGAGGGCGTGGCTGCGGTTATTGATGAAGACACGATATTGATCCTGGTTCGCGAGACACCGTTGCGCCTGTTTCCCGGTCCCTGGGCGCTGGCCGTGCTGGGTTGTTTCTGGCTGGCTTCGCTGGCTTTGGCCTGGGCCTTGAGCCTTGGCATTGTGCATCCCCTGCGCGATCTGGCCCATCGACTGCCGCATATCGAGCAAAGCGCGAACTTGGGACCCTTGCCCGGTGCCGCACGAGGTGACGAGATCGGCTTGGTGGCACGCCGTTTCATGGAAACGCATACCCGCCTGATGGAGGAGAAAAAAGCGCGCGAAAAGGCCGAAAAAATGGCGGTCCTGACGCGTATGGCCGCGAATTTTGCCCACGAGATCAAAAACCCGCTGGCCGGTATACGCATGCATCTGCAACTGCTGCAGCTCGATCACCGGGAAACCGCTCAAACCATACAGATCATTCAACGCGAGATGGATCGCATCGAGGACCTGGTCAACCAGTGGATGTTCCTGGTCAAACCCGCGCCGCCGTCGTTTGCGCGCGTGGCGTTGGACGATGTACTGCGCCAGTCCGTGGAAACGCTGCGCCCCATGGCGGCGCATGCCGGTACAACGATGCTGTTGCGCGCGCCGGCTGGCATCGCGATCCGAGGCGATGCGCGCCGCCTGCGCCAGGTGTTTGACAACCTCTTGCGCAACGCGCTTCAGGCCATGTCTATGGGCGGCGAAGTAACCGTGAACCTGGACCGGGATTCGACCCATGCGCGGATCCAATGCCGCGACCATGGCCCAGGTTTTTCGACACGCGCCATGGAGCATGCCGTGGATCTTTTTTATTCCGAGCGCGAGGGTGGCATGGGCATTGGCCTGAACATCTGCCATGAAATCGTGCAAGCCCATGATGGTGAACTCGCTTTTCACAACCACCGTGAAGGCGGCGGAGTGGTTTTTGTGCGTTTGCCTCTCCAAGCCGCCACGGCACAACGCGGAGCATTGACCGAAAATGAAAAACAAGAAGATCCTAATCATTGAAGACGAAACATCGCTGGCCTCAGCGCTGGCCGCCCTGTGCCACACCGAAGCGTACGATGCGATCCTGTGCTATTCCGGCGCCCAGGGCCGCGCCCGGTTGGATGAGGAACCGTTCGATTTGGTCGTGCTGGACATCGGCCTGCCCGATATGAACGGTCTGCGCCTGCTGGAACTGATGCGTGAAGACGGGATCGAGACGCCGGTACTGGTCATCACGGCTCACGGCAATCTGGAAAACGCCCTGTCCGCGCGTAAACTGGGCGCAGCCGATTACCTGGTCAAACCGTTCGACCTGGACGTGGTCAAAGCGAAGATGCACCAACTGACCGAGCCGGCCGAAGCCGGCGTTGCGCCGGCGCCGGCGTCGCCTGTCAAGGACAGCACCATGATGATCGGCGGCGGCCCGGCTATGCAGAGCGTATTCACCCAGATCGCCCATGCCTGCGTCAGTGACGTGCCTGTGTTGATCACCGGCGAAACCGGGTCAGGCAAAACGCTGTGCGCCGGCATTATCCACGCCAACAGCGAACGCAGCCGCAATCCGTTTGTGACGCTGCACTGCAGCGCGCTGCCCGAGCAATTGCTGGAGAGCGAGCTTTTCGGTTACGAAAAAAATGCGTTTACCGGGGCCGCGACACAGCGCCAAGGCCATGTGGAACGCGCCGCGGGCGGCGTCTTGTTTCTGGACGAGATCGGCGATATCCCGTTGTCCGTCCAGGTCAAGCTCTTGCGTTTCGTGGAAGAGAAAGTTTTCTGTCGTCTGGGTGGACGCTGCGATATCACGGTTGATCTGCGCCTGATCACGGCCTCGAACCGCGACCTGAAAGCTGAAGTGGGTGCTGGGCGTTTTCGCGAAGACCTCTATTACCGCTTGCGCGTGCTGGAAGTGAACATGCCGGCGCTGAACGAGCGCGGCGAGGATATGCCGGCCCTGTGCGCTTTTTTCCTGGCGCGCGCCGCGCCTGACCGCAGCCTGGAGCTATCCGATGAAGCGATGCGCATTTTGCGCAACTATGCCTGGCCCGGTAACATCCGCGAATTGCGTAACGCCATGGAGCACGCGGTTGCGGTCTGCGTCGGTAACGTGATTCGCGGCGTGCATCTGCCGAACGCTATTCGGCAAAGCACGCCGCGGGTCATCGAAGAAAGCGGCGACCTGGACCGCGGTCTTGACCAGTGGTTGGAGCGCCGTCTGACGCCGGGCGTCGAGTACGATACGCTGCACGACGAATTGGAAGCGCTGCTGCTGAAAAAACTGCTCGCACGCTACAACCACAAAACCACGATCATGGCCGCGGACCTGAACATGAACCGCAGCACGCTGCTGAAAAAGCGCAAAAGAATGAACCTGGATCAGGATCAGGGTTCATGGGAAAAATAACATGACATTTTGTGGAGTCAAGTTGCCCAGCCCCAGCAAGGCGCAAAAAACGCAGGAATATTGGAATATTTTGAGTTTTTGCACCGTCGCTGGATGGGATAGTTGGCCCTCAAATGGCATGTTATTTTTCTGTGGACCCTTAGCCATGAGGCGGTCGTTCCGCATCGTCTGTCAGGCAGAGGTATAGCAGCAGTGAACAGCCGCTGATCAGGCTGGTCAGGTTGATCGCTGCAATGGAGAAAAATAGGGAGCAGGCTGCCACGGTGTATCCGCAGACAAACCCTATGTTTTCGAACATAAGCACTTCGCGCACGGCATTGGTCAACTGGACGCGTGAGCGCAGGTACCAGCCTGCATAGCCGCTGTGGGCCAGCACGGCCATGATGATGACGGCGAGAGACCATGCTGTTAGCGCGGGCGCGTTGCTCAAGCCGGCGGTCGCGAAGTAGAGCAGCAGCCCTCCGGCGGCAAGGCCGATGCCGATCATTTTGCGCAGTCCGTAAAGCAGACCGCATGCCGAACCGGATAGCCAGAGCGTCAGCAGCATGAAATAGTGAACCACATGCGCGCCCTGGGTGAAGAGCAGGTGAAACGCCAACCCCACCTGGCTGACGCCCAGCCAGAATCCTGTCAGCACCAGTTCCGTCCGGATTCGCAAGTTCACCACTCGATCTCCGGGAATTCCCAGCGGGCCAGCATCAGCAGAGCGCATAGATTGTCCCGCGAATGCGGCTTGATGTTTTGAATTACGCGCTGGATCGCGGGCAGGTCGTAAACTCTTTTCTTTTTCTCATCCTCGGCCAACGCGGCCAGGAGTTGCTTCGAACTGAACGGCAGGCGGTCCGAGCAGTACAGAATCGTCAGCCCCACGCGCTCGGATTTGACCGCGGTCACATCACCGAAGATCTGGATGGTGCCCGCCGCGATTGCGCCCGCGACCGCGTTCTTCAGGTTGTAACTGCACGAGCAGATGGACGCGATACCGCCGGGTTTCAGGCAGCGTTTCAGTTGGGTGAAGAACGTTGGTGTATAAAGCAGCGCAGTCTGGAGGCGATAGGGCGCGGGCACATCCATTACGATCAGGTCAAACGTGGCGTCGGGCACGGTCCTGATGTAACTGCGTGCGTCGTCGATGACCAGGTGCAGGTTGTTCGGTTTGAGTTTGCTTATCCCGCTGAAATAACGCAAACCCAGTTTCGGCACTTCGGCATCGATTTCCACCGTGGTGACGTCAAAGCCTTCTTCTTTAAGAAAGCCCGTGGTCGACATGCTGCCCGAGCCGATGACCAGCGCTTTCCCTTTGTTGGGCGCCAAGCGTCCGGGAATTCGGGACATGTAGATATTGAACCAGTGCAACCCGCCAGAACGGAAGTAGGGTACGCCGTCCAGATGAATGGACAGTCCGGTGCGGCTCCGGACGATTTCGATGCGCTGGTAAGGCGAGTAGACCACCTCCAGTACTTTGGGCTGCTGCATGCCCCAGTAACCGGAGTAATACTGACGGGCCGCGAAATGATCCATGGCCGGATAGAAAAGCGATGCGTGTACAACCGTGATGCCGGTTGCTAGGGTTATGGGTATGCGCCTGAACGCCAAATGGATGACCACCACGATCAGGCTCCAGAACACGGTCAGCAGCACCACCCAGCGGTTGCCGATGAGCGCCACCAGCACCAGTGCGCTCACGGCGCCGATGAGTTCGCACAGGTAAAACTTACGGAAGTCGTTCGAGGTTTGAGCGTAGCGTGGGAGGAAAATGGCGAAGAAAGCCGAGGAGCAAAGCGTAATGGCGAGCAGGACCAGGACCATGGCCAGCCATTCCAGGCCGGCCCGGTTCATGAGCGCCACCAGTAAACGCACGCCCGTAGGCAGCAGGATCAGCGTGGCAAAGGTCAGGAAAAACCAGATCCGCAGAAAAAAATCTGTGACCAGGTGGGCTATGGCATAAGCCAGGCAAGGCCCGAGCATGATCGCCAGCGTGGTCAACACGGCGATGATCTCCGTGGAAAAAAAGGTGGAGCCAATCTCGCGCACGGCGATGAACTGGGCAAGGATCATCACAGCGCCGCAGATCGTCAGGAGCAGAGATTTTGTGTTGAAAAACGGTTCGGAAATTCCTTTTTTCATGGAACGGAATGTAAGGTTATTCAACCTGTCTGTCAACAGCTTTTGCGAAATGCGACCGGCGGGGTTCCCAGGTATTTCTTGAACAGCTTGGAAGACAGGCAGATGTCGTCCTAGCCGACTTGGACCGTGATCTGGGCTACGCTATCCGAGGTGCCAGCAGGAGCTGGGCGGCCTTACGCATCTTTTCGCGCACCAGCCACTCCCGGGGCGGCAGACCGAAGGTATGTTTAAACAAACGGCTGAAGTAATCCGGCGACAGCCCTGCTTCGCGCGCCTGTTTTGCCGGTGTCCAGGGTGCGTTCATGTTTTGGCTCACCGCTTTGAGCAGCTTTTCGCATTGCGCCGTGTTCAGTTGTTTGGAGCCTCGCTGACGCGACTGGTCGGCAGCCAGGTCACGGGCCTTGATCATCAGATGGGCCAGGTATGTCCTGAACAAAAAGAAGTGACGATCACATCCGGTCGATGACGATTGAGCAATGCTTTATAATCGGTATACAGTTCGCCGCCAAAAGCGTAATCACGGTTCATGTCTTGAGCCGCATCGATATTGAGATCGGCCAGGGCGACCACTTGACAGCGTGTATCGTTGAGCAAACCAGCGGCATGTGCGCTCTTTTTCCGCATCCGATCAGCGTGATTTTATGTTGTGTACTCATCGTTAGTATTCCTGCCTGAGAGTGTCAAGATGGCGCAGAATCAAGGATGCGACGACATGACCCACCTCTTTTCTTTACCCTGAAAACAGACGGTATAACCAGACACACTTCACCTATAGGCAGAAATATTGCCAAAAAACAGTTGCGTTGGATTGTTGAGCTTGCTACAGATTATCGGCTTCTGCACAGCCCTGTAGTGAAGCATAGATGTATGCTGGCAAATCACGCATCGCGATAAATCTAATTGCGTGAAGGGGCACTGCGGATCAACGCAACCCCATTTTCATGATCTGGGGCGATTGGGCGCTCTCCAATCATGACATTTAGTTGCTCACCCATTTGGCGGAAGACCCTCACTTTTCGCATACAAAATAAATTCTTTTTTCTCTTGATAAACGTTAGGAATCAAAATACAATGCATGTATTATCTTAATTATCGAAGAAATTGAAAAATTGAAAAATGAATGTTTTCATTTTTTATAAATTGAAGAGATGGGACTCGTCATGCATAAAACGTATAGAATGATGAAGTATGAATCACTCTTGGTGATTTCGTTGTGTTTGAAACTAATAAATGTTTATGCCGTGAATGTGACCAATAGCGTGCCTTATTATGATTCCTTCGAATCATACAACTCAGGTGATCGCATTATCGGATCTGCGGGCTGGTATGCTGGTAATACAAATTTCGCATTGGTGACCAATATAACCTACTCCAGCAATTATACCGAGCCTTCTCATCGCTATCCGTTGGGCAGCGCGGGTGATCGAGTGCTTAAAACAATACACACGTCCACCAATTTGGTGACCAATGCCGTGGATCAGATTGTATGGATCGATTATGTGATCAATCCGACCTATTGGGATGACAACGGCACACCGTCCATCTCCGCCAGCGCACAGGCAGCGTATTATGTCAACACCAATGGACAATTCGTTCTGCGTCACGGCGATCCCGCCGGACCCGAGCCGCTTTGGACCACGATTTCCAACACCTTTATCAACACTGACGATTGGGTGCGTATTACCATCAAAATGGATTACCAGACCGAGGATGCTTTCCTGAGCGGCAAATATTTTCAGTTCTTCCTCAATGGCGTGGTCATAACCAATACCGCGGCCTATACGGACAATGCCTATGCCGACACTTACGGAGGCAGTTGGTTTGCCATGATCGACCGCAGTCGCGCCAAGATATCCCAGATCTCTTTCTCCGGCATCAATTATCTCGACAATCTCGTGGTGACCAACGGCGGTCCCTATCCTCAACTTCATTTGCTCTCCGAAATTGATGAGGTGATCGCTTCCGGCGAGGTGCCCTCGTCAGGCAAAGGCACGATCATGGGGTTGACCACATGGGATGGAGCGCTTACCAATGTATTTGCCATGACCAACTCCAGTTCGGTGCAGCTCAATATCTCCAGCCTGACCACCAATGGCGCGAATCCTGCGGAATTCACCGTATTGAACGCACCCAGCGTCATTGATGGCAATACCGTCTCCAATTTCACCGTGATCTACGATCCGAACATGGAAGGACGGCATACCGCATCGCTGGTGGTCTCAAACGATTCGCTTTTTGACAGCACCTACACCATGAACCTCAAGGCTGGTACGGAGTTGAGCATACACTGGATCTCCAATATCGCTGGCGGAATCTATTTCCCGGACGGCATTTGTTCCAACAGGTTGAACGAAGGCGCCATGAACATCAGTTTTCAGCTCAACAACCTGATCGAAGATGGCATCGGCGAAATTACGTTTAATAAGTATACAGATTCCACCAACGGTACCTGGCAACTGGCCGGCTTGAATGACGGGCAATCGTTCTACACGCCCAATCCGGGCTTTTACGGCAACGATTTCTTCTCTTTCACGGTTACGCAGACTCTTCCTGCTGTGGCGCTGACGGGTTATGTTCATTTTGTCGTCAATCCAAAGCCTTTCACCGTGACGATCAATACGACCAACAGCGACACCATGGTAGCGCTGACCAACACCTACACCATCTACCATGGGGACACCAGCACCTACCTCATTACGTATACCAACCTGGACTGGAACCTGGATGAAATCACCCTGAATGGTTCAACAGTGGAGTTGACCAACTACAATGACATGTCGGTCACGCTGACCAATGTCCAGACAAACGCCGTGATCAATGTTGTGGCCGAGAATCCGACGCCGCCCTCTTTCACGGTGGTCCCCACCAACAACTCGATCATTTCCGGTTGTGCGGCCTTCACCGTTATGGCCACACTTGACGCAAAGCCGCATGAGATCGCTCTCCTCGACATCAACCGGGCACGTACCTCGCCCGGCAGCGTTCTTTATATGGTTGACAACGCAACGCTGTTGAGTCAGGCCAATGGCGGTCCCTACAGTTCCGTCTGGACCAACTTCGCCATCACCAATATCGACTATAACGGCGTCACCCGTGAGTGGACGTTCTGCTTCAATACCACCAATTATAACGATTGGGACAGTTATCGCATCAACGGCGATTACGACATCCGCTTCGTGGTGGAAGATGAGGCTGGTGATCGTTTAACCGGCGTATATCACTATGTAGTGAATAATAATCCCGCCTCTGGATTGGCCTTCCAGTCCACAGCGCCCGTAGCCGGCGCCCGGCTCGAGCAGAGCGATGCCACGTTTACCTTTGACGTGACCAACCTGTTGGGCAATGCCGTGGCTTCGCTTTCCGTCGACATTACCGGTCCCTTGTTCGGCACCAACAGCGCGAGCATCCAGTTGCCTGCCAATACCACAACAGTGGGTTCCAGTGATTTTTTCGGTTGGAATTATGCACTCAACGGTTCCCCGACTTATGACGCCGATGCGGAAAGCTGGTCATTTACGGTTCGCTCGACCAACGAAACCTATTGGCCCAGCGGTGAATACCGCATGGACGCGACGGTCTATGACGTGGCCGGTAAATCTACATCCACGACCTTGACCTATATCGTCAACCAGCAGGGAAGTCTCACCAACGACCCGGCGTACAGCCCAAGCCTGGCCTCCTTTACGCCGCCCACCAATACGCTGTTGCAGGAAACCTTTACCCTGAAAATCAATGCCGACAGCAACGGAACGCACAGCATCAGTCAACTCTATCTCGACCTGTACGGCCCGTTGGCCCACGACGTCAACACCAATAAGCAGGCCGCCAATAGAATTCAGTTGTACCTGCCGGCTGATAACTTCTGGATCACCAACAACATTGGAACGCTCAATGCTCCGTTGTCTTCTCTATATAATGGCCGTAACATCGGTCTGCAGGATGCGGGATATGATCCGTATAACGAGGAGTGGACGCTGCTCTTCCAGTCCGACAACAGTACCGCCACGATATGGGACGATTACGATTACTGGGAGTTCGTTGTCCAGATCGAGGATACCGGCGGCAACCAGTATGGGTCAACCAATATGCTCGCACGCACCAATAACTGGGTGCGTCATTACTATCCTGTCTCCAACAAGCAGGAACTCGATATTCAATTCTGGTCCGATTGGGGCGGCGGCTATGCCTGGTCGACATCCAACCAGTTCGTATCGGTGGTTGAATACACCAATACCCCGCACCTGGTCACCTGGGGCTCCAATGTGACCGTCCGTCTCGATATTACCAACGGATGGCATGTGCTCAGCAATATCGTCAACGGCGTTACCGAACCTGCATCCAATAATAATGTGAGCGCGACCAACAACCTGGCGCTGGGCATGGTGACCAATCCGCAGACGGTTCGCATCTATATGGATATTGACCGCTTCTCGCTGGCCATCACCAGCGATTACGACGTGATATCGCCGTCCATCGGCCAGTACGAAAATCAACCTTGGACAAGTCAATACAACATCGTTGTCGAGGAATCGTTCATCTTCCGCACTGATTACCGCGGCGTTACCAATGAGCGTTCTTCGTACATCAGCATGAATGTACTCAACCAGGATGATAACGGTACGGTCATGGCTTCTACGGCAGCCACCAATTACTTGCTGACCGAACTTACCAACAATACGTTGGTCGAAGTCTCCTGGCAGAGTGAGTATAAGTTTGTCGTCGATTCGTCGACTGACCTGGTTGACGTACAGGTCTTCATCAACGATGCCGCGCCGGTCACCAATTATAACGGTTACCTGACCAACGACACGGCCATGCGCATTGTGGCCATCAATATTGATGCCAACCATGAATTCCTGTATTGGCAGGACGATGTATCCTCGACCGTGTTCAACACCAATCACGATTATTCGTTTATTATGGACGGTCCCCTGTCGTTGCGACCGATCCTGGCCTACACCAACAGCAGCGCAATCAGCGTTGCGGTTTCCGGCGGTGGTACTGCCAGCGAAATGCCCTGGTCAACCTTTGGCGACACCTCCTGGTTCGTCCAGACCAACGTTTACTACAGCAATGATGTCAATACATCGGCAGCTCAAAGCGGAGCTATCGACGACGGTGAAGAGAGTGTTCTCGAATCCGATGTCGTCGGGCCGGCCAGCTTGTCCTTCTGGTGGAAGGTCGAAAGCGAAGCTGGCGGTGACTACCTCCAGTTCCTGATCGGTACGCAATTGGTTCAGGCCATCAGCGGCAATAAGGATGACTGGGCTCAGGTCGAAGTCGACTTGTCGGCCGGACCCAACTCCCTGCGTTGGCGTTATATCAAAGATTCAACCGGTTCGATTCCCGCCGATGCCGGTTGGATCGATAACGTTGTATTGACGCGGCTGGGCGATTTGAGCCTCACCATCACCCCTGCTGCCGCTACAACACAAGCCACCTGGCGTTTGACGCAAGGCATGGGATCGTGGACCAATCCGATGATGAGTGGCGACATAGCGCTGAATGTGCCCGAAGGCCCCAATGTCATCGAATTCATCGACACACCGGGGTGGGTCGAACCGAATAACATGGATGTGATCGTCACGCGCAGTGCTTTGACCAACATCACCGTGCTTTATCACCTCGCCGAAGTAGTTACAGGAACGGACAACGATTATCTGAACTGGTCGCTCGGTGGCGACAAGGAATGGTATTCCCAGACCAACGTCTACTACAATGATGGTGATGATGCCGCGCAAAGCGGACCTATTCTCGCCAATCAGCAGTCAGTGATGCAGGGCCTCGCTCCCGTAGACGGTATGATCGGTTTCTGGTACAAGACCGATTCCGAAGAGGACTTCGATATGCTGACATTTGAAATCGGCAGCCAGACCATGTTGACCGCTTCCGGTAAAGAGCGACCGTGGATTTGGGCTATGTACGGTGTTACCGGCGCAGGCCCGCATACTTTGACCTGGACCTACAGCAAGGATGTGGATAGTGATGTCGGTAGCGACAGCGTCTGGGTTGATCTGGTCAGTTATTACGTGCCGCTGGATTTGAGTTACACCACTGGAGGTTCCGTCTTGGGCGCGACCAATGAACAGTGGTTCATGTATGGGTCCAGCTTGATCGTCACGGCGATGCCGGATCCGCAAATCGTCTTCCAGGGATGGAAAGAAGCAGGTGTTTTGATCACCACCAACCAGGTACTGAACACCCTGATCGATTGGACCAATGTCTACGCCGCCGTATTCGTGCCGCAAGCATACACCAGCGGGCAATATAGCGTCCCAGTTCCTCACGATTGGATGACCAACTTCTTCCCGGGTGCGGATCCTGACATGCTCCAGGGTCAAGTGACCAACTTCCCGACCGGCAGTCCTTACACCTATCAGGAACATTACATCATGGGTGTGAGTCCTACTCAGGGCGATCCGACGGTAAACTTGATCACCAATATTGCGCCGGATGTCTCCAGCAATAATGTGATTAACTGGTATGCCCAGACTGGCCAGTGGTATGCCATTGACTTTAGTACGAATTTGATGTCTGATCCATTCGAGCTGTTGCTGGGCGCGACCAATCTGCCTGCCACGGTGATCCTTACGCCACAGCACGTGTCCTATACGGATACCGTCAACCAGACGAGCGAGTCCATATTCTACCGGATTCGGGTTCGTTTGAAGGATTAGAATCGATAAGCTAGATGAAAAGAAAGCCGCGGCATTTGCCGCGGCTGTTTTTGTGCACGTCCTGACTTACTAGCCACCATTCAATTCGAACTTGAGGACGGCTCCATTAAGCAACAAACCCGTGAATATGGAACCTTTCCCAAGGACCGGAGAAAGTTGACCAAATGGCTCAAAGACGAGTTGGTAGAATTTGTCGTCATGGAAAGTACCGGCGTGTATTGGAAGGCGGTGTATCGCACACTGTTACAGGCATCAATATCGCCGTGGTCAATGCGCGACATATCAAACAAGTTGCTCAGAGCGAGTTTCGTACCACGTGATCGTGATTGAGTTGTGGCCAAAGATGGCCCAGAGACGGGATGCGTGATGGTGAATGAGTATTTTCTGTTTCCCTTACTCCGTGTATCGGCGATCGGCCGCGGACAGTCGGGGCACGACCAAAATTTGTCCATTGTGTTTTATAATATCGACCTCGACGCCATACACCGCTTCCACCATGTCTGCCGTGATCCGGTCGGGAGACGCTTCGGTGTACACGCGGCCGTCCTTCAGAAAAAGAATGCGATCGGCAAAACGAAACCCCAAGTTGACGTCATGAAGTGTCATGACCGCGGCCATGTGGTGTTCTCGCACGATGTGCTGCACGATGCGCAGAATTTCTATGCGGTTTTTCATATCTAGACTGCTGGTCGGTTCGTCCAGCAGGAGCACGGAAGGTTCCTGCACCAGCGCACGGGCAATGCAGACCTTTTGCAGTTCGCCGCCACTGAGTTCGTCGAGATGCCGCAAAGCGAGCGGATGCAGACCCAGTTGTTCCAGCGCGCCGCCGACCTTGCACAAATCCTGTCGGGCGGGCGACCAGCGCATGTGTGGTTTGCGGCCGAGCAGTACTGCGTCGAACACTGTCAGGCGAGATACGTCCTGATGTTGCGCCACATACCCCAGCCGTCGCGCCATGGCATCGGCGGACATACGCAGGATGTCCATGTCATCAATGCGCACCACGCCCTGCCACGGGCGGATCAGTCCGTCGATACAACGCAAAAGCGTGGTCTTGCCCGCGCCGTTAGGACCCAGAATGGCCAACATCCGACCGCCATCGAGCGTAAAGCACGCATCCTCGATGACCAGTCGGCCCCGGTCGTAGCCCACACGGATATGATCGATAGTCAGTATCACGCGGCGCGTTTCCTTCGAAGCAGGATGAACAGAAATGCGGGAGCGCCGATAAAGGCGGTGAGCACTGACACGGGCAACATATGCGGCGCCAGGATCAGGCGGGCGACGATGTCAGCGGCCTGCAACAGCGCCGCGCCGGTCAGACACACCGCGGGCATCAAAAAGCGGTGGTCGTCGCCGATCATGCGCCGCACGATATGCGGGCAGATCAGGCCGACAAAACCGATAACGCCGACGAACGACACGATCATGGCCGTAAGCAACGAAGCGGTCAACATGCCAAGCATGCGCACCCGTTCGACACGCACGCCCAGACCTCGCGCGCTTTCGTCGCCGGCATCGATGGCATTGTAGTTCCAGCGGTTCGCCAGAAAGAAGATCAGCGAGGCCGTCACTGTCACGGACAGGAACGCCACCTCCTGCCAGCCCGCTCTTCCAACATCGCCAAAGGTCCAGAACACCATGGCGGCCAACTGGATATCGTCCGCAAAATACTGTAGAAACATCGTCGCAGCCGAAAAGAGCGAGCCGAGCGCCACGCCGCTCAAGACCATGACTTCCGGTGTAGCGCCGCGCCATCGGGCAATGCCGATCACGACCAGCGCCGCGACCATACAGGCCGTGAATGCCGCCAGCGCGGTCAACCCCGGGCGTGCGAGAGTGACCGCGTTCGTTGGCGTAGACTGCATCACACCTGTTCCCAACGCCATCACGGCGAATGCCGCGCCAAAGGCGGCTGCCTGGCTCAACCCCAGGGTGAACGGCGAACCGAGCGGATTGCGCAGGATCGACTGCATGGCCGCGCCAGCGGCGGCCAGTCCCGCGCCCGCGAGCAGGGCGGTCAGCGCATGGGGCAAGCGGATGTCGCGAATGATCGTGCGCCACTGGCCAACGGTTTCCAGCCCGGCCAGCGCGCGCAGGGTCTGCCCCGGCGGCACACGCACGGCGCCTAGCGAGACCGCTGCGATCAGCAACACGCCGCACAACACAGCCAAGGCGATGTTGATCCATATTTTACGACCGATATACGCCGTATACCCTTTAGGAACATGACCGTGTTTAAGATGAGTCACAATGAATTTACTCCATCCGAATCCGTGCAAAGCCGAGTCCACCGAATTCGCGGTTCAAGATATCAAAAGCCGGGCCGCTGTTCAAGAACTCCGCGATGTTTTCGGCCTTTCGCAGGGGGTCAACATCGGCAAAGCGATCGGGATACAGGATTGCGCCGATAAAATAGGCATTGGCGAACACCGTCTCGAAGTTGCGTTCGTAGGAGTTGTGGGGAAACACACCATAGACCCGACCCGACCGGACAGCCTCGATCGAGCGATATGCCGGATCGTAGCGTAGTTGAGCCACGGCATTGGCCTCGCCGCTCAGGCGCATGGTGGAGATATCGATAAAGATGATGTCAGGATTCCAGACAACGATTTGCTCCTTCGATACCATTGCATGATCGACGGGCGAAAGGTCGCTTGACTTTGCCGCGGCCTGGCGGGCATGAACAAAGGCCAGGGGGGCGAAGGTCGGGTCGGTCGATTGCAGTCCGTGCGGTCCGCTTTGCCCAACGCCCCCCACATAGCACAGCGGCCGCGGCCCCGCGCCGGGATCGCGTGTGCGTTCGTCCAAGTCCGCGCGAAGCCTTTCGAAGAAGGCGATTACCTCCTCCGCGCGGCGTGTTTGGCCCATCGCCGTGCCCATCGTGCGAAGCGTCCGGTTCAGCGTCTCCTGGCCTTGTGCCAGGTTGCCATAATCGAGTGGGATCACGGGGATGCCGGTTTTCGCCTGCAATGCCGCGGGAAGGAGTCCGCGGGAGGTGCGCATTTTGAAAATGACTTGCGGTTGCGGATTCAGGTTGGCAATCAATTCGGGATTGTCCCATCCACGGAATTCCCCAAAGAGCGGATAGGTTTTGAATCGTGGATTAGCGATGGCGTATGGCCGCGCATCGAGCGGAGAGCCGTGCCGTTCGATGCTGTCCACGGCGACGATGCGGTCCTGCGCCCTTAAATAGGTGAGTAGCCGCAAGCAGCCGGCGCCGGAACAGATTACACGCTCCACCCGGCTGGTCGCCAACCATGTCCGGCCCAGTGCATCGCATATGCCGTCGTCATGGTTCACTTCGGACGAACCGTGTTCGTGGCCGCATCCCACCAGCACCAGCGCCGACATGATTGACAATAATCCCGCAGTCCATGCTGCCCGAAATCCGCATCGGCTATGCCGCCTTAGAATATACATTGTAATCCGCCTGTAAAGATCGTTCCCGGCGCCACGATATCGGAGGCCGAGAGCGATCGCGAAATCGGATATTCCTCGTCGAGCACGTTTTCGACATTCACATACACCCTCAGACCGTGCGGAAGTTGATGCGACGCGGAAACGTCCATCGTCGCGTAGCCGGATTCCTTCAGGGTATTTTCGCCGTCAAAGTAGATATCCCCATAAAAGTTGCCGATCAGCGACAAAGCGAGCCCTACCGGGGATTGCCAGCGCATGCCGAGGTGAGCGGCATGGCGCGGTTCATGGGGCAGATCGTTGCCTTCCAATTCCATTTTCGCGGTGTCTTCGCTTACCTCGGAGCGGTTATAGGTGTAGTTCGCGAAGAGTGTACAGTCCGCGGCGGCATACCATTGCGCTTCAATCTCGACCCCATGAATATCGACCTTGCTGATATTATCCAGAACATATTTGTAGCGCTTTTTGCCGTTCTTCAATGCAGAAACGCTCGTCAAGCGATCACCGATGTAATCCTCCGCTAATGACCGATAGATGGCGACGCGAGTCCATATGGTATCGGAAACGAAGCGATCGACCCCGAAGTCGAAGGACCATATCTGCTCGGGCTCCAGTTCCGGATTTGCCTCCCGATAGTACGCGCCGCCCTGCCGAACATGCACTTTATAGAGTTCGAACAGACTGGGCGCACGAAATCCCTTGCCACCCGAAGCTCGGAACGTTGTGCGGTGGTCGTCGGGACACCAGACTACGCCGATCTTCGGCGAAAACGACTTCCAGGTCTGGTCTTCGTAATGGTTATCATACGCCGATTCACCCGCGCTCGATTGGTTGTCCCAGTTGGCGCCGTCCGTGTTTCCTATGACGTCATAGCGCGCTCCGGCATGCAACGTCAACTGTTCGTCGAAAATCGGCATATCCACATTCGCAAAGGGGGCGATAAATTGTTGTCGCCCCTCGGCGCCGACCTCGCGGTTTCCCTTCACATATTGATCGTCGTAATCCCAAGAAACGTACTTGCCGGCCAGTCCGACCGTACCCCGCGCGCCGCCACCCAGCGCCCATGTGCCCTGTATATCGGCGCCGGCCGTCAGCGGTGTCATCTTTTCCTTGCGCAACAAGGACGTATACGTATCCGCAGTCGAGTCCTGAAACGCGGTCTTATCGACGAGGCTGACATAAGCCAGCCCGCGAAAATCCATATCGGCACCGCGCCGCTCGATATTCATCCAGAACTGGTTGAGTTCAAGTTCGTCGTAAAAATATTTGCGTCCTTTTCCGGTTTCATGCTGATAATGCAAAGCCGAAACCGCAAGATCGGCGTCGGGCGACAACGCATAGGAGAGCTTGCCGAGCAGTTTGTAGACCTGCCGATGGCGGCGCATTTCGTAGTCGGCGGGGTCTTCGACCATCGTGAAGCCGTCGCTCTCCTCGTAGCCGCCGCTGAGCATGAAGCCGAATTCCTCGATGGTCTGGCTGTGAAAACCGTAACCGGCATAGGTGTCGGCCGTTCCGAATTCGCCGCGAACCGAAGATTCCCGCTCGCGCGCCGGCTTTTTGGTGATGACATTGATGACGCCGCCCAAGCCCTCCGAACCGTACATAGCTGACGAGGGGCCCCGCACCACCTCGATGCGTTCGATGTTTTCCTTCGGAATATGTCCCCAGGCCACCCAGGAAATCGAATTGTTAAAACTATCGTTCTGCGGCACCCCGTCCACCAGGATGAGTACGCGATTCTTGCCGACACCGCGCATGCTCAACGGGCTTTGAATGCCGCTGGTCTGCTGACCATAGTGCCGATAGTTGTAGATCCCCGGCAATACGCGCACGATATCCTCGACCCGCTCGAACGGCGAGGCCGCGATTTCTTCGGCGTCGATGACCGACACGTTGAACTGCGTATCCGTGAGAAGCGTTTCCGTCCGCGTGGCCGTGACGACCATCTTTCCCATGTCGAAGGTCTTAGTTGTCGTCATGTCTTCTTGCTCCCCGGCCATGACGGTCTGAACGCCTCCGCATACTAAAAACCCGATCTTCACCACTGCCTTTACATAACGATACATCTTTTACTTTACCTCAAAAAAAAGTGTTACGAATATAATTTTCATAACAATTTATTTTGCACGGGAACGTTGGTCAATCACTTTTTCGCTTTTTCCATCTTCCAAAACGTATTTCCTGGAGCACGAAGCTGTGCTGAGCCGTGAACCACGCATACAAACGAGGGTAGCATGCTTGGTAGGGTAGGGGGTAGGGAGTCGAAAATTGCCAATTAATTTATCTGGATCGCGCCCGGATTTGGGTCTTGACCGGGCCGATTGAGCAAAACCACAGGCGTAGTGGTGTTACGTTGAGGATTTTGTGATTGAGGCGTCGTCAGGCAATGGCGAGATAGGACCGGCCTTCGATGAAGCCTTTTATTTCGAGGGCGGATGCGATTTGTTCTCGCGCGCCACGGGTTCCAACGGCAGCCAGCACAAAAGCCTGCTCGGGGTTCGGCAGATCGTCCGGACCGAAAACCAGCCCGTCTGGCGTGCAGCCGCCGATCTTGCGCGGATCGATATCGATGAAACCCGCGATACAGATGCCGTGCCTTGTCAGCGCACGCACCCGGCGCCGCGTCCGCGGACCGGCGCCCCATACCCAGACTTGCTGCACGCCCCACCGTATCAGTTGATCCGAGAGATAACGGGCCTTCACGGCAAAGAACGCCTCCACGCGATAGCGCGGATCGACGCGCGTTAGCCGTCCCGGCGAATCCCGCCAGATCATCAACAGTTCCGGCAACTTGGCAAACACCGCGCCATGATCCATCCAGCGGAGCCAGAGTTCGTAATCCTCCGGAAAATCGCCTTCCCGATATGCGCCGTACTTATTGCATAGTGTCCGCCGAAAAACAACCGTGGGATGAATCATCGGCGATTCCACAAAACGAGCCCGGCGCAGGGCCTGCGGCGTTAGCAGGGCGTTGTTCCATGCAACGTAATGGCGAAAGCCCGGTCGGAGTCCATCTGTCTGGACGCCGCATCCGAGTACATCGATATCCGGATGGGTCCGCATGTAGGCGACTTGTCGTTCAAGCCGTTCCGGCAACATGACATCATCCGCGTCCAGACGCGCGATGAGCGGCGCGCTACTGTATTCGAGCCCGCGATTCAGCGCTGCCACAAGACCGGCGCCTGGACCGGATACGACCGTGAATCGCGGATCGCGAGCGGCGTAACGAGCGAGCGTTGCAGCCGATCTATCCGTTGACCCGTCATCCACGGCCACAACCCGAAAGCGTGAAAACGTCTGGCGGACTATGCTGTCCAACGCTTCCGGCAGGGTGACTTCAGCGTTGCGCACGGGCAATAGTACATCCACTTCCGCTTCGGCGATCATGTCGGTCTAAACAGCGCAAAAGGCTTGTCCCCGTCAACATTGGGCGTTCGGACCAAATCCTGTTCAACTCGGCAGGAGCGTACCTCGGCGTTTTTGCAGAAAATTGAGTTTTTCATCATTATGAAGGTTTACCCTGTGCATTGCTGAGTATCAAGCGGAAAAGTAAAAAGCAAAAATAAGGTCGCTGTGAACTTCTATCGCACAGCCAAGTATCCGATTCGGCAGATCGTCAGAACTGGAACTGATGGTCGCCCAACGGAAATGCAAACCGTTGAAGGACGGCGAAAGTCTGAAAGTCTGTATGCAAGTCTAAACCGTCTGGGATGGAAGTAACATCCTATAAAGTGTTTCCGGGCTGTCACCTGTAATGCCTTGCACCGAGGGCGACGGGAGAGCCGTATACTGGAAATCTGTATGCACGTTTCGACGAGGACTCCGGGCTAACCCGGAGCTAGCTACTGGTTAAAAAGTCTTGCGTTCGATGGTTCAGGAGCGTATTTTCGTTCTGAGAATAGAGTGAGGACGATTTGTTTGGGGTAAAGTACAAGAATAGCTATCCTTGGAGCGAACGATGAAATTAAGTTCAAAATTGAATTTGATGAGTATGGGATTGGTCATTTGTCCTATGGTGATTGTTGGTGTTGTTTTCCTGATCAACTTCCATGTGTTTGTGGTTAAGACACTGAACAATGCCCGGCAGCGGTTGATGGATGAGGCATTTGTCAGTATGGAGGAAAAACTGTTCGATCAGCAAATTGCGCTGGATGACATATTGCGGGGCGTGCGCAATGATGTAAAGCAACTTGCCTTTTCGACCCTATTGGATCCACGGTACAGCCAGGATGGTTTCCCGGCGTTTGCCCGAACACGAGAGCAAATTCTTCGTGAAGAATGCCTAGTCGTCGGCAAGGAGTATTTGCCCGTGTTCAAGAACCTGACCTTTATTTCCCGCCAGGGTAAGGATGTTTTTCAATCGGATCAGATCGTGGATCATACCACGGAAACCTGGTTTAAAGAAGCTGTTCAGTTGCGTCCCGGCAGGGTATACACGGATGCGGTTGCGTTGGACCAGAACAAGGACATGGTGATTCGCATAGCAGCACCCGTGTATCATCAGCAGGAAGTATCGGGCGTGGTGCTTGCCCTGGTTGACGGCCATGCACTCAACGCCAAGATTGGCTCCTTGAAATATGGCGATACAGGATACAGCTATGTGATTGATAAACGTGGTATTCTTGTTTTCCACCCCGAACATACGCTGGATAATCAAGTTGATGTATCCGATTCCAAATATGGCAAACTGGCGGAACTGGTGAATGAACACATGGTCCGCGGTGAACAGGGCAATGCCCGTTACACGTTCGAAGGTGTTGACAAGTTTGTAGTCTATCGCCCCTGGCATGTGGGCCAGGCAAGCTACTCGCTGGTAGCCACCTCGCCGGTGGAGGAATTCCTGGCCACTACGCGACAGATCAGCGAAAGTGCACAGAAGAACAAGTATGGCTTATATTTCTGGACGATCGGTTTACTGATCGTACTCGGCGTGACAGGCAGTCTGCTGGGCGGCGCCATGGGGCGTAAAATTGCCCGTCCCATTGCCCGGGCCAGTCACCTGGCCGAGGCGATCCAGTTGGGAGATACATCGCAACGCCTGGACGTGCAATCCCGAGATGAGGTCGGCCAGTTGGCGCATGCATTGAATGCTATGGCCGATAAGTTGCAGGAGCGAGCGAACCTGGCGGAAAAGATCGCGGTCGGTGAGTTGGACGTGGAGGTTGCGATCGCCTCGGATAAAGATGTGCTGGGGCACTCGTTGCAGACCATGATCCAGGCCATCCGCGCCCTGGTTCGAGATATACGTGTGCTTGGCAAGTCTGCCATGGCCGGCCAACTCGCGGAACGGGCTGATCAAACGTGCCATCAGGGCGAGTACCGGGCCATTATCCAGGGCATCAACGATACCATCGATGTCCTGTTGAAACCCATGCAAACCGCGGCGTCCTATATGGATCAGATTAGTCGTGGGGTTATATCTGAACCGATCGACGAAGAATATCAGGGTGATTTCAACCAGATCAAGAGCAGCATCAACACTTGCCTGGCCGCCGTACAACGTCTGGTGAATGACACGCGCCGGATGGTGGATGCGGGCGTGAGTGGTTCATTGAAAATCAGGGTCGATGAAACCTGTCACCAGGGCGATTTCCGCCAGATCGTCCATGGTGTCAACCAGACCATGGACGCCGTGGTCGGACCACTGGAAAAGGCGGCGTCCTATATTGCCGAGATTTCCAGAGGTCGGTTGCCTCCGCCCATCAAGGAAAACTATCAGGGCGCTTTTAATGATTTGCGCAATAACCTGAACGAAATGCTCAAGAACCTGCGTCATTTTGCCGAAGACGCCCATGGGGCTTCCACGCATGTGGCGGCCGGTAGTTCGGAAATCAGCTCTTCGGCGGAGAAGATGTCACAGGGCTCCACGGAACAGGCCTCGAGTATTGAACAGATTTCCAGTTCCATGGAGCAGATGAATGGCACTGTGCAGCAGAATTCGGACAACGCACAACAGACCGCGGCTATTGCGCAGAAAACCGCGAAAGATGCGCGCGAGAGCGGTGGCGCGGTTAACGAGACCGTGGAGGCCATGCAGCGTATCGCTGAACGCATCGGCATCATCGAGGAGATTGCGCGCCAGACCAATATGCTGGCCTTGAACGCAGCCATTGAAGCTGCCCGTGCCGGCGAGCATGGCAAAGGATTTGCCGTGGTGGCCGCGGAAGTACGCAAGTTGGCGGAACGCAGCCAGTCGGCAGCCAAAGAAATCGGCGAAGTGTCGCACACCAGCCTCGAAGTTTCGTCCAAGGCCGGTGAGATGATAAGGACCCTGGTTCCGAACATTGAACAGACCGCGGAACTGTGCCAGGAGATCAACGCCTCCAGCCGCGAACAGGCCGAAGGCATTTCCCAAGTGACCAAGGCGATTCACCAGTTGGACCAAGTCATCCAGCAGAATGCGGCCGCAGCCGAGGAATTGTCGTCGACCAGCGCGGAACTCACCTCGCAGGCCGAACGGTTGCGCGAGTCAGCCGGATTCTTCAAGCTGGACGCCCATGCCATCGCGTCTGGCATGCCAACGCAAGCAGCATCGGCCTTATCCGCAGTGACCAACGTGTCGAAAACCGAGCGGAACATGGGTTTGACGGATCAGGAATCCATGGCTCTGCTGGACGAGTTTGCCGATGACGTTGATTTTGAGCGCCAGTCCCTGACCCAGAAATAAGGACTTGCCCAGAAATAACGGGAGGGTTATGTGCGGGGGCGCGAGGCGCAGGTGATGCAGAGAGTTGCTTCGGGTTGAACGTCGAGACGTCCCTCGCCGATGCCGCCCTTGCATCGCAGGCATTTTCCGTAGGTTCCCTGATCGATTCGTTCTAATGCGCTATCGACGCGCAGGATCTGCTCCTGCTGTCTCTTTTGCAGCGCCAAGGCCATCTGCTGCGATTGCATAGCATCGTTTCGCGAAAGGCGGCCTATGGAACCGTCGAGATGGACAATACCGGTCTGTCCGCTTTCGTTGGTGATCGCTGTTTCGAGTTCGACTTTGAGCGCGATCAGTTTTTCTTTCTGTTTTTCAAGTTGGTCTGGGTTCATTTTACTTTTTCTCCTGTTGGGTCGTTTTTTTCGGAAGGGTCAGCAGCCGCACCGCTGGATTGCGTTCGCAGAAATAGGTCAGCGCCCAGTCGGTGTTGAAGAGAATGACGCGGCGGCCCGACGAGTCAAAGGCGGTTTTGCAGCTGGAGGGCAGCAGGATGCCGGAGAGCGAAACGTCGCTGTCCTGCGGTTCATCGATCCAGCGGATGACGCTGTATGGTGTGGACTCAAGTCGGATCGTGGCTCCATACTCGGCTTCCATGCGGTGTTTAAAGACATCAAACTGCAGCACGCCCACGGCACCGAGCAGCGGCATATTCTGCTGATGTCCGTCAAATCTGAATGCCTGCAGCGCCCCCTCCTGAAGCAGATGGTTCGTTCCCGCTTTGAACCGCTTGTACTGCGCCGGAGAGGGATTGTGGAGGGTCGCGAAACATTCTGGCGCAAACTGCGGCATTTCATCATAATGAATGTCCGGGTTTTCGGTGAGCGTGTCGCCGATGCCGAAACTGGAGTGGCCAACCAGTCCGATGACATCCCCGGCGTAGGCGACATCCACCGTCTCGCGCTCTTTGGCGAAGACGCGATGCGAGCTTGACAGCCGGATTTCGCTGCCGGTGCGCGAGTGGACTGCCCGCATGTCACGTTCGAAGCGGCCTGAACAGATGCGCAGAAAGGCGATCTGGTCGCGGTGTTTGGGGTCCATGTTGGATTGAATCTTAAAAATGAACCCAGAAAATTCCGGATGCTCCGGCACTATTTTTTCGGTTCCGGAAAATCGGGGCTGCGGCGGGGGCGCATAGTCCACGATTGCGTCGAGCATCAACTGCACACCGAAATTGTTGATGGCGCTTCCGAAAAAGACCGGGCTGAGTTCGCCGGCAAGAATCTCCGGCAGATCGAACGGATCGCCGACGCTATCGAGCACATCCAGATCGTCGATGATGGTTTCGTAGACATCGGAAGGAAGCCGGTCGCGCACCTGTGGGTCGCTGACGGAATGAAGCGCCACTGGCGCCTGATAGGCCCCGTGATCCGTGCGTTCAAAGAAGTGGGCCTGCTGCGTCTGTCGGTCGTAGACCCCCTGGAATTCGAAGCCGCTGCCAAGCGGCCAGTTCATGGCGCAAACGCTCAGTTGCAGTGTCTGCTCCAGTTCGTCGAGCAGTTCCAGCGGATTTTTCGACGGGCGGTCGAGTTTGTTCATGAAGGTGAAAATCGGGATGCCGCGCATCCGGCAGATTTCAAACAGCTTGCGCGTCTGGCTTTCAATTCCTTTTGCCGCGTCGATCACCATCACTACCGAGTCCACCGCCATCAGCACGCGGTAGGTATCCTCGGAAAAATCCTTGTGCCCTGGTGTGTCGAGCAGGTTGATGCAGCATTCACGGTAGTCGAACTGCAGCACGGTGGACGAAATGGAGATGCCGCGCTGCTTTTCCAGGTCCATCCAGTCGGAGGTGGTGGCGCGCTGGTTTTTGCGGGCGGTCACGGAGCCGGCAAGCTGAAGTGCGCCGCCGTAGAGCAGCAGCTTTTCGGTCAACGTGGTTTTCCCGGCATCGGGATGCGAAATAATTGCGATCGTGCGCCTTTTGGCAATTTCTTTTTTAAAGCTCATAGTTATCCTTTGAAAAAAAGCGCTGAGTGAAGGGCTGCCCGTCTCGTCAGCGCAACTGGAATTCTCTGTTTATCCGGGACGGCGGGCGACGTATACCGTGTTGGTTGCGTCGCGGTTTTGCAGCGGATTGGGAAACGTCACCACGTTCGCTTCTGTGTCGGTAAACACAGCGGAAAGATCGTCAAGGAATTCCTCGTCAGGCGGATCGTTCGACCACAGGGCAAATATTCCGTCAGGATGGAGATGTTCCGCAAGACGTTGCAGCCCGTCGCGTTTGTAGAGCCAGGCGTGCGCGGGATGCAGCGTCCAGCGTGGCGAATGATCCACATCGAGCAGAATGGCATCAAATTTTCGGCTTGGTGCTTCGGGATCAAACCCATCCGCTCCGACCATCGCAAAAAAGTCGCCCTGCATCAGCCGGCAGCGGGAATCCGCTGTCAACGTTTCACCCAGCGGCAGCATATGGTCACGATGCCACTGAATCACCCCCGGAAGCGCATCCACAACGATCAGCTCGCCGACCCGTGAATCCGCCAGAGCCGCCCGTGCGGTATAGCCAAGGCCCAGCCCGCCGACGACGACATCCAGGTTCTCTTTCGTCAGCATGGCAAGTCCAAGCCGCGCCAGCTCCTCTTCCGCTTTGGTAAACAGATCCGACATCAAATATTCATCATTCAGCTTGATCTCGTGCACAATGCGCTGCATGACCGCATCGGTTCGGCGGCGCAGGCTCAGCGCTCCCATTGGCGTTTCAGAATACGCCAGTTCTTGAAACATCAAATCCATATTTTTTCCCGGTTTTATCTTTAATCGGGTAGGCGGGTTGCCCCGCCTCTCACACCACCATACGTACCTTTTATGGCATACGGCGGTTTCTGCTAAGGGAATCAGAAAATACCAATTCACCATCACGCATCCCGTATATTCCTGCGATGTTGTGCTGTGCCTTGCCGGGTGGACGCCTTGACACCTCAAAGTGTGAAGTTATTTCTGCGCGAACCCTAAGGTTGATAGAAATTGATAGAAATTTTCTTTTTTCATATTATCAAAGTTAGCAAAGAATAATTACGAAATCAAAAAAACAAAATAAAAAAAAATGATCGTGCTTTGAACAACATAAGCAACTGTTAAATTTGCCTCTTCCGCAAATTGCATGGATGGATTGCTGATGCAAGCAACACTATGTGTTGTTTTGCAATGCATTACGCTTCCAGCACGATCCTGGCAGGCTAAAGCCTGGACTACAAACATTTGGCCCTAAACCAAGAAAACCCACGGCAGTTTCGTTGGCATAACTTCGTGCAAAAAGAGATTGCACCGGTCGCTCTTCGGCATTAACCTCTGCGTGATTAGAAATTGAATTTATGGAGGAAGATTATGCAGATTTCAGGTGTTGCGGGTGCCATGCGGAATGCTTTGACTTCCATGCAGGAAGGCGCATTTCAGAAAGCGGGTTATGTACTGAACAAGAACAAGGACGCGGTGCGCGAGGAGATCCAGCGCCAGACCGCCGACAACATCAAACAGGTGATTGCCAACTTGCGCAACAACAAGGCGATTTCACCCCGGGACAAGGATATGATCAAGCTCTGGATCCTAGGTGATGCCGAGAGCTATACCATGATGGAGAACAACTTCCATGACTGGATCAACGAATACAAGCGCCTGCTTGGCGTGCTCGAATCCATGGAGCGCGACAGCGGTTCGCTGCAAACCCTGTTCAAGGCCCAGGGGGTAATCGAAGACGCATCGCGGGTCAGCTACGATATCGCCAATTATCTGGAGAAAAAAGAACGCATCGAGCGGTTCAAGAATACGTTCGACCATAACGCTGAATTGGACAAACCGTTACGCGATGCGCTGGCCGATATTCTGACCGTCAAGTTGACATCTCCAGACCAATAATGCGGTTGAATAGGCGATGGAAATAACCGCAATCCGAAATCCTTTGACATTGCCCTTTGATCGTGCCAAAATTTTTATAAAAACCGGAGGGGTTATGTTATGTTAGTTGACAGTCCGCTGAGAGATATTGGCTGGGAAGAATTCAGCAAACTTACGCCCAGTGAAAAAGGCCCCTACTTTCTGTTGAACGATCATCCGTTTCACGCTTTGAATTCACAGCAATTCAACCGCAAAACCCTGGATCGCCTCTGTGATCTGGCAACCAAGGTGCGCAAGATCGCAAAAACACGCGGGGGTAACCTGTTCCTCCAGGACTTGCTGTCCGAGAAAAGGGCCATGTTGTATTTTGCCCAACCTTCGACACGTACGTTCCTGTCCTTTTATGCCGCCTGCCAGATCATCGGCTTGAAGCCGGCTGAAGTGCGGGACACGGCGACATCCAGTGAACTCAAAGGCGAAACGCCTGAGGATTCGGTGCGTACGTTCAGTTCTTATTTCGACATTATTATTATGCGCCATCCCGTAGGGGGTTTTGCCGAGCGCATCGCGTGGATGTTGTCCAATACGGATCGGGCGGTACCCGTGATCAATGCCGGTTCTGGCAAGGATCAGCACCCTACCCAGGCTCTGCTCGACATCTACACGTTGCAGCGCAGTTTTCATAACCTGGGCGGTATCGAAGGCAAGACCATTCTATTTGTCGGCGACCTTGCCCGCGGCCGTACCGTCCGTTCGCTGGCCTGGCTATTAACGCTGTACGGCAATGTGCGTCAGATTTTTGTTGCGCCGGATCGGCTGCAGATCGGTGAGGACATACAGGCGGCACTCAAGCAAGCCGGTGTCGAATACCATCTCAGCCATGATTTTGACCATGACGTGCGTGAAGCGGATGCCATTTACATGACCCGGATTCAGGATGAATGGGATATTGCCCAGGAAAGCCGGGAAATCGATGTGAACAATTACCATTTTACATCGCAACACCTTGACATCATGAAAGAAAAGGCCATACTTATGCATCCGCTGCCGCGTCGTCGTGAGATTGAAACGGTCGTGGATAAGGACCCGCGCGCCATATATTGGCGCCAGGTGAGAAACGGGATGTGGATTCGAACCGCCTTGATGTTGGTTGTTTTTGAGCGCGACTATGAAATTGATCGCTATTATGCTGACCTGACCAGTTGAGCTTGTAAGCCCCGTGACCTGGTCCTGGAAACAGGAAACAGAAGGTGGCCTGTCGCCGTTGCCGGCATCAGGGTTTTTGAATTTTCGGGAGCCGATTATGCGACACCTCATAACATTGGATACATGGACCGCCGAGCAAGTCACGGCGGTGATCAAGCTGGCACACAACATGAAGCGTAACCCGGGAGATTGCCGCGATTCGGTTTCGCAAAAAACGCTGGTCATGATTTTTGAAAAACCGAGCCTGCGGACCAGGGTTTCGTTTGAAACTGGATTCTGGCAAATGGGGGGGCATGCCATCTACTACGATACCTCCACATCGCCTATGGGCGCGGGCAAGGAATCCATTCACGACACGATCAAAGTGCTGAGCCGCTACGCCGACATCGTCATGGCCCGTGTTTTTGAACACAAGCATCTCGAGGAAATGGTGGAGCACAGTGCCGTGCCGGTGATCAATGCCCTGTCTAATTATTCCCACCCCTGCCAAATCCTGGCCGATCTGATGACCATCGAGGAGTACAAACAGTCGCTGACCGGTCTCAAGCTGGCCTACCTCGGCGACAGCAATAACAATGTAACCCATTCGCTCATGTTTGGTTGCGCACTGATGGGCATGCACATCAGCGTCGGTTGCCCCGCTGGTGCAGCCTATTCGCCGCATCTGGATGTCGTGCAAAGGACGCTCGAGCTGGCCAAGGTCAACAATACGCGTGTCGAAGTCACCCATGATGCGGTCGAAGCCGTACGCGGCGCGGATGTGGTCTATACCGATTCCTGGATGAGTTATCATATTCCCCAGGAGCAACTTGATCAGCGCGTGAAAATCTTCAAGCCTTTCCAGGTGACTGGGGAATTGATGCGCCAGGCCGACAAAGAGGCCATTTTCATGAATTGCCTGCCGGCTATACGTGGCTATGAGCAGACCGCCGAAGTGATCGATGGCCCCCAGTCTGTGGTTTTTGACGAAGCCGAAAACCGGCTCCATGCCCAGAAAGCGCTGATGTTGGTCCTGCTCCAATCCGTTGTGAGCTGAACCGCATCGAGAACCTCGTATGAAAGCCGAAGCCGCAGACGGCGATGAAAACCGGCCTTGCCTGCGCATCCTGGACAGGGTGACCGTGCTCGTGGCCGTTGGCGGGCTTAGCCTTTTGCTGGTGGAGCGCTCCCTCAGCGCCTGGCCGCCGCCGGCGGGATTTGTGGTTGCCCACTGCTGCATGCTGCTGTATTTCCTGGCGGACTCCCTATACCGCAAATTCTCCAGTCCGGTGCCATTCAGGCGATTGAAGCACCGTTGGCTTGAAGGGACGATCCCTCTGGCGTTTCTGTTGCTGGCAGCGCGATTGGAAAGTCTGTACATCGCGGCTGCGGTCGCCGCGATCCTGGTCATGTTGGTCACCCGCGCGCGCAATGTGATGCGCAACCAGAGCGATATTGAACTCAGGCCCGCCTCCTGGATGGTGTTGGGGTTCATGATCGCCCTGATTGCGGGTGGTCTCCTGCTCACAACCCCGGCGGCCACGGTTGAAGGAGAACGAACCGTGTTGTTGGACGCGCTGTTCACATCCACTTCCGCGGTCTGCGTAACCGGTTTGATCGTCCGCGATACGGCCACCTACTTCAGCCGTTTCGGCCAACTGGTCATCCTGGTCTTGATCCAACTGGGCGGTCTCGGCATCATGACCTTCGGCATCCTGCTGGTCCTGTTGATGCACAAGCGGATGGATATGCACCAGCGCATCGTGATGCGCGAGGTGTTTGACCGCGACGAGTTGGCCGGCCTGATACGCCTGGTCCGCTTCATTTTCCTGATGACCCTGCTTGTTGAAGGCCTTGGCGCCCTGATGCTGAGCCTGGCTTGGTTCGATCACTTTGCCAGTCCTTTGCTGACCTTGTATCACGCTGTTTTTCACGCTGTTTCTGCGTTCTGCAATGCCGGTTTTTCTACGTTCAGCGATAGCCTGACGGGATTTGCCGGGCACGCACTGACCAACCTTGTGATTATATTGCTGATCGTCTGCGGCGGTTTCGGTTTTGTGGTTATGAAGGATATCTATGACAATATCCGCGGCGCCATGGTCAGTCGGCATGTCATGCATGTCAAGGTGCAGACGCGGGTGGTGCTGAGTGTTTCCATTTTTCTGATCGTGGTCGGGGCTTTTTTTTTCGTACTGCTTGAAGCGCCATCTGGTCAAGAGGCGGGGCCTGTTGCATTGTGGGTCGCTTTTTTTCAATCGGTCTCCACGCGCACTGCGGGATTCAATTCCTGCGACATCGGCGCCCTGGAGCAAAGCACCCTTTTTGTCATGATTCTGTTGATGTTTATCGGCGCCTCTCCCGGCTCCACGGGTGGCGGCATTAAGACAACCACGTTTGCCGTGTTATGGACCGCCATGTTGCAGGGGTTGCTGAACCGCCCACATGTTGAAATGTTTCGGCGCACGCTTACGCCGTGCACTATACGCAAGGCTGTAACCGTTTTTACGTTTAGCTTATTGATTTTGATTGTTTTCACGACCGCTCTGTTGGTCACCGAAGACGCGCCGTTGATGACGGTTCTGTTCGAGACGGTCAGTGCAGTTGCTACCGTGGGCTTGAGTATGGGTTTGACGCCTGAATTGACGGCTACTGGCCGCATCCTGATCATTGCGCTCATGTTCATCGGCCGTCTGGGCCCCCTGACCGTGGCCTATCTCTTGATCTTGCCGCGACGGCGCTTCGCCTACAAGTACGCCGAAGAACGCGTAATGATAGGGTAGGGGGGGGCGAATGCCCTAACTAACTTCGAGCAAAGGAACCGGGAAAGATGAGTGCTATCGATTTCAATATCCACTCTGACTCTTTAATCGCTTTTGAAATGCTTTGGCGGCTGCTCGTGACTTTGCATTGATCGCGGGTTCGTCAAGCTGGGTGAATTGACCGTTATGCATCAGAATCCGGCCTTCCACAATGGTGCAGTGCACCGGTGCCTGACGGAGGCCAAACATGAAATGGCCAGGGAATGACTCGGTCGTGAACGGTGTGGGCGGATCGTAGTCCAGGATCGTGATGTCTGCCCGGGCGCCGGGTTCTAGTACGCCCAGATGCACGCCGCAGAGGCGTCTGGCAATTTGTGGGTTGTGTTCCAGCAGCATGCGGCAGGCCGGAACCATGAAATGCAGCGGTTTGCCCTGTTTCAGTGCCTGGAGCAAATAAGCAGTCATCACATCGTCGACTGGCGTGGGTGACATGCCGTCCGTACCCAGACCCACGGTCAAACCTCGCTCCAGCATTGCTTCCAGCGGGGCTACGCCCACGGCGTTGTTCATGTTTGAGCACGGATTGTGGACCAGGCAGGTTCGGGTGGAAGCAAGCAGGTCCAGGTCGGCCAGCGAGGCGTGTACGCCGTGCGCGGCCAGGGTGCGCGGACCTGATCCGCCGGCTTGATAAAGGCGTGCGGCCGCGGTCATGCCGTATTGTTCAAGGTTACGTTGCTGGTCTTCTTCGGCTTCGGCCAGGTGCACATGCAAGCCAACTCCCATTTCGTTGGCCTGCCGGATGCAGGCTTCCAGCGTGTCCTGGTTCACGGTGAACAAGGCATGCAACCCCATAGCGCCGCTCAACAACCGGGGACCAGCGGCGTCTGTTGCGCAGGTTTCTAAAAAGCGACGGTTTTCCTCCAAGCCCTCTTTGCCTCGACCACGCCGGTTAGACACGCCCAGGCTGAGACATCCGCGAACGCCCGTTTCCCTAAACGCCTTTGCCAGGGCGTCCAGGGCGCCCGGTTGTGCGTTCTGGCTCTCGTGGTGATCGATGACCGTGGTAACGCCGCGTCGAATGCTGTCCTTGAGCGATACCAGTGCGCTGAGATAGATGTCTTCCCGGGTCAATGTTTCGTCCAGCGGCCACCACAAATGTTCGAGTACCTGTTGGAAGCCGGTAGTCGGCGCAACTGGCCCCAGGCCGCGGGCAAACAACGAATAGCAATGCATGTGCGCATTGATGAACCCGGGCATGACGATCCGGTTTGCGGCATCGAGCACATCGCCCTGGTGGTTTTCTTTCATCTCCCGTCGCTCCTGCGTACCGGGAGCAACCTGCTCGATCACCCCGTCACGAATCAGTATGGATCCATTCTCAACGATCTCAGGCGCCACGCCGCCTGTAACAAGTTGCCCATGCTCGATCAATAACGCTTTTGTCATGATTTAACGTCTCTCTTCTTGTCATATTTGCAAAAATAAAAAAAATGTTGAGGTGTATTGTATCCATAGTGGTTTAACAGGAAAATAATATCAGCGTTTACGCATGATAAATAAGGCCTGGCGTTATGCGGCTGGTATTTTTTTTCAAGAATGGAGGGAGGGTTGGTAAGCAACCTGCTTTATGTGAATGAAGTATTAAATCGGGCACATTCATTAAAGGGAACTGGATTGGATATGGAAAGAGTAGATTTGATCGTGAGGAGAGAAGCGAAGCGCAAAACGGTTTGCGTAGACATTGTCGCGTGCATATCGGGTGATTGTATGGTGTTCGAGCGTTTTTATTCGACGGATACCAGGAAACCCGCTGAATCGTCCGCGCCCAAACAACTTTGCCCACGATAAATCGCCGATCAGGTCAATTTAAGGCGAATGGCATCAAAAATGACTTGTTCCCAGCGTAACATGGGGCCTTTTGGTCTATCCCGCAGGTGAATGCCCACTATGAACGTTTCCGGGGCTGACCAGATAACATCGCCGACGATTTTGAAGGGGCGTCGAATGCCTTTCAGCTCTACTTTTATATTCAGGCAGGTTCCAGGAGACACTTCAAGGTCTAATTGTACGCGCATGCCCGTGGCTGAAACATCGATGATCTTGCCGGTATACCTTTTTCCGCGCGCTGAACGGGTCGGTTGTGGTGAGGAGACAACCTTTCCCGAGATCTGTCCATCCATGAACAGACGCATATTTTTGCGGTCATCCTCCGAACCTTTCATTATTGATAATGGCATATTTGCAACCTTTGCGGCAACCTATCTAAGATTTTTTGCAAGAGAATAGAGTATTGTTAATAAAAATCAAGCCAATATATCGATCACTGTGCCCAGGGTTTCGTCCTGCATTCGCCAGGCTTGCGCATTGACTTCCACCAGTTGTTGCGCCGTCATTTGGTTCACCGTTTCCTCGATGGCATCCGGTGGGGTGGAGCGGCTTTGGACATACGCGTCAACCCCCTGTCCGGCAGGGCCCTCCTTGAGATAGACCCAACTGGCCTGCATGTTGTCCGTGTTAAGATTGGCCGTGTTATGCGCACTTACGGCCATCAGTGTCTGTCCCGCATGTATTGCCGATATGGATGCGTCCATGATTACTCTCTTCCTGTTATTATAAGTAAAGATACCTCGCAAAGTGCCTTCAGTCAAGGAAAAGGTGGCACATCTCCGGATTACGAAGCAGCCAGAAGGGCGTGTCGATTTATTGTACGATCACCCAACAACCATCGAACGGTCGGTCAGTTTTGATTGAAGCACAGCAGCGGCACTTCAATCGTGCGTATGTGAATGATGGCCAGTCGACTGCTGTACTGCCTGTATGGGCCTTTGCTCGGGTCTTCGGCATAGAGCAGGCGGCGACCGGCTGAATCCATGTGGTTGACCAGATACATCAGGGCTTGCTGGAGAAGCTCTTCGTCGCGGGCAATAATTTTGACGCCGGGCCGCAGTCCCGCTTTGTTCACATTGCCGCGGTCGCCGCGGATGAATTCGCGATAGGTCGCGTTGGGCAGCATCAGGGCAAAACAGAAGTGTTCGCATGACAGGACATCTTCGATGTAGACAAAGTGTTCCCAGATCCTGGTGCGTAATTTGTGGTTCACGCCATGATTCAGGGTCATGGAGAAATCGCCCTTTTCAAGGTAGGCCGCGATGGCATGGAGTTGGTCGTTGTAGCTTCCGTCGATTGTGGGTTTGGTCTTGATGTAAAACAGGCCCGGTATAAGGTAATCGAAGGGCAGTTTAACCTTTTCTTCAACCGCATCTTCGCCGTCTACACAGATATGGGTGTGACCTGCTTCGAAATCGATCAGTCCCGTATCATAGGGGTTCATCAGCGGCGCCAGTATGGGGCCGTTTCTGAGCAGCATGGTTTTGCCGTCTACATTGCGGGCAAGTATTTTCATTGCGTTCCTTCTTCAAAAATCCTCAGTCTCTGTTTTACCTTCATTGATAGAACAGCTATTTTCATGCCCACTTCATCCGTGATGCGGATTTTGGTTTTTTGGCCGTCTACTTGATCGTTTTAAGGCTATTGATTCAGATGGAATTCTCACGCAAAAACGAGAGCGCTGGCCGGCTGTTGGCGCATCTTTTTTTTCAATTTTGAAAATGAGCGAAGAAGGTGGGCGGTTGTCAGGTCAGAACCGGCGGATGTGAAACGCTGCGCCATGTTTCCATAGCCCAGAAACGGTCATCGGCGTTGTCAAAGCAGATGGTGATGTCGCAGGCATTGTTTACTGTTGCCATGCGGCCGACCAGGCGCCAGTATTTTTCACCATTGTCTTCCGTCGGTTCTATGTATGCCCAGCCCTGTAGGTGCTCCTGTTCCAGGATTTCAATTTCGTGCTTTTGCGGTCGTGGCTCCAGCAGTTCGGCCGCGGTCGTGTTGGCGGCGCCATAATTGACCACGCATTGCGATGAGCCTCGCAGCACCCTGTCGCCGAACCAATAGACCATGGTGTTGCCGTCGTCCTCGGTGTCGTCGTAGTAATAGCCGGGCAGGGTTACGTGCCATGAGTGGGTTAGCAGGCGGGACATGTTGCGCCGTTTGAATCCCATCAGGTCGGGCGCTGGAGTGTGCTCGTCGTCGCCGGCCAGCAGCGTTTCGATTTCAGCCATTTCCGTCTGGGGTAGCTCGATGTCGTTGCATAGTGCCCGAGCTTTGTTCAAGCAGGCCAGGGTCTGTTCGTAGAGTATGGTTTCGTCCTCTTCCTCGGGAACATGCCATGGCAGTTCGACCCAGACTATGACCATGCCGAGGTTGCGCCAGAATTCAGCGTCAAAGCCGGGTGTCCACCATGGGAAAAAGCGGCGACCCATTGCAGCAAGTTCGTCATCGCCGGCTTGCGGCAGGGGTTCGAATTGGTCACGCGTCCAAAAACCCATGGGCGAGGTCAGGAAATAGTCGCCGGAAATATGATAGCCCGTGGGCAGGCAGACCGATAGATGTTCGTGTTCCGACTCCAGGATCTGGCGCGCCAGGTTCCGCAGCCAGGACAGCATGCCTTGCCGCACCTTGTGGATATCGCCGTGTTCTTCAAGCGTCATGCGCGATTCCGCATTTTCGTAGGTCACGCCGGCATACCATTTCCAGCCATGCGATTTGCCGATTTTCCGGAGCAGTTCGGCCAGAAAGACATGATAACCGGGGCCGACGTTATAGGTGTTGGCGAAACAGGACAGCGTGCCGTCGTTGTTGTATTTAAACTCGCAGGGTTCGGCCGCGGGGTGCAGCGTGACGTCCATGATTTCACTGGACCGTTCGATGCGCGTCAGTATCCGCGGCATATCGTCGGGCATGGTTTGCCGAATGGTGTTTTCGATGTTGTCAAAAACATCTTGCGTGCGCGGCAGACTGTTAAACCAGCCTTTGCGCGACAGTTCTGTTTTAAGTTCGATAAATAAAGCCATGGCATCCTCACGGTTTTCCACATGTGTTTATTTCTAAAACGCGATCATCGGAATGTAAAGTCTGGAAGTGAAGAGAAGTGACCGCGACCAATGACTACGTTCCCATGGGCATGCGTACTTCCTGGCGATAACGCGCCGGCGTGGTGCCCATGATCTCGCGGAATTGCTTGATAAAATAGCTCTGATCGCTGAATCCCATGTCATAGGCGATGTCCGAGTAGCTGCTTTCGGTGTGGTTAAGCAGTTGGCAGGCTTTCTGGATGCGCAGCCGTTTGATGTGCTGCAGCATGGTTTTGCCCGTGTATTCCTTGAGCAGATGCGCGATGTGATAGCGACTCAACCCCAGTGTGTCGGCGACATGGTCCAGCTTGATCGGTTCGGTGTAATGGTTGCCGATGTAATCGAGGATTTTTTGAACCTGCACGTTGTGCCGGTTGTAACCGTGCAGGAAAATGCTGTCCATGAATTCGTCCAGGATCAGGCGCAACACGCCGCATAACTGTTCGAAATCCTCGGCGCGCATGATTCGTTCAACCCAGCTCGGGTGGCGTTCCATCATGCCTTCTTGCAAGGGGCTGTCTTCGACAGCGGCCCGCAGTAGGTAGCCGATCATCTCGATCGCGCGTGCCCGTACGACGACGACCTTGGGCGAATAGAGGAACATGGCTGCCAGCATCTTGTTCAGCATCTTGCGTGCGCCGGCTTTGTCGCCCACGCGCAGCAGCGACAGCAGCATGCGCTCTTCGTTGTAGGGGTAGACCCGGTTTTCAGCCACTTTGCGCTGGTGGATTTCCTCGGCGACCTGGCGTTGCTGCTGCGCATTCTCGCGGTTGCGTTCCAGCAGATAAGGGTGCCAGGCGCAGTGGCGGTAGATGATCCGGTAGAGAAACTCGGCGGCTTCGGGTGTGCGTGCGAGGGGCCATGCCGGTAGGCCGGCGACGAAATGACGGGCCTTGGCGCGTGCCGCACCGGTGCCGGTGAGGTAGGCGATAGCCGGGCTCAAGTCCGACGGATCCTCGTCGGAAATCACCTCGCCGCCAGTAATGCCACCGTAAAGTGTGTGGTCCTGCACCAGCGGTACGATCCAAGTGATAATCCCCGGCGCCAGGAAGAAGACATAAGGCTCGCCCCAGCGCACGCCCTCGTGCAGTCCATCGCGCCGCGCCTGGTTCAGCACGGGCAGGCGGCCCAT
>CAZOLK010000006.1:35195-52843 GCA_964580325.1 uncultured Verrucomicrobiota bacterium | reverse complement strand
TGAACCTACGGGCAACCTGGACCTGAAAACAGGCAAGGACATCCATCATCTGCTTTACGATCTGAACAAAAACGACAAGGTCACCATCATCTGCTCCACTCACGATCACAATATGCTGGCGGTCAGCGACCGCATGATCTGGCTAACCGATGGCCAAATCGAACGCATGGCGGCCAGCAAGGACATAGTGGTCGAGAAAGCCAGTTTGGGGGAGGACGATGAATAAAGGCGCATCCGGTATGACAAACAGGAATATAAAACTAGATCCATCGCTTTTTCACCATTCGTGCCCACCGGTTTTCGCTGCATTGCTGGCAATCCTGCTGGCTGGCGGTCAGCTTGCCGGCGCAGGTCAGATCTACGACAATTTGAACGCCGTGTTTTCAAGCGTCGATCACCGTCAACCCGGCAGCGAGCAATTTGCCCGATGCCTGGAAACCCTGGACGCCACACTGAACACCAACGGTCTGCAAACCTACCGGCAAACCTTCAACACCCTGGTGCCAGAAACGCGCGAAATCTTCCTGGAAGTTGACGGCCAACGCATCGAACCGGTCTATGCTTTCGGTCCTAACGGCGTTGCGACCATGTCCACAGGCAACGAGCCCATCAGCGGTCCGCTGGTCCGCCTGGGGGATCTGTACCAACCCGAGGCGATCAACGGCCAACCGCTGACCAATGCTGTGGTGGTGGCTGACCTGGATACGCCTGTGATGAATACCCTGTTCAGCGAAGGCGCTGCCGCAATTGTGTTTGTCGGCAATCAACGGGCGGATCAATGGCTTGCCGCATCATTGGTCGCCCAACATCCGCTGAACATGCCACGGCTGTTCATCCACCGTGAAACGGCCGAGAAATACGGCCTGCTTGAACCGAGCGTCGGGAAAACAGCCCGACTCAAAGCGGTTACGGTCTGGAAAGACGTTGAAGCTGTCAACCTATGGCTGCATATACCCGGCGAAAAAGGCGCCATCTTTGACCTGGACAGCGAAGAAGCCCTGGTGCTTTCCGCCAATCTTTCAACCACGGGGCTCATCCCCGAATACAATCCGCAATTGCGCGAGGCAGCCAACGTTGCGCTGCTGGCCGAGACCGCCGTGAGGCTGGCAGCGGAAGACGGTTTGAAACGTTCTGTTTTTGTTGTGTTTTTCGGCAGCGACTACGCGGTGCAGGACGGCGCTCGTCATTTCTTCTATGCTGTCAATAAATCCGAGGAAGGCGTCTGGAATCCGGATCCGCTGGACGTACGCCATGAAGAATATGTTCAGGAAATGGCGGTCACACGCGAACGCCTGGAGTATATCAGCCAGGACAATCCGCTCCAGGATGTCTGGAACACGCACTTTGACGAGATTCTGAAACGTATGCGCAAACGACTCACCCGCTGGGTCAATGAGCTGAACTATGAAATTCGCGAACGCATCCTGACCAAGAATCGGATAAACGATCTGTATCGACAACGGGACAAGATGCGCGATAAACAGCGACTGGACGTGGTGGAACGATATGAACGGGAACTTGAACGCATACAACGGCAATGGGGCCGTGTCGAATCACTGGACGCGGACCTGGAAAAGCTGAAACAGGAAAAACGAGCATGGAATAATTTGCGCGACTGCCTGCGGCAACCCCGGCAAAGCTACGATTCGATCATAGCCATGGATCATCTCGAGCAGTTCAAGCACTTGAAAGACATCCTTCGCCGAGAATTGGAAAAGCGGTTGAACGAGCAGGAACAGATGATCAAGCACAACCTGACGTTCCAGGTGATCGCGCGGCATTTTAACGGCAAACACGTGATCGGTCAATTTGCCTTCGATTTTGCCGATGACGAACATGACTGGGCGTTCAGCCCCCACGGCGATAACCAGATGCTGCGCAAGGATCCCATGCCGATCGGCCTGTATATCGGCTACATGCGGGCTTTGGGCCAGGTCTACGATTCGGTGGCTTCATCGCAATGGCCCTGTCGCCTGGTCAAGGATACCTTGAACTGCCGTTATCCCATTTTCTCGCTCAATACCCCCAGCGTCCGCAGCACATCCTGCATGACGCCCGCTTTGCTGGGCATTGTCGGTTTCCAGATGGTGACTGTCGGCGACCCGCTCGATCGGGATGAAATGCCGATGCACGTGGACGTTTCGCTGGACAAGCTGGCAGGTCCAATGCAACGGCTCTTCGCTCATATGGCCCGCACGCCAACCATGTCCGTGCGGTCCATACTCAAACGGGAACGGCATGAAAACGATACGATCTACCGCTATGAAAACGGCAAATACCAGGGCGTAAACGTCCAGGATTACGCTAAAGGCTCCGATGAAATGGCCGGTGTTTCACGCATGGCTATTGCTTATACCCACGATACAACGCTGCCGTCCGTCATACCCGGTCACAGCCGGCTGCCCATGGCGCGGGTCAATGAGGAAGGCTATATGTTCATTCCGCTGCAATACGACTTGGGCGCCGATTTCACCCGGCGGATTTCCGCTGTCGGTTTCAACCGATACGGCCAAATCGATCGATTTACAGAAAAGATGGTTGCCCGGGTTGTACGCCTCTTCTACAATTTTGGCGGCCATTTCCACATCCCCTATAATCCCGTGGTGGCAGGCGCCGGAACGCGTTCGGCCAGCCTGCTGCTCAATGCGCGGACCGATGCCCAGGAGAAATATGTCTTCATCGGTGATGCCGGCAAAGATTTTCAATTTGGTTACGGGCGCAATATACCCTTTAAATATATCGGCGCGAACGGCGTCATGCTGCTGGGCAGCGTAAAAGACAACCCCAAGGGTGTCGGCATTCCCTTTGCCAACAACGGGTTGTACAACTTGAACACCATCCGGCGCTCCGCCCATGACTATCTAGTTTTGAACCAGAGCCGGTTGAACGTGCTGCGCAAGAAAAACATCATCAACAACTTTGTCGAAAAACTGCATGATGAAGCCAGGCAACACATGGAAGACGCCAACCAGACACGTAAAGTAAACAATCTGCGCAAGGCCAGAGCCCATGAGGTTTTTTCGCTCGGTCTCAGTTACCGCGCCTACACGCCGTTGAAAGGCATTACCGACGACCTGGTGCAGGCCGTGGTGGTGCTCCTGTTGCTCAATATCCCCTTTGCCTTTGCCATGGAACGACTCTTGTTCGGATTCGTCAGCATCTACAAGCAAATTGGCGGCTTCTCGTTTTTCTTTATTCTGACGTTCGTCATTCTTTATCTCGTGCATCCAGCTTTTGCGCTGGCCCAGGCGCCTGTAGTGATCTTTCTGGCCTTTGTCATCATCCTGATGAGCGGCATGGTCATCTACCTGCTGATGACCAAATTTCGCGAAGAAATCAAGGCACTTCAGGGCATGGCTTCAACCTTGCACGGCGGCTCCGAAAAATCGACGGGCATGGCCGCGGTGATGATCGGCATTTCCGGTATGCGCAACCGTCCCATCAAAACCATGCTCACCGCTATCACGGTCGTCCTGCTCACTTTTGCCATTCTCGTGTTCGCTTCATTCACGGCCAAGCTAGGTGTGACCAAAACGTATATGGGAAAAGGCGATGGCGTGGATCGCATCGAATTGCACCGGTTTTCTTTCCTGGAGATCAACAGCAGCATGATTGGCGCCGTGCGCGCGCTCTATGAGAACAATTACCATATCTGCCTGCGCAGCGGTCGGTTTTACAACCCAGTTAATTCGGGAATGGAAATCGCCAATAGTGTGATTTACAACCCGGCTAACGGCAAAACATTCGACAGCAGCGGCGTACTCGGCTTTCAACCCGAAGAGGCACGTCACAATGCCACGCTTGCCAAGATCGTACCTGGCCTGGCCGATTACGAGGAAGATGAATTCAAACCTTTTGACGAAAACGAACTGCCGCCCATCTACCTACCCCAGGTCGCCGTCGAACACCTAAAACTGACTCGCACCGGCCAGGTCGTCAAGTTGATCGGTCGAGAATTCCGCTACGCCGGGATCTTCAATCGCGCGGCACTGTCAGAAGCCCAGAACATCGATTACTCCATGCTGGCGCCGCCGGATTTCAACGCCATTATGAGCGATCAGAAGATGGAAAGCATCCCCGGCAGTCGCGCGGACGAACAGTTCCAAAAACTGGATACCAGCAATTTCATCTGGATGAATCCTGAAATGGTGGTGATTACTTCATACAAAGGCTTAAAACGCGTGGGCGACGCCATGGATAACATGCTCGTGCTCTATCCGCGCAAAGATCGCAAAGTGGGATCTGCCGCCTTTGAAATTGCCGAAGTGTTCGACGGCCCGATCTATGCCAAGGACGACCAGGGCGCGTTTCGCTATTTTTACACGCGGATCTATGAAGGCTCGGGTTTTTCCGAAGTCGTCATTCCGTTGCTGCTCGGTGGCCTGATCATTTTCAGTTCACTGCTGGGCTCGATCGTCGACCGCGAACGCGAGATTTACACCTACAGCGCCTTGGGCCTCTCGCCGCCCAGCGTGGGCGCGCTGTTTTTCGCCGAGTCGAGCGTCTATGCGGTGGTGGGTGGTATGGGCGGCTATTTATTCAGCCAGTTGATCGCCAAAATGCTCGAGATTCTCGGTTCCTATGGCTTGTTCCATCCGCCGGAAATGAACTTCTCATCGCTCTCATCAGTATCGACTATCCTGGTCGTCATGGCCACAGTGCTGCTATCCACAATATACCCGGCAATGATGGCTGGACGCTCCGCCAATCCCGGCGTGGCACGAAAATGGAAGATGCCCAAACCCAATGGCGACCGGCTCGACTTCCTGTTCCCGTTCACGGTGTCCCGAGCCGACCTGGCCGGCATCCTCAGCTTTATCCGCGAACACTTCGAGAACCACAGCGACGCCTCACTCGGTACTTTCGCGGCCAAAGAAGTCGAGTTGTTCAAAATCCCGGGTAAGGATGACGCTGAAACCAGCCTGGGGATCAAGGCTCTGATCTCTCTGGCACCGTTTGACCTGGGTGTTTTCCAGGAATTCAGCATGAGTTCCACGCCGTCGCACATCGAAGGCATTGAGGAAGTCTTTGTCAGGCTGCACAAAATCAACGGTGCGCCCGGCGCCTGGCTCAGAGGTAACCGCGGTTTTATTGACGAATTGAGAAATCAGTTCCTGCTCTGGCGTTCGCTGCCCATTGAAACCATGGAGAAGTATCGCCAAGAGACGGACGAAATGCTGTCACGTTAGGAGAAGTTGCATGGCTGCTGATCAAGACAAGGAATTAGAAGAGTTTCGCTCGTTGATGGAGGTGCCGTCCCAGTTCGAGGACGGATTCAACCTCTCGTCGCTGTTCGGCGCAATCTTGATCGCCTTGGTCATGGTGCCCGGCGCGTTGTATATGGAACTGATCGCAGGCATGGGCATAGGCCAGGCCGCGCAATGGGTTACGGTCCTGCTCTTCATTGAAGTAGCCAAACGCGCCAACGCCAAAATGTCGCGCGCCCAGATCTTTGTGCTTTTCTATATGTCCGGTTTGCTGGTGGGCCAACACATAAATGGCACGCCGCTCTTCCGCCAGTTCGTGGTCAACAGTGAATCCGCGATCTCTTTTGGTATTTCCACCATGATCCCCTATTGGGCCGCGCCAACCAATCCCGAAGCATACGAAACACGCTCGTTTCTCCAGTGGGCCTGGTTGCCGGCCATTGGACTGATCCTGTTCCGTCAGTTGCTGTCCAAGCTGGACAACGCGGTCATGGGTTATGGCTTATTCCGCATTACTAACGATATTGAAAAGCTGCCCTTCCCCATGGCACCCCTGGGTGCCCAGGGCATCCTGGCGTTGGCCGAGGAAGTGGAAGGCACAGGCGACGAAAAGAAATCCTCGCGCTGGCGCGTGTTCTGCATCGGCGGCGCCATGGGCATGGTGTTTGGCCTGATCTACATGGGCCTGCCCACGATCAGCGGCGCGGTACTGGGCCAGACCCTCGAGATTTTCCCCATTCCATTCGTCGATTGGTGCCAGTATACCAAGGACATTCTGCCAGGCGTGGCCACGGGTTTATCCTTTAACCTGGCGCAGCTCATCCTGGGCATGGTACTGCCCTTCTACGCCATGATGGGCAGCTTCCTCGGCGTGGTTTTCACCTATATCTTCAACCCAATCCTCTACCACATGAACCTGCTGCCCAGTTGGGAACCGGGTATGGAAACCGTCGAGACCTTGTTCAAAACCGGAATCGATTGGTATTTCAGCTTCAACATCGGCATAGCTTTTTCCGTCGCCCTGGTCGGTATCCTCACGATATTCAAACGCGGCAAAAAACCGGAAAAGGATCCGCTCAAGGCCGGCAAAATCACGGAAAATATTCACAAATTGCGCGGCGATTTCCCCACCTACATGATCTTTCTCGTATATACCCTGACCGCCTCATCCTACATCCTCGTCAGCGGATACCTTATCGAATGGGATCCGGGCGTCATGATCGTCCTCCTGTTTTTTGGGTTTCTCTACACGCCGATTATTTCCTACGTCACCGCACGCCTGGAAGGCATGGCGGGCCAGATGATCGAAATCCCGTTCATCCGCGAAATCGCATTCATCCTCTCGGGTTATAAAGGTGTGGCCATCTGGTTCATCCCCATCCCCAAAGCCAACTACGGCCCCCAGACCATCCGCTATAAACAGGCGGAATTGCTGGGCTGTAAATTCACCTCCATCTGGAAGTGCGATATGATCCTTTTTCCTTTGATCGTCTTCGCCATGATCGGTTTTTCCAGCTACATCTGGAGCCTGGCCCCGGTTCCCTCGGAAATTTACCCCTTTGCCCAGGAAATTTGGCCTTTGCACGCCAAAAACGCCTGCCTGGTCTTTTCTTCAACCATGGGCGAGTATTCCCCATTTCGTGAAGCACTCAATGGCTGGCGTATCCTCGGCGGTTTCGGTTTTGGCCTGTGCATGTATGGAGCATTGGCCGCATTCAATGCGCCGACGTTGATCTTCTACGGCTTCCTGCGTGGTCTGGGCAGTGCCCTTCCCCACATCGCCATTCCGCAGTTCATCGGCGCTCTGGTGGGCAAGTTCTATTTCCGTCGCAAGTACGGCACGGACTGGCGGAAAATCATTCCTGTGCTATGCGCCGGCTTCTTTGTAGGCAGTGGATTGCTGGCTTTGTTCTTTATCGGCATTGTCTTCCTGCTCAAAGCCACCCGCGCCTTGCCCTATTAACGTCGCCGAACATCAGGTTTTGCATCTCATCAAATGGATAACATACGGAAAACACTATGACGGACGAAGCGAAAAAGGATAATGGCGAACAGAAACGCCCCGCAAATCCAAGTCTGGAAAAAGAGGTCATCGTCTCCGCACGGGAGGTTGAAAAAGTTTACATCATGGGCGAGGAAAAGGTTTATGCTTTGCGCGGCATAACCGCCGAGATCTACCGCGGCGAATACCTTTCCATCATGGGGCCGTCCGGTTCCGGCAAAACAACTTTGTTCAATATGATCGGAGCCCTGGACAAACCGTCCAGCGGCACGGTCTATATCGGCGATGTTTCGCTGCCATCGCTCACATCGCTGGAACTCTCCTATTTCCGCTGCAAGCACATCGGCTACGTCTTCCAGACCTATAACCTGATCCCCTTCCTGACCGCGCGCGCGAACGTGATGCTGCCCCTGACCTTCCTGGGCAAGGAAGAAAGCGAAGCCAATGAACGTGCAGCCGAAGTGCTGCGCTATGTGGAGCTGGGCCATCGCCTTGACCATACCCCCAACGAGTTGTCCGGCGGCCAGCAGCAGCGCGTGGCCATTGCCCGTGCCCTGGCCAACGATCCCACCATTATTCTGGCCGATGAACCGACTGCCAACCTAGACACGGAAACCGGCCAGCACATGATCGAGTTGTTCAAAAACCTTACGGTTGACTATGGCGTGACCATCATCACCGCAACCCATGACCACAAGATGCTCGCAACCTCAGACCGCATCATGTGGATTCGCGACGGCCAGGTGGACAAAATTCAAAATGTGGCCGACATGAACATCAACGTCGGCGCCATCCGCGAAAAAGTGAAGTAATGCTTTGCGCATGCAGGCAAATCCCGAGAAGCATCCCGCCGACAGCAGAAAGGCCCCATCCACAACCAAACCGCTTGGTTGGTACTATATCCGTTGCCGTATCCCCGCCGATTGGGAAGTGACCCATTTCGTCACCTCAGAGCAGAAAGGCCGCCTTGAATTCAACAACCGTCAAGGCTACCAGGGTAAGCTGTCCTGGGAAAAATGCGTACGCGAACCGGACCAGGAGCGCATGATCCGCGAATTCTACAACCAAGTACTGGCCCATGAACAGCAAAACAGGCGAAATGCACCGGTCAAGATTGTCACCCGCAGACAAGCCGGTTTCACCGTGGGTTATCAGGATCCCGGTCGCATTTTTCAGGCATCCACCTTTCTCGAACGCGAACACATGCTCATCCGCTGGGTTATGCCCGATTTTCAGCAGGACAAGTGGAAAACGCAATGGCGACCAATCCTGGATTCATGGTCGCCCAATCTCGGATCCATTTGGACCTGGGCCATGTTCGGCCTTGAATTCAAATTGCCGCGGCACTTTCTGCCCGAAGAGGTAAAACCCTACCCGGCCAACGTGACCATGCTTTTCGAAAGCGTTGAGACCAAACTGCGCGCCACGTTCCACCGCTGGGGCTTACCCGAGGAACTGCTGCGCAACACCGATCTCAAAAACTATTACCACTACGTGTTGATGCGCAAGCGGCATTGCAGAATCGACGCAACATGTGAAACCACCCTCCACGGTATGGAAGCCGCCGAAATCGACTACCGTCAACGCGGTGAACATCACATGGACAAAATGGCCGGACGCCGTTGGTCCGGTCGTGGATGGGCCTGGCATAACCAATCTGAAAAACGTATATATGCCTTTGAACAGGCTGGCCCAAAAAAATCGGAGCGCTTGAACCTGGATGCTGTTTTTACCTTCTGAAAACAAACCGAGTATTGTCAATCCACGCAAAGGGCTTGATTTCAACCGCCATCTGCATGCCCTTCCCGTACGCAATAAACGCATTCGTACGGAGTATACAACCGATGGGACCATCATGATCGTCGAAGTGCCCCAACGCTACACAGGCTGGAGCAGAATGCTCCAGAATATCCTCAAGCTGCGCAAGACCAAAACATATCGACTGGAAGGTGTCAGCCTCGGCCTGTTCCACCAGATCGACGGCCAGGCCGATGTCGAAAACCTGATCGACTGGTTTATGACGGAAAACCTGCTCTCTTTTTTTGAAGCGCGCGCCCTTGTCATGCAATACCTAGCCCAATTGATGGCACGCGGACTGATTGTCATCACTTTTAATCAAGCTTGACAAATCGCTTCATTTGGGTTTTTGGATACCCATGGACTTCATCCGCGAACGGAGCGTTGTGGATTTCAGATCGAGCAATTCAGCAGCCCCTCCTTCGCCTTCAACACGCCAGTTGGACTGCACCAATGCCCGCAGAATATTCTTTTTCTGCAAATCCTGCCACTCGCCTTCGCGGATAACGCCCTGCTCAGCCATAACCTCGACCGAATCGCCTTCCGGCAGATTCGACAGAGCCGCGCCCAGATCTTGTGGCAAGAAATCAAAGCGCAACGGACCGCCACGCGACAAAATCACGGCACGTTCAATCACGTTCTGCAGTTCGCGAATATTGCCGGGCCAGTCATAGGCTTCGAGCCGAGCTATATTGGCTTGACTCAAGCGCGATTGGGGAAAGTGCATTTTACGGCAAACCTGTTCCAGTAAATGGGCGGCGAGCACAGGGATATCACCATCCCGCTCACGCAAAGGAGGTATCTCGATCGGAAACACACTCAAGCGAAAGTAAAGGTCCTCGCGGAAACAGCCTTCTTCAACCTCCTGCTTCAAATCCTTGTTGGTAGCCGCGATCACGCGTACATCCACGGTACGTGTCTTTTCATCGCCGATTCGCTCGAATGTACCTTCCTGCAACACACGCAACAGTTTGCTCTGCATGCCCAAAGGAATCTCGGCCACCTCGTCCAGGAAGATCGTACCGCCATCCGCCAGTTGAAACCGTCCGGCTCGGTCCTTGACCGCTCCAGTAAAAGCCCCTTTGATGTGGCCGAAAAATTCACTCTCGAACAACTCGCGCGGAATTGCGGCGCAATTCACTTTGATAAAAGGTCCCTGACTGCGAGCGCTCTGATCGTGGACGGCATGAGCGATCAACTCCTTACCCGTGCCAGATTCGCCCAGGATCAATACACCAGCATCTGTAGCCGCGACCAACTCAACCTGTTCCAGTGTGGTTTTAAGGTTTGTGCTTGCGCCCACAATAGAGCCATGGGTCCCCGCAAGCTTGACTTCCTCGCGTAAATACTCGTTCTCCAGTTCGATCTGGCGGCGCAGATCCTGTATTTCGGCAAATGCCCTGGCATTGGCCAACGCGACGCCGAGATAACCGGCCAGCACCTGGTGCCAGATCTTTTTTTCGCGAAACAACGCATTAATGGGGCTGTTATAAAACGATGCAATAACACCATAAACCACCCCTTTGCACATCATAGGCGTTGCGATATACGCTTCGAATCCCGCCTGCTCAGCCCAGGGCGGACGGTCCCATTCGCTCCCATCCGCTGCCGCATACTGCTCATTCTCAGCCGCCGCCCAGCCGACCAGCGGTTCGTCCAAGGGCACGATACTGTAGCATCCCCTGGCGTGCCGCCACTCAGCGGGAGCCAAATCGGCAAGGGCCATATCTTCACTATCCGTGAAACGGTGAAGATGCAACTGTTTATCCGGCTTTTCCACTTTGAGCCAGATACCGGTAAATGCCATGTCCTGCTGGGATCCGGCATAATCGATGCCTGCCTTGAGGATGGCTTCAAGGTCACGCTCACTGACAATCGCATGGAGCGCCTTGTGAAACTCGGCGACTTCCCGCTGCATTCGGCGTATCGCAACATGGGTGTTGACCCGAACCAGCACTTCTTCGTGTTGGAGCGGTTTTGTAATATAATCCATGCCGCCGGCCTCGAACGCTTCCACCTTGTCCTTGGTCTCGGACAAGGCCGTCATGAAAATGACAGGAATATCACGTGTTTGAGGATGCTGCTTAAGCCTGCGGCAGGTTTCGAAACCGTTGATCCCGGGCGGCATCATGACATCCAGCAAAATAAGGTCAGGTTGGGCATGACGCGCCTGCTGCATAGCACCCTCACCATTGCGCGCAGCCAGTGTTCTGAAACCTGAATCCTTAAAAAACTCGAACAAAACTCGAATGTTGGTCGGATCGTCATCCACAATAAGCAAAACCACATCCTGTCGCTTCATCGCATCGTTGTTCATAACGAGAAACATGCCTCAGACAAATCTGAAAAGCAAGAAGGTTATAGGTTGTTGTATGAAGTGGTGCACCCGAGAGGATTCGAACCTCCACGCCCTCAACGGGCACATGGACCTGAACCATGCGTGTATGCCAGTTTCACCACGGGTGCTTTTGTCTCATCGCCTAATCGACGAAAATTCCAAAAAAGATGCTTTATTAAATAAACCGGATAGGAGGACAATGCAACAAAAAAATGAAAATTACTGCACCTTTTCGCCCACCAGCAGAACTCGCGTTGCGCCCTTATATTTCAAAACGACTTTATCCGGCAGAATTTTACTGATCAGCACGCCGTTGACCTCCATGCCCTCTTCAACCAGCTTATTGTTGATCATGGCTGATCCGAGCTCGTTCACGGTATTGGCCGCCATAACGCCCTGCAGATGAATTGCTGGCCATGGACCTTTGTGGGCATTGCCGTCATTGCTCTGATCAAATAACGAGAGCACATTTTTCGTTGCCGTTTCTTCCCCGATCTGTCTTGCCGAAAGTTTCTTGGAAATAGACGAAGGCGAATCTTCAAGGGTGTTTCTTTCCACAGCCTTTTGTATTTCCCGGGCAGCCTGTTGGAGCGTTTTGCCAGGTTTCGATTTCATCTCCTTGTTGGCAATCTCTTTCGGCGTCATTTGCGAGATGGGCTTGCGTTCCTCGTTCGGTTCATTGGCATCGCCGGACTTGCCCTTTTTCATAAAACCGAACCAGGACTTCTTGGGTTGTGTCGTATTTTGGTTTTGTTCGGCCACCTGTTCCGTTCGTTGACTAGAATCGCCGGACTCGGCGGTCTTGGATGCAACGCCTTTGTATATCAAAAAACCTGCTGCGCCAAGCGCCCCAAGGATGAACACCAGCGAAAAAACAATGGTGAACAGGGAGGATGTATCACTTCCCGTGGGCGGTGTGTAAGGCGGCGGCGTAGCCCTAGGCTGTGCATTGCCTCCGAATAGCCTGGGTGCAGGCGTCGGGGATGCCGCGGGCTCGTATTTCCGCGAAACAGATGGTGGCTTCAGCGATTGAGGCGCAACCAAAGGTGCTTCGGCCCTGGAAGGCGCTTGAAGCGAAATCAAAGACGCTTTTTCATCAACGGCTGGTTCCTGATGTGTGATTAAGGGCGCCTTTTCCTTGGCGGCAGGAGCCTGAAGTGTTATCAAGGGCGCTTTATCTTTCGCGACAGGAGTCTGGAGCGCAAGCAAAGGCGCTTTTTCATCAGCGGCTTTTTCGTCTACGGCTGGTTTTTGGGACGAGATCAACGGAGTCTTCTTTCCCTCGGCAGCAGAAGCCTTAAGCGATATCAAAGGAGGTTTAACCGCAGAAGCAGGTTGCTGCGGCGCAACACGTTGCTTCTCATTTGATGGCGTCTTCGCCGTCAAGGAAAGTGCGGGAGTCGAGTCGGGAGATGACTTAGATGCAGCCTCGACCGGTTTTTTCAGGTTCAACATCGGTTTTGCGCCGTCTTCTTCTTCTTCTTTTCTTTTCAAGGCATTCTGTATGATGCTCATGTCAGATTCTCCAATTCAACCAAGGCATGTTTGATTTCACGTCTACCAATGATGCGCTTTTCATTCGCGTAGCCCGCCAACATGGCACGATCACAGATTTTATTGATCAAGCGCGGAATGCCACGCGATCTTTTATACACCATCTGTATGGCATTATCGTCAAAGAACACATCATCACCGGCGCCAGCCACCAGCAGGCGATGATCGATATAATAATCTGTTTCCTCATAGCTCATGGGCTGTAACACACACTTGACCATGATCCTTTGCCGTATCTGGCGCAATTCATTGCGAGCAAGCACGTTCTCGAGTTCAGGTTGACCTGAAAGGATGATCTGCAACAACTTATGCTGATCAGTTTCCAGGTTTGACAGCAACCTGACCTGTTCCATGACAGACGGAGAAAGATTTTGCGCTTCGTCAATCATTAATACTACAATAACGTTCTGTCGAAATTTTTCCAAAAGAAAAGCATTTAGATTCTCTATAAGCTGTAAATGATCGGCACTGTTGTTAGCTATACCCAAATCATGCAGAGCCGCGCGGATCAATTGGTTTTCGTCCAGCGTCGGATTCAAAATGAGCGCTGTTTCAACATCATTAGGCAGCGTACTCAGCACGGCGCGGCAAAGGGTTGTTTTACCAACCCCGACTTCCCCAACCAGTTCAATGAAGCCTTTTCGTTGTTGAATGCCATAGTGCAAGTGATCGAACGCCTCACGATGACGCGCCGTGTAAAAAATAAATCGCGGATCGGGCGTTATGTTGAAAGGCATCTCCCGCAAACCAAAAAAATCAAGATACATAGCCAACAGCTTTCTTTCGTTTCAATTCCCAAATTATCCCGTTGCATTCCCTGGCATCTTATCGCAACCCAGGAGAGTGCAATATAAAAAAGTAAGATTTAAGGTAACCGTTCACGGGGGACAACGGCTTCTAACCAAGAACACTCGGTGAACGATTATGGTTAGGCACTTCCGGGTTTTCCGTATGATTTCTTCTTTGTCGCAAGTTTTGTCCCAAGCTTTGTCGCGAGCTTTGTCGATCTCCTCGTACTCGGCCCCCTACTCGACCGTGTCTTCTCTGACAGTCAGCGGCCTGCTCGCCCATGGCTTCCTTACGCCCACCAGCATGCGCAGGCTCTGCGAGAGTTCTTCCTTCATGTTCTCATGATTGAAGGCCCTTGGCTGGCTCGCGACAAAGCTCCAATCTTGGTGAAGCAGCGATTGATCGACTTGCACTGCCTCAATCGTTGGTGGCCGTTGTGGCCCTGTGGTCCGACGAAATGGCAACATGATTAAGGAGAGCATTTCCAGTTTTAGTAAAATGCCTATATATTCATGCGCGTCCATTTGCGTTCATTCGCGGTTCTCAAGAAGGTACCTGGTTTGTTGGAAGTTGAATGTTCAATGTTGGCGCTGCTATTTTCATTGCCTACGAAACTGCCGTGGAGATCATAGATGTCGGATTACGTTTGTAGTCCATGTTTTAGCCTGCTGAATGCTTCGTGCCTGCAAGCAACACTATGTTGTTTTGCAATGCATTACGCTTCCAGCACGATCCTGGCAGGCTAAAGCCTGGACTACAAACATTTGGCCCCAAACCAAGAAAATCCACGGCAGTTTCGTTGGCATAGCATTTTGCGCCTGAACTTCCGGCAGCAAAAGCCTGCTGGAAGATCTTTTGCGCATTTTGCATTTTGTCCCAAATTAAGGGAGTCGACTTTCCCCCTTTGGTGAAATCAAACTCAAAAAACTCAGCATCATCTTCAAAAGAAACGAACACGTTCATTAATACGGCCATTTTGTCCTGAGCAATCCCCACCAAGAGCCTCCAAGGGCTTCTTCGCGGCGACGTACCACGGTTGCAGTTTACACAAGCGGAAGTGCGCATGCAAAATGCCAAGGAGTGCCGACCGTACTCTGCTGAGCGCACCCATTTCACTTACATACTATTCACTCAACCAGAGTAATTTTTCATCAGCCAACTCAGGATCATAAAATTATACACAATTTCGCAAAATGCTCGGCTGAAAGTTCACCTAATTAATTCTTACTTTTTTATTTTGCCCCCACCCAGGATGCCTGTCATCTGTTCTAACCTATTTCTAACGCTATATATCTGGCAATTTCATGGCGCTGCTTATTAAATGTGAGAAGTGTTTTGAAGATAGTGTAGCCTTTACCAAACTTTTGAGGGAAATTATTTATTGGCAAAAAAGATCGTCTTTTTCTTGCAACCATGAAATTTTTATTATATAAAAAATTAATCATCTTATTGGATGTAGTATTTAAATGTCTGTCATAGTTTAAACATAGTTATCGTTCGTTTTGGGTGAAATATATGGCTTTGGAAAAGAAAGCGGGAAAGTCAGGAAAACGTGCATTGCAGGAAATAGTTTCTATTGACTACGGCACGACTGCTCTCAAGGTCGTTAAACTTAAAATGATCAAGGAGCAATTGACATTGGTTGGCGCCGAACTTCTTCCGGCCATTGATCTCACCTCAAACGATGAGCGTTTACCCAAAATGGAACTCGGTTCACAACTGCTATCAAACTACTCCAGCATTTGTTTCAACAGCGATCAGGCCATTGTACGCCTTATAAATTTGCCGGCACAATCGGACCCAAGCGGGACAAACAAGCAGATCCGCGAACAGTTCAACATTGATGCCGATGCGTTCCGTCTTTCGCACATGGTGCTCAATCCCCATCATGCGAAGAGTGGTCTCACGGTTATGGCCGTGGCCGTACCGGAATACCAGGTTCAACTAATTCTATCACAAATGGCTTCCGGACCGCCTGCGCCCCGCAGCATGGAAGTGGCCGGATTGACATCGCTAACCTCCTTTATGATGGGTTATGAAGACGAACTCGCTGATTCAGCGGTTTGTTTTATTGAGACAGGTGCCAAATCGACCTTCATCTTTTTCATCAATCGCGGCAACCTGGTTTTGCTGCGCAAATACGATCTTGGCGGCGAGATGCTTTTCGAGCAAGTGGAGAAGACCATGGGCGTTGACCGGGAAATGGCCCTTTCCATTATCACAGAAGGCGCCATCGATCTTTCGGGCATGATCCAGGAGGTGATGGGTTTTCTTATCCGTCAGTTGACCATTTCCAGGGATTTTGTCGAGCGTCAGGAAAACTGTAGAATTGGCAAAGTATTTCTGTCTGGTGGCGTCAGCATGTCTACCGCCTGGTTGGAATTTGTCGCAAATGCAACCAACACAGAAACCGAAGCCGTCAATCCTTTTAAAGAACTGGAAATTGCCCCGGATGCCATTCCGGAAAAAATCGAGGGTCATGAACCTAGATTTACCGCAGCCATCGGCGCTGGCCTGGGAGCTATGAACATATGATCATACGCATAGATTTACTGAGAGAATCTGAAAAACGATACCAGGGCATTGTCAGCATACGATTCGCTGTTCGCGCCGGAATTATTACTGCATTGTGCATCGCATCCCTGGTGGTTTATTCCATGTTCAATTCATTTACCTCGCTGCGGTCCAAATTGAATGACGCCAAGACCGAATGGGACAAAATGTCCGGGCAGTACACCGAGGCCACCAATATGGCCGCGAAAGTCAAAGAATTGCAAGTTGTCTTGCAAGAGGTTCAACGCTGGAACGATACCCGCATTAGCTGGGCGGATGCCCTGGCCATTTTGCAGGACTATGTTCCCACCAATATCCAATTTACCCGGATTGAAGTGAACGACAAATTCAAACTGCCAGCAGTGCGCACCAAGGAATCGTCATTCAGGAAAGTCGACTTTTTCATATCCGGTATTTCGCATGCAAAACTGCAGGCTGAGCAAACAGCGGATATTGAAAAACTCAAGGAAATTATGAAATTCCATAACAACCTGACCAATGTTTTTGAAAAAGTGGAACTCGAAGCCTCGAATAGATCAACTGAAGAAGACAAAGATTACCTAATTTTTACCATTCATGGCACTGGACTAGAAAGGCCTATCCAATGAATTGGGCTGAACTAAGTAAAGAAGAACAGCAGAAATATATCCTGATTGTGTCGGTTGTTGTTGCGGTCGTGGGAGGTGGAATTTATTTTGGCATTATGCCGATTCTGAACATGACCCAAAAGATGAACACCGACATCGAAAAATTACAATCCCAAATAAGCACGGGCAAAACGCTCATCAAACAACTGCATTCATTGAAAAATGAATATGCAGATAAACGCAAAAATCTGAAAATCATTTTAAAGAATTTTCTACCGCCAAAGAACGATACCTACCTTCATTCAATCAAAAAAATTAACGCCTACGGCCATGATATTAACCTGATAGCTGAAAAAATTGATCCGGTTTCGCCAACCAAAACCGATGCCGATGATGTTTTCCAACCTTACGCCATTCAAGTGCTCCTAATTTGCGGGTATACTAAACTTTTGAATTTTCTTGAGATTGTCGAAAAGGACAATCCGTACGCCAATTTCAAACTCATTCAAGTAACCGGCACCAGAGACGATTATGAGCATCATCAAATCAACCTGATTATCGAATATCCGTATTATACCGGCTCGGTCGAAAACGAACTTGTCAAGGAAATTCTTAGAGAGCAATAACGTGTTGATGAAAAATAGATTATACATGCATTTCGCAATGGTATGCCTGACCTTGATTATCTTTGCGGCGTTTTCATGGTCGCAAGATGCGTCACGGCAGGCATCTGAACAACCGCAACGAGATCCGTTCTGGCCGCCGGGTTACACCACCAATAAGCCTCCTCCGGTGACCAATATTGTTGTTGCCCCCCCCCC
>CAZOLK010000006.1:3874-35185 GCA_964580325.1 uncultured Verrucomicrobiota bacterium | reverse complement strand
GTTGAAGATCCTTCAACCAATCCACCGCCTGTAGTTTTGGAATGGGACAAAGCAGAGAAGGAACTCCGCGTTCAGGGCGTGGTCAATATGCGGGGCAAGCGTACGGCCTGTATCAACAGTGAATTCAGGATTGTCGGCGATTTGGTGGAAATCAAGCTGAACCGAATGGTTTATCAGTTCAAGGTGAGTAAGATTGCATTGCCGGATCAAGTCAGTTACGAGCATGTCAAATACATGACTGAGGAAGAATACAAGGCTTTGATGAAGAAGGATGAATAACTCGGCTATATAAGAAGAACCGAGCTGAAAATTACAGTATTGAAGTGAAACTAAAAATAAGGATGGAATATATGAAAAATAATGTTCTGATAAGGGCATGTTTGCTGTTCTGCGTTGCAATGGGTCTCATTGCAACGATGATGTTTGTTGCTGGTTGTGATACAGATGGTGAGCCGGGCACGGACGGTATCAATTCCTTTTTCGACTCGCATCCTTATGTGTCCGACCCACGCCAACCAGGTGCACCACGTGACATCGTGGTGACGCCGGCGGAAGCGGAAGTTGAATTTGTCGGTCAAGAAATCGTCTTTACCGCCAAAGGTGGCGATGGCCCTTTTAACTGGGAAGTTTCTAATTCTTCGTTCGGTTCCATTCGCTCTTCGGCCTGGAGCCAAGGTATCTATACCGCATCCCGCGTAGCCGCCAACAACGTGATTGTCTATGATTCGGTCGGCCACGCTGGCATTGCCAATATTATTGTCGGTGAGAATACTACAAACGTTTATGTCAGTGTTGCCGTATCGCCATCAAGCGCCACACTGACCGCTATGGACGACAAGGTCACCCTGAGAGCCTTTGGCGGACGCCCGCCCTATACCTGGACGGTTGAGCATGTCAGCCTGGGTAACATCAATCAGAGCAGCGGCAATGCAGTGGTTTATACACGTTACAGCAGCGGCGACAACGCCGTGCGTGTAACGGACAGCAATGGCGATACGGATTATGCTGTCATCAATCAACCGTAATGTTGTTCTCTAACGTTGGAGTAATAGTATGAAAAAAACAAGCCTATCGGCAATACGATCGATCGTATTGTTTGGTGTCTGCATATTTCCCATGCTGGCGTCAGCGCAACAATTGGACATAAATCCCAACTTAACACCAGGTAGCGGCACTTTTGCAAATCCCTACATTGTCACCAAAGGCAGTACAGCCACATTGGACATTGACGGTGTTGATGGTAATCCATTAAATGTCAATCTTCTTCTGCCGCCTGTGATTGTTTATACTTCAATGGCTATGGCCGACCGCACTTATCTTAATGTAGACACCGATGCTTTACAACAAATCAATCCACTCGCTAGCTCCAATTACCTACCCTATGTTCGACACGTTATTGGCGCCGATCAAGTTCGAGATTATCCCATCCCGGTAGATTTTCAGGCTTACCAAGCTGGTGTATTCCAGGGCTATCGCCGCGTTTATTTCACCATCGTGGATCCCGACTTGAGCAAGATTTCTTTCTATGCTCAAACAAATTTTGTGGAGATTGGTGAAACGAGCTATGTCATTTTGCAACGTATGCCGGATATTGCATTGTACACATTGAATGTGACCGTAACGAGTTCAGCGCCGGCAAACTTGGGCATCGGTCCATTCGTATCAGGCTCTCTACAAAACGATTCGCACTTTGAGTTGACCTTCAACACACTGGAAACGATGAAACCGATCTATTTTTCAGGTCTGGCAGAAATGCCGACAACCGAAGAAATCCAGGTTTTGCTTGGCTACGGTCGGACCAATTATCCAGTACGTATTGGTCGATATCAAAACCCGATAAACGACATGGATAACGATGGTATTCCAGACCAGGAAGAAGCCTATCTATACCTCACAAATCCAAACCGCGTTGATACGGATGGTGACGGCGTCTCCGACTATGATGAATTGGTTCAGATGACCAACCCACGTCATCCTATGAGCAACAGTAAGTATGATGAACGCAGTCTGGAAATGGGGGCAGTTCCTGCAACAGGCATCACGCTGACGGATACGAACCGTTTCGTCTTTGGCAGCGATGGCTGGACTGTTGAAATGTGGGTCAAGCCGGGCAATGATGGCAATGGCGATCTGTTTAGATACGGCGATTTCGGTACCGAATCGAGTTTTGTACTCAGTCTGGAAGACTATCGTCCCAAGGCGATCTGCTTTACAAAAGGCACAAACATCCTTTTACAGGCCGGTGGTCTAAACGATCCGCTGGTTGGCAGCATTCAACGCTTGCCCACCAACGAGTGGACCCATGTCGCTTTTATCTGGTCTCCCAAAGACCGTGTAGGTTTTGAAATCTACATCAACGGCCTCTTGTTAATTGCACAAAAGCACCTTGATGCCATGTATTTTCAGGGGAAGAGGACCTATATTGCGGCGAATTTCGACGATGGCTACATGGACGATCTGCGTGTATGGGGCTATGATCGCCCGCTTGTAGATATTGAATACTGGTACAATCGTATCTATCCCGCACCGACTGACGAAGTGAGGCAACCGGCTTATGGAGACTTCCTTCGTTTGAATTACCGTTTTGACGATGGCGGAACCAACATCGTCGACTTTGCCCATCTCAACGATGCGTATTTTTTTATTGAGGATGCTGGAACGACTGCGTGGATAAACGATAAAGAAGCGGTATCGCTGCTGGGCAGCGACGATGAAGACGGTGACACCCTGCCGGAATGGTGGACGGAAATTCACAACCTGGAGCAATACCCGATCAAAGTTACGGGCAATGCCGATACTTCCCTGTATGATCGCGGCCCCACATTCCTGTTTCATGACCGTTATGACAACTACGTTGCACGTATTGCTTTTTACAAAGCCGGCAAGCTGTATACCTCGGCTGGTGGATACTATCCGACCGAAGGTTGGAAAGAACCCATTGACAACATGGCATACGAGCCCAAAGATAGAATTCTTGGCTTTGACGGCAGATACTCTTCCTACCTGAAATACGTTTATTTGGGCAATCAACCCAACAACTGCACCCTGCATCTGTATACGCCAGGCATGCTCTCCACGGTTGCCTACATCAATGGCACCCAAGTGACTACAGACTTGGCACAAAGCAATCAATTCCAGGTGTTGGAAATCGCCAACTACCTGCAAAAAGGTCGCAACGCCATTTACGTCAAATGCGAGAGCACCTATGGCACTTACCTGGATTCCAACCGATTGTGGCGTGTCGTCAATCCTAATACCAACCACTGGGAAGGTATTTACGGCAAATTCGATGCCAAAATGGTTTGCGACAATATCGAAGTCATTCGTCGCGGCGACCTGACAAAGAACGATCCGCGTTCGGTATGGTTCTGCAATGCATGGTCGACCCACGAAAACCGCGAATGGGCGCCGGAGTATCCTGACATGGAAAACCGCACCTTGCCGGGCAATGCTGACTACGGCCTTCCCGATGAGGTTGACGAGGACGGCTTTGACGCCTATCTCGAATATCTGACAGGAACCAACCCTCGTGACAGAGATACCAATAACAACGGTATTCCGGATGGTCAAGAGGACTTTGACGGGGACGGCCTGGTAAACGCTGACGAGCAAATCCGCGGTTCGCATCCGCTGCTCCCCGACTCAGACGACGATACCTACATGGATGGTGTCGATACGATTGGGACGGCTGATCCGAGCAGTCCGATCAATCCGTCGCGAACCCGTTCCCTGATTCTGCCGACAGGCAGCACCAATGATTTTGTCGCCTTCCCGAAGCAAAATCGCTTCGCTTTGAGCGACTGGTCACTGGAAGCCTGGATCAATCGCGATGCAGCGGACGCGGATGGTGGCGTCATTGTCTCACGTAAAGTCAGCGACAAAGGCATCAACTATGAACTGGGTCTGGGCGACGGTGTCACTCCCATTCGCATAGTGGACAGCAATATCGTTATTGGCGCCAATGTTCCATATGTCCGCTTTTCGGACCGTTACGGCACCAACTACCTGGCCATAGCATCAAACAATTTGACTGTTGCCGCGGGGGAATGGACGCACCTGGCCGCAACGTTCAAACTTTCCAGCAGGGAGATGTTGCTTTATATGAATTCGACCAATGTGGCCAATTCCATAGGCAGCGTTTTGCGCTCACCCACAATCTACGCTGGCGGACCAGTCATTCAGCAAATCGGTTCGTGCTTCCATGGTGAAATTGACGAAGTCCGGATTTGGAACACCATCCGGACCATCGATCAAATCCAGGAGAATTTCCTGGAATCCATTCCCAGGAATTCTGTAGGACTGGTTGCCTACTATCGTTTTGACGACAGCACCAGTTACAACAAGGCTCAGGACATTGGCACCAGTGGCAACAACCAGCCGCCGGCCTTTACCAACAGGCTTCCATGGATGTGGGGTCAAGTCCAGGATTATGTGATCGGTTATCAAACCGATTACTGGGATCACTGGCTGAATGCCGCTTCGTTGCATGGAAGCGCTACGATAAGTTCCAATGGCGGCGGCAAGATTCAGAATCCTCCTACTTTGCAGGTAATTTTCGACGATCCCGCGCCTGATGATGGAAGGTGGACTGTCCAGGGTCAATTTGATTATTATCGCAGCGGTGCTATCCTCACCGATGGTCTGGAATCGGGTACTAACATTATTCAGTTTATTAGCGTATCTGGTTGGACGGCGCCCGAACCCATCAATGTTGTATTGGGCATGAACTCGAATACGGTTATCGTGGCCCAGTACATCAGAAACGGTTCACTCTCGGTCCGTTTGCTGCCTACGGAAGCTGAAGATGACGGTGCCCAATGGCGAGTAGATAATGGGGTCTGGGTTGACAGTACCGATATTGTCAGCAACCTGAACCCGCAGATTACGCATCTGGTAGAGTTTAAGGATATCGAAGGTTGGAGCGCGCCCTCGCCGATCACCAACCAAACCGTCGACTCCGGATTGACATCTTACAGAATCGTATACTACGGTCCCGTACTCGGTTCATTGCGTGTTTACCTGGAACCGCAGGGTGCCCGTGATAACGGCGCATCCTGGACAATCAACGGCGGCGGCCTGGCAAGAACCCATGGCGAGGTCGTGGATGAGTTGCCTCTCGGCAACTACACGGTTGGTTTTAATATCAACACAGGTTCGCTGTGGCAAGTTCCTAATACAGTCAGCCTGGGCTTGTCCAATGCCGTCATGGTTACGGTCACCGGACTTTATAAACAAGTGACGGGCATTAGCGTAAATATCAGCCCGACCAATGCCATTGCCGAAGGCGCGCAATGGCGCGTCGTCGGAGAGACTCTTTGGCACAACAGCGGTGATGTTGTTACGCGCGATCCTGGGGAGCACACTATTGAGTTCAAACCTATAAACGGCTGGGCTCCGCTTGAGACCCGCACGGTAAATGTGACCAACGATCTCACCACGATAGTCTCGGCATTATATTTCCAAATGAGCACCCTGGGTATGATCGGCAATGAAATTGGGCAATTCCGTTATCCTCGCGGCATGGTGTACAACACGGTAAACGCTAGGTTGTATGTTGCTGATACCGAAAACAACCGCATACAGATATTCAACTCAATAAGCGAAACCTGGGAAACTCCTATTAACGGCATACTGAGCCAGCCCGTAGGTGTGGGTTTGGATCCTGCCAATGTCCTATTCATCACTGATACGGCCAATAATCGCATCGTAAAATATGCAGGAAGCAGCCTCGTCATTGTGGGCGGATCCGAAGGAACTGGAGTCGGTCAGTTCAACACACCAGTAGACCTGGCATTCAACACAGCCGGTGACATGTTCGTGGCTGATCGCTACAACAGTCGCATTCAGAAATACGACACCGCGGGTAACTGGTCCGTACTTATCAGCCAAGGCTACGACAACGGGATGGTCTGGCGTCCTCGCGCCATTGAAATGGGCGACGACACCATGTTGTATATCGCCGATCATCCGGACACCGTGAAAGCCCGGATCCAGACCTTCAATCAAAGCGCTGGCTTTATCGAGCTGATCGGATCTTCCAATCAACTCAGCGGAAAGATCAGCAATCTCGCGTTGGATGGAGCAGCCATCTTCGCGGCTGACATGGAAGCGCACAAGATCTACTTCAAGAGCACTGCAGCCAACAGTGCCTGGAATGCAATTATCGGCTCGAATATTGTCAAGGGTCCCGAAGGTCTTGCGCTGGATGACAAAGGCAACTTGTATATTTCCGATACAGGCAATCACCGCGTACTGCGTGTTGCCGTGTCCGATATAACCAACCCATCCGCATCCGCGCCTCCGCCAGCGATCAAGAACGATGTTCAATTCCTGAACCCGATAACGAGCACCCTTGCTCCCAACCTTATTCAGATCAATTGGATCGGCGAAACAGGCAAGCGGTACAGTGTAGAGTATAGAGACAGCCTGGACAAGCCTACCGCCTGGATACAGTTGGCAGGTGCGGTAGATCTTGTTGGCGTTGATGGGTCCATGAGCTGTGTGGACGATACGTTGTATTCACCGGCCAGGTTCTATCGCGTGTTGGTCAAGTCAGTTTATTGAAATGATTAGGAGTACATTTAGGAACTACGCATGAAAGGTATGCTTATGAAACCAAATAGGAACGGAATGACGATAGGTATAATTCTCAGCACCATTGTTGGATGCTGCCTTCTCCCGTTGATGGGCCTGGCCCAGAATGCTGGTGAGAATGAGGTTAATTTCGATCAGATGATTGAATCCGACACTGATGCACAGCCCGCAGACGCAGGTATCAGTGAAATGTTCGACGATGCTGGCGCTGTTAAAGCGAACACAACCGTGCCGGATGTGGGTGATGTGATGGATGAAGGCGAAGAAGCACCCGCACCGATGATGACGACTGAGCAGGGAAGCAATAAAATCTCGATCTCATTGGATCAGGTTCCTGTTATGGACGTGATTCGCATGTTCAGTCGTATGTCCGGCGCCAATATCGTCATTGGTACGGAGCTGAAAGGCATGATTACCGTCAGCATGACCGATGTTGAATGGAAATCGGCGTTGAAGGCTATCCTGGATTCCGTCGATCTCGCTCTGGTGGACAAAGGCAACGGCATCTATACGATCATCGAAAAAGCGCAATTGGCTCTGGAGCCGTTGGAAATCGATACCTATAAGCTGAAATACCTCACCGTGCGTGATGCTCAGCCTGTTGTGAAAAGCATGCTGGTTCGCAGTAACGCAACAGTCGTGGTTGTCGGAGGCAACACCTTTGTCATCAAGGAAACCATCAGTAATCTGCAGAAAATCCGCGAAACCCTGGGAAAAATTGATCGCCCCCGTTTGCAGGTATTCATCGAAGCTAAGTTCGTCGAGTTGTCCGATAACGCCATCGAAGATCTCGGCATTAAGTGGGAATCACTGAGTGGATACACGCTGAAAGCTTTGGAAATGGGTCGTGCCATACAGGATCAGAGGTACAAAGACATCGAACGCTCCACAACAGGTCTAAAGCTGGATGATCGTACGCAGCAAGATGTTCTGACCGATAATTTCACGGTCGATTCACAGGAAATGGACACATCGGGACGTGCTCGCGTCGATACGATCAATCGGGGCCAATCCATTGTACAGAATACAGTGGACTCCTTTACCAAAAACATTGACGATTACCGCACTGCTCTTTTAACAGCCTCTGATTTCTCGGTGGTTTTGAGCGCGCTCAAATCCATGGAAGGGGTTGAAGTGCTTTCCAACCCGAAAATCATCGTGGCTAACGGTGAAACCGCCAGCATCAATGTTACACGTCAGGAACCTAATATTGTGGCCCAACCACAAGGCGATTCCGGTGATCGTTACGCCTACTCTCAAGACGGTTGGATCAACATTGGCGTGCAACTGGAAGTCACGCCGACCGTGAATACGGAAAGCAATATTACCGTTAAAGTCGCACCAGAATTGAGCCGTAAGTTGGGTGATAAGGAAGTGAGTGGCGTAGGTCTGGCATTTCCGATCAAATCGACCCGCCGTATCGAGACTGAATTCAACATTGAAAGCGGTCGGACGGTCGCTATTGGTGGTTTGACGCAGACGGACGAACAGACTGAAGTTACCAAAATTCCTCTGCTGGGCGACATTCCAGTACTCGGCAAATACCTGTTCAGTCATAAGCATAAAGAATTGGTGCAGGATGAACTAGTCATCTTTGTAACCGTCAGCCTGGCCAACGCGAATATTATCAAAACATCGCCGTCTGCTGGCATTCCGTCATTGGCTACTCTTATTCATAAGCACATGGCTGAAAACGATCTGCAGTTGATTCAGTCTGAGGATAAGAATATTTTGGGAAATACCGATAGCAATTGACCACAGAATCGGCTATATTGTCATTGAAAACAGTCATAATAATATGTATTCGATGACGGGACCGAAAATGGATATGGGTCCTGGATTTCGTATTGGGTATTTTAAATGGATGATTTATCCCAGACTATCCAGATACATCTGAAACCTGATCTAGAACTTTTAGGTAAGGAGAAAAAGGAAACGATTGAATCCGATGAATCTTGCGATGATCAATACACAACATTGCAAGTTGAAAATTCGGATCAGGTTTTAGATGCCCCACGCAAAAGTTTCGAAACCAGTTCTGATTCGCGTTATGAAGAATTGTTCCAGAGCATCTATGACGCTGTATTGATCACGGATGACTTTGGCAATATTAAAAAAGGCAATCCGAGAGCAATTCATTTTCTGCAGTACACTGAAGATGAATTGCTCAATATGAATATTATGAATTGCATATGGGGGTCGGATACTTCCTTTTTCAACCTCCTGAAACAAACGCTGGACAAGCAGTTTTTGCTTATGGAAGCGAGTTGTGTTCGTAAAGATGGCTCCCAGTTTCTTTCCGAAATTGCGGTCAACAAACTGTATTATGAACATGACCATTTTTGTTTCTTCATTCGCAACATTACCCGGCGCCACGCTGCGGAATCGTTGTTGCATACCATTCAAAATGCCGTTCAGAACGCAGTTACCGGAATCGCAATAACAGATCTAAAAAGTAATGTCGAATACGTTAATCCGGCCGTTTTGAAATTATGGGGTTATGAGCATCGAGCTGATTTGAAAGGCAACGGTATCGATGTTCTGCTGCAAGCGTCAGATGATGTCAAAACCATGCACAATCAGCTTGAGATTGAACAAGCATCCTGGCATGGCGAACTCAACGGCATCAAGCAATCCCAGGATGTCTTTCCGGTCGAGGTAGCCGCGGCGCCCAACACGAATCCCGAGGGGCAACTTTGCGGCTTTGTTTTTTCTTTTGTCGATATCACCGATCATAAACGCGCTGAGGAAGCCATTCGCGAGACAGAGCGGCAAACGGCTATGCTGGTCAGCCTTGGTGCGGCATGCCATCATCTGGCCCAGCCCGCCACGGTAATCATGACCAATGCGGAGTTGATGAAGATGATCTCCCCTTCGGACAACCAGGAAATGCTGGAATTGATCGAATCCAATGCAGGTGCCGCCAAAGAACTGGCTGGTGTGTTGAATAAACTCAACAAAGTCGATCATTACCGAACCATGCATTACCTGGAAGATGTAGACCGCGTCGATTCCATTGACAACACGATTCTGGATATCGATGGCTGATAGGCGTTAATAGTGCCTTCAACGTTATTATGGGTCATGCGTCAGCGGTCGTCTTCATCCTCCAAGGGCGCATCTTCTTCCGCGGGAGCTTCTTCCTCGACAGCGATTTCTTCCTCAGGCCATGCTTCATCAGGCAATGCTTTATTGACAGACGGTTCTTCCTGAACTTCTTGATTCAGCCCTGCTTCCTCCATGACCACGGTCTGGTCAGATGGTTGAATGTCCGTTTCCGATGCGGGACTGTCAACAGTTTCGGTAACACTTTCCGAGTTCTGCTTCTGTTCCTCGGTAATTTCTCCAGCTTTTTCAACAATCTGAAGCTGTTCCGAAGAAAAGGAAGGTTGTGGCTCGGGATAGACAAAACGTTGTGATTTGTATACTTTTTTGATATTATTTTGATAATAATCGTCTTTTTTCTTTGCTTGCATAAAAGCTTTGTACACATCTGAAGGTACGTTGAAATAGTCGTAAATTTCGGCGTCCTGAAAACAAATCGCCAAGGTTTCAAGCGTAGGATAATAGCGCACGCTGTCGATCATCGGCGTTTGGACCGCAACAAAGGTATCGACGATTTCTGCCTTCTCCGTTGTTGAGCAACCAGCCATAAAAAATATAGTGCCGCACACGGTCATCACAAACATTCTGATTTCATTATTTTGCATGATAAGCCCCTGAATAGGATTCGAACACTGGTTTAGATTGCAACTTCATACCTCCTATGTTACTTTTTTACTGTCATCGCGCAAGAGAAAGATGGTTTGAATAACCTGTTAATTTTGAAAGTATTACGAATGGGAGTTCTGTGATGTTGGAAAAACTTTTCAACTGTTCGGAAGCGAACACTACGATCAGGACGGAATTACTGGCCGGCCTGACCACGTTTCTCACCATGTCCTATATCATCTTCGTCCAACCCGCTGTTCTGAGCGGTCAGATGTTCGGCATGCAGACCGGCATGGATTTCGGTGCCGTGATGACGGCAACCTGTGTCGCTGCCGCGGTAGCCACGCTGATTATGGGCTGTTACGCGCGCTATCCCATAGCCCAGGCGCCTGGGATGGGGGAAAACTTCTTTTTTGTCTTTACGGTGCTCATGGCCGCGGAACAGGCAGGTTTTGATCATCCCTGGCAAGTGGCGCTGGGTGTCGTTTTTATTTCGGGCGTGCTCTTTCTGCTGATTACCCTGACAGGCGCCCGCGAAGTGCTGTTCAATGCCATCAGTCCCAGTCTAAAAAACGGCATTGCCGTCGGCATTGGCATTTTCATCGCTTTTATCGGATTACAGAACGCCGGTTTGATCCAGGCCAACCAGGGCACGCTAGTCACTCTGAATACCCATTTTGGCCAACCCGAGTTGCTGGTGTTTTTCTTTGGCCTGCTCATTACGGCAGTGTTACAAACCCGGCGCATCAAAGGCGCCATACTCTGGGGCATTCTTGCCAGTACGCTGTTTACCGTTCTGCTGAAACACGCGATAAATTATCTGCCCGAGACGCTTGCGGCACACCCTTTCATTGCCGAATCCTCTTTAATGCTGAATTTCCGGGTGGCTGATTCGGTGGTCAAAGCGCCGCCTTCCATTGCGCCGACTTTTTTTAAAATGGATATCTGGAATGCGCTGTCAGGTTCCATGCTACCCTTTATTATCGTTTTTTTGATCATGGACATTTTCGATACGCTGGGAACGCTGGTAGGCGTCAGCGAACAAGCCGGGTTTATCCAGGACAATACATTGCCGCGTGCCAATCAAGCCATGCTTTCCGATGCGGTGGGCACTGTTGTGGGTGCCTGTCTGGGAACTAGTACGGTGACGAGTTATATTGAAAGCGCTTCCGGCGTCGAGGCGGGTGGGCGAACAGGCTTGACCAGCGTTACAGTTGCGGTGCTGTTTTTGCTGGCGCTGTTTTTCTCCCCACTGATCGCCATGGTGGCCACGTATCCACCCATCACTGCGCCCGCGCTGGTCGTGGTCGGGGCCATGATGATTCGGAATGTGAGTAAAATAGCGTGGACAGATGCCTCTGAATGCATACCGGCGTTCATGATCATGATTGGGATCGCCTTCACCTACTCTATTTCGGATGGTTTAGCCCTGGGCTTCATCGCTTATCCGCTGATCAAATTGCTCAGTGGTCGCGGCCGGGACGTTCATTGGCTGATGTATGTGCTGGTCTTTGTGTTTGTGGCGAATTTTGTCCTCTTTCGTTAAATCCATTACAGCGATCAAGAAATGAAGACCCTGAAAAAAATAGTTGTGGGAGTTTGCGGCGGCATTGCCGTTTACAAGGTGGTCGATGTCGTTAGTAAACTGAGACAAAGCGGATATGAAATTCAGGTCGTCATGAGCAGTGCTGCTTGCGCGTTTGTCGCGCCATCGACTTTTGCGGCAGTTGCGGGTCAACGGGTGATTACCCGGATGTTTCCCGATACGGAGCATGTGCAGCATGATGAGATCTATCCTCATATTTATCCGGCCAGTATAGCCGACCTGTTCCTGCTTGCGCCCGCAACCGCAAACATGATGGCGAAGATAGCTCTGGGGCTGGCTGACGATGTGGTTTGTGCAAGCGCCATGGCCATTGGCTCTGATTGCCTGAAAATGTTTTGCCCAGCCATGAACGTCAATATGTGGAAAAAACCTTCAGTTCAGCGAAATGTGCATCTTATGGAAAATGACTGTTGGCAAAGACTTGGACCGGCACGTGGCGCATTGGCTTGTGGAGATTTGGGCGAAGGGCGCATGGTGGAACCACAGCTTATTTTTGGAGAAGTAATTAAGCAAATTCCCCTTTGAATGGCGTACCCAGCAGGAGTCGAACCTGCAACCTTCTGATCCGTAGTCAGATGCTCTATCCAATTGAGCTATGGGTACGTTCAATGGAAGATACTATATCACGGGACTGCTCAAATGCAAGTGCCAAAAAAACAAAAAAACAACCTTTTCAGATCAAGTACTATTGTTTAAGACTTGAAACGGATTGGCTTTTGATATATGGTTATATCAACCGTGCGTAATAAAGTCGCGAAAGTGTTAGGATATATCGCGAAACAAGATAAAAAATGGAAGTTAAATTCGCACTGTTCATACTGCTCATACCAGAAAATGGATAAATGAAAAAACTTTGGCTACTGTTTTATAGTGGCTGATAAAAATATAGTCAGGACGAAAGAGGACAGATAATGCCACGATTCATGAATCATCGCACATCCAACAATGATAACTCCAAACCATCCGGTCGAAACGGTGGCGCTCGCGGCAATAATAAACGCATCCATGTGAGTAACGAACGTCCTATCCCCGGCGACCGACTCAGTTATGGCAAACCTCACAGCAATAATACTTCAGGACGCAAAAGTGTATCTGATGAACATTTATGCAACATTCTGAAGCACAAAATAAATGAAGTGGATCGCATCAAACGCGATATTCAGGTACAGATTCAGAATCGCCAAAACAAAGCGAAAAGCGACGACGCGGAGGTGGACCAGGTTTGGTTGAAAAAGGCCAAGGGCAAGCTGGAACACCTGAACGACCAGCATTCGCGCCTGGAAGATAAATTACAGAAGTTACAGTCGCGCCAAAAGGAAAAGCACAAATCCAGGCGCTCCTCAGAAGATGCCAGCATGGCTCAGTTATTCATGAAGATAGCGGAGCGCGAACTGGATGAAGAAACCTATGACATGATCCTCGATGAAGCGGCGAAAGTCATTGCACGCAGGCAGCATAGCATGGAAATGGACACCGGTCGTTCCGCCAACAGAGATTCGATGTCGCGCACCTATGCGGCTTATGAGCATTAGATGGCTCGTAATTCGTGGATGGCAATCTCTGGTGGGCAGTGATACCTGACCATAACCCCGGTTGATCCGGTACCGCGTGACGTGTAGCCCTGGAGTTTGCCATATTGAAATGCGCCTTTTTGCATGGGAGCAGGGCAGCGGGCCGGGGAGAAAAGGCGCCATCCGCCCGGCAGGCAAACCTGACCGCCATGGGTATGACCGGAGAGCATCAGGGAACATCCCGCTTTTTCCGCCTTGAGATACACGGTGGGCGTGTGCGAAAGCAAAATGGTGAAATGGGAGGCGATAGGCTCTCGCATGGCATTGAAATCATGGGTTTTGTAAAGCCGTGCGTCGTCGATGCCGGCCAGCACGATTTTTTCGCCTTTCCGTTCGAGAAAGGTCCACTCGTTGACCAGCACACGCATTTGCATAGCTTCCAGCAAAGGAACCATTTCGACAAAATCATGATTGCCAAGAACCAGATACACGGGCGGTTTGAGATGAGTGCGCAAACGCATGATGCCGGCGACAGCAGGCTCGATAGAGCCTACAGTATGTTGGCGATAATCTCCAGTCATGACACAAATATCTGCATCCAGACCATGAAGACCGGCGACAATGGCATCCGGCAAACGGTCGTCTATATCGATGTGTAAATCGCTGAGGTGCATGATGCGGAAGCCGTCGAACGCCGCGGGTAAATCCGGCAGATGGAAGGTATGTTGTGTTACCTGTATATCGAGTGCGGCATGCTCACCACGCTCACGGAGACCGGTCACTTTTAAAAAGGCGGCCAGTAGCCAGTGGGGCAGGTAATGGCCGTTGATAGAAAGCGGGTACCTGGCGACATGCCGTTCATAAGCAACCTGTCGGCGCAGACGTTCGCGCAGATAATCGGCCTGAAAACGGCGTTCCAACTGGGATTGCATGGGTTCTGTTGTCATAAATCAGCACATGCCTTCAACCATGATGCGCAATTTCGATTGTGCCAGTGTCGGTTAAACTATATAAGCGGAACGTCAGGAAAGCAACATGAAACAGCTGAATGAAGAACGTCAGAATGAACGTCTGGTAGGCATACGCAACATTTACACCCGCAATCTTGCAGACTGGTTTAAAAAACACCAGCGCGACCTGCCCTGGCGCAAGCGTCGCACTCCTTACCGGGTATGGGTTGCCGAATTGATGCTGCAGCAGACACGTGTTGACCAGGTGATCCCCTATTATCAGCGGTTTATGAAGCGTTTTCCATCGATCAGGAGTTTGGCGCAAGGGTCGCGCGATGAGGTGCTCAAGCTATGGGAAGGCTTGGGCTATTACGCTCGGGCGCGCAGGATGCATGAAACGGCGAAATTGTTGAGTATGGAACGTAACGGTCGCTTTCCTGAAAGTTATGCGGAACTTCTGGCTTTACCCGGCATTGGACCTTACTCGGCATCGGCGATCAGCAGTTTTGCTCTGGGGCTGGACCTAGCCGTTGTCGACGGCAATGTCAAACGCGTGTTATCGAGGCTTTTCGCGTTGAATGAACCAACCGATTCCCCGCGCAGCCACGAGTGCATCAGGGGTTTGGCCCAGGCCCTGGTGATACCCGGACAATCGGCGCTGTGCAACGAGGCCATCATGGAACTGGGAGCCCTGTGTTGCCTGCCGCGACGGCCGGCGTGCGGTTGCTGCCCTCTGCAGGACATCTGCAAGGCTTACCAGGAAGGGGATCCTCTACGCTATCCTGTACGCAAACCCAAGAAAAAGATCCCGCATAAAATTGTAGGCGCGGGCATTGTCTACCATCGGGGCAAGTTCCTGATCGCGCAGCGACGCGAACGAGCCATGCTGGGTGGACTATGGGAATTTCCAGGCGGCGCCATCGAATCGGATGAAAGCATGGAAGGGTGCATTGCTCGGGAGCTTAAGGAGGAACTGGCCATCGAGGTGACCGTGGGGACATGCCTGACCATCGTACGTCATGCATACAGTCATTTCACGATCACGTTGCATGCACACTGGTGCAATCTGAACAAAACATCCCCTAAACCACAGGCTGTCGAGTGTGCTGATTTTGCCTGGGTCAACATAAAAAACATGAAGAAGTTTGCATTTTCGCGTGCAGATCTGTATATAATAAATGCTTTACAAAAATGGGTTGACGGAGAGAGGCATGGCCTGGCGACTTGATACATGCGTAGTCCGAGGCGAAATCGACAACACCGTGCGGGGTAAGATCAACGGTGAAATATGGCTGGCGCAGCATCCGCGACCGTTGCGTCTGGAGCTTACAGGCAACGCCTGGAGTGATGTGGCAGGATGCAAGATAGCTTTCCACAATCCACAATCTATTGCGCGAAAGGGACTTGAAGATTTATCTCCGATGCAGCGGGGCAAAGTGGGCGATATGACCGTATCACGAAAAGTACGCATTCTCGATGTGCCGTTGGATGAAGCCAAGAAGCTGTCCAAAGCCGGCAAACCGATTCCGGAACACCTGGGCAACTGCATCTATCTTGAATGGTACAGCCAGGTCAATGGCCGAGTAGTGATCGAGAGCACCGATTATTGTGTACGCATCTCCGACCGAACCTGGAGCATGACGCCCGAAGAAGAAAAGGAACAGGTCCGCATCAATCAAACGGTTCGCGAAACGTGGATGCGACAGATCCTTGAAGCGGAATTGCTCGAAAATGCAAAGGGCGAACCAGGCGAAAGCACTGTGTTGAGCGAGTTTGAATGGGAAAAACTGCTGCAGGAATCCGATGCACAAACCAAACGTTTCGAGCACTTGCTGGCCATGTATGCGGACCACCCGAACTGTCATGAAATCCTGGCGCATGAAATGGGCTGGTCATGGGCAAACAATTCCATGGTTATGAACGAATTCGCTGAACAAGCCGAGGAAGGCGAGACGATAAAGCCCGATCCTGCGCGAGAAGGGCGGGACTGGATCCGTTGTGCGGACGGCCGCATTACACATCCGTTGACCTACATGGCGCATTGCGTGGCCATGGATATGTGGCATTTCTGCGACGAGCGCAACCTGTTGAACGATCATGGCGATCACGATCTGCGCCATATGGTTCTTGAAACACAACTACTGACCGCCAAACTGGCCGGAGCGCTGGATCACCTTGCCTACGACGGTCTGGACGGCGGCTTCGTCGTCGCATGCCTTAAACGCGTCTTGGGGCATTTCAACCGTGCCATGAACGCGTGTGAAAAAGTACGCAGAAAACACATATTCGAACCGGAACGCATCCATTCTTATTCCGAGACGATGTTCAAGCTCCGCGAAGAAATCCTGAACCAGATAGAACGCTTCAGGAAGGCGCCTTGAGCAGGGTCGCAATCGCCATGTACCCGAATCATGCCGATAGGAGGATGCCCGTGTTTAACTTAAAATGCTATGTTGTGCAATGCTTTGCCGTGGGTATTTTAAGCCTGATGCTGGCACTTTCGATGGGCTGCTCCCATACTGGCGACAAACATGCGGAAGAACAACCCACGACATCCACACAACCTCGGGATCCGCTGGATGCAGTGCGTGCGCTTCACGAAGCCGGGCGCTACGATGAGGCGCTGCGCCTTTGTCTCGAACGTTATCCGGAAGAAGATGTAAACGACGACCTGGAGGATCTGCGCAACCAGATTATAGCGGCCATACTAACGCAACGTGAAAAGCGACTGACGCACCGCAAACGGCAAATGCAGGAGCATCTGTTTCTCGAGTCGGACGAGAAAGGTTTAATCCCGGATACCTACGGTCGCATACGCACGGCGCCCGTGATGACCAATGAGCCCATCCATCCCGGAAGCCCCATGCTGGACCTGCTGCGCAAATCGGTCAGCGTACACCTGAAAGGCGCCAACGTGTACACCTTTATTCAGGCTATATCGCGCAATAACATCAACATCATCGCCGACCACGGACTGGCTGACAAAAAAGCGATCGATATTGAAGCGGATAACGTGCCGTTAGGCGAGCTTTTCGATTTCATCAGCCGCAATTACAACATTCAATTTCACCTGGGCGAAAACATCATCTGGGTTACGGAAGCGGATCCCAAAACCATTGCGCCGCTGCAAACGCGGATTTACCGTCTGGAAAAGGGTTTGCAACACCATGGCACGGACTGGAGCGCGCCAACCAAGAAAAACGAGCCGCGTGACATTACCGACCTGACCCACCGAGCGACCGTGCTGCCCGACAACCTCAACTACCTGGAGGAAATCCTGACCAAGTTTGTACCCGCGCCGGCGGGCGCTCAAATGCACCTGGACGCCAATACCCACACGCTGTTCGTGCGCAATACGCGGGAGAACCTTGTCATTGTCGACCGGATCGTCCGGGCGCTGGATGTGAATCCGCCGCAAGTGTTGATTGAAGCGCGCTTCGTCGAATTGACCGTCGCGGATTTGCGCGAGATCGGGATCGAGTGGATGCTCGATTCCCCCTACCCTGTCACCACCCGTTCCGTTTACCAGGACGGCATGAAAATCGACAAACCCGAAACCTTGATCGTACCGCCGGTGATCGACGGCCAGAAAGCGTCGGCGATCAACTACACACCTTACAGGAGCAATGCGGATGGGACTTTTCCGCTGGGACCGCAGGGATCTTTCGGCATCTATCGCCCGGGCCCGAATCCACCGACCTATAACCAGGGACTGAACTTGACCTACCAGGGTTTGCTGACCGAGCCCATGTTCCGGGCCGTCCTGCATGCGCTCGAAATATCCGGCAAAGGCCGCACCCTATCGGTTCCGCGGGTAACAACCATCAATAACAATCCGGCCAAGCTGCGCAACGGCGAGGATTTGCTCTATTTCGACGAATTCCAGGCTCAGGCCTTTTCACTGGTGGATGCGGATAACCGGAAATACACGGTCACTGCGCTCATTCCGCGCGGCAAGCCGCAACTGGCTGAATTGGGGATAACGCTGGTGGCTGTGCCAAGCGTAGGACTGGACCGGCGCTCGATCAGCTTGCTGTTGACGCCGACCATCAGCAAACTGGAAGGCTTCACCTCCTACCAGGATGATGCAACCGCAGTGACCAACCTGACCGACAGCATCCGCCAGGTGGTGGTCAAGCTGCCGGTTATTTCACGCCGTGAAGTGCAGACCAAGGTATTGGTCGAAAGCGGTGAAACGGTTGTCATGGGTGGCCTGATCGATTCGGTGTCGATGCAAACCGAACATAAAGTGCCGTTCCTGGGCTCGTTACCGCTCATCGGGCATCTGTTCAAGCGTACGGACGTCACCTCGCAAAAGAAGAACCTGATCATCTTTGTCACCGCCACGGTGTTGAGCGAACGCGGTGAAAACCTGCGTACCCTGGACATGCGCGACCCGATGCGGACGACCGTCCCACCCGGCGCCGCCGCGGCGGAAGACAACGGATCGGAATAAAAAGCACCGGAAGCCTGGACACATGTGCATCAAGCAAGTCATAGGATTGGATCGCGGTCGGGATTACGCCCGTGTCATTGAATTGCGTCGCAGAGGCAACAGTGTTTCGATCGTGGAAACGGACAAGGTGCGTATGTCGCATCAGAGCGATGAGGCGCAGGCCGTCCAGGAGCGTTTTCTCGAACAGAAGGGTTGGCGGCATATCCCCTGCGTCATCGGTCTGGCCGATGAGGGCGCGGTCCTGCGCCTACTGGAATTGCCCCGGGACGATTTTCGCGGTGCGCACCAGGTGGTCGGCACGGAGATCGCGCGCTTTGCCGAACTCTCCGACGACGAATTGTATCACGATTATTGCGTAGCCAGGCACTGGGACGGTTCACGCAGCATCATGCTGGCCCTGGCGCGTAAAGAGGCCGTTGAGACTGCTCTGCGCTTTCGCGACGAACTGGAGATCGTCGGGCTGGTTCCGGACGCCCTGGCGCTCTACATCTGTATGACGTATATACTGCCGGAGGGGAAGTGCCCGTTCGCGGCTGTCTGCGTGGGCAATGAGGACACGCGCGTCGTATTCGGCGGCCGCGACGGCGTGCTGATGAACCGACGCTTCTTTATCGGCATACGCCACCTGCACGCTTTTTTACAGCGCCGACAGCAGGAAACAAGTGTTGCCCAACCTTTCGAGAATCATGAGACCGTAGTCAAGGATCTGGGCGACGAGCAGCAGGCGGTATCGACGTTCGCCGAATGGCTGGACGAAATCAAGGCATGCCTTTCCTTTTACCACGTCCAGTTTCCCAGACCGTCGTGGTCGCTGAATTGCCTGATCATGGCAGACAACGGCAACCTGCCCGACGACTGGGTCAGCCAGCGCATGGCATCGGCCACGAACTTGCCGGTGTACTGGCAACACGATCTGGCCGCGCAAAAAGGTCTTGAACAGACCCGCACCTATGCGTTGGCGCTAGGGCTTGCCCTGAGCATGGGAACCCGGCGCCGGATTCGCATCAACCTGCTGCCACCGGCCGAAAAGGAAGCTTTGGGCTGGAAACGCACCTGGAAAACATGGATAACCTGTGCTGCCATGGCCGTGCTTTGCGTCCTGGCCGCGGTAGCGCAGATCGGCCTGGACATACGTCATCAGCGCCTGGAACTGCAACATCTGCATGAGAAAATAAACGAATTGCAAACCATGCAGCGCGAACTGACCGGGTATATGCAGGCTAACACCGCACTGGAAAAACATATCGCCATGATGCACGACAGCGGAAAAAACGGCCTGCTGATCCGCGCTCTACTGAGCGTTTTGACCCAGGCCAAATACAAGGACGACTGGATCATCCTGGTCGCCGACACCTATACCTACTTCAATTTGCTGACCTATCACACGATCTTTGCCGAGCCTTTTGTTTCCATTGACCGGGAACACCTGCACCCGGACGGTTTCGTCGAGATCGTGATCGAAGGCTACACGCCGTTTGACGACTTATCGACGGTGCGTGAAATGATTCAAAATTTAAGGGCCTGTCCCTTTATTGAAAATGCCGATCTATTGGCCGACGACCAGGTGCGCGTGGCGCCGGAAAGGGACCAGCGCTGGGCGACGACGTCCTGCCACCTGTTCGCGCTGGAAATTAAAATGAGGAAGCCCTGAATCATGGCGTTGGCCACCGCGAAGATATATAAGCGACGAATCCTGACTGGCCTGATCGGTGCGGCGATCGTATCGGGCGCCCTGTTGCTGCTTGTGAGGACCCCCTGGCAGCGGTACTCCGATGAACTGCGGCAACAGATCGATCACAAACGGCAAACATTCAACCGCCTCTTGGAGAATCGCGACATGGCCTATTGGCTCAACCGTATGCGCGCTATGGAAACAAACCATCGACAATTGCGCGCGACCTGGACCCAGGCCACGGCAAAGGCCAAAGCTTTCGACAAGTCTGTGGCCATGGGGCTGCTGCTCTCGTCAGCCGAAGAAGACCGAATCGATTACAAAGTGGCCCTGTTCGAGGCGCGTACGCGTTTGCGCAAACTGGCCGAGGAAAACAACGTCTCCCTGCCAGCCAACCTGGGCGTACCGGATATGCTGGGTACGGATGAAGACATGGTGGTTCGCCTGTGGCAACTGGCTTCGGCCATTCACCTGCTCAAAACCGGCATCCAACTGGAAATCCCGGTCATCGAACATATCGAGGCCATGCCGCCTCTGATCATCCCGCTCCAATCCGTCGAACAACCGGCGCTTGTCGTCTACCCGATGGCCATCCTGATGACCTGTTCCTATGACAAATGGCTTTCTTTCTTGCAAGCGCTGCAAACGGAATCCTCGTTCTTCTCGATCCAACGTTTCTGGCTGGAACGGGACAGCATGGAAAGGAACGACCGACTGCGCGTATTTGCCATTTGCGAGGCCATCGTATTCGAGCAGGAAGCCATTCCCCATTCCGCGCAAACCGTCACAGCGGAGAAGGCCGCCCCATGAAACAACTCGGGCGCATGGTTGTCAGCAAAAAGCCGATCGTGATCCTGCTGTTCGAAGCCGCGCTGCTGGCAAGCATTTGCATGCAGATCTTCATTAAAGCGCAATCGCCGCCACAGGCTGTGACCACGCCCACGCTCAAAGCCGCGACAACACCCGCGAACCCGGCGCATGTCGAGCATGTGGAGTTTACACGCTATGAACCGGAAAGGCATCGTCATCCTTTCACGTCCGAGTTTCTGGACATCCTGGTCTGGCAGCAGAAACAGGCCCGTCTTGCCAGCAACACCAAGGCAGTCGCGAAAAAATCCAACCCGGCCATCCCCAACTCGAAGCCCAAACCTGCACCCGAACCTGCGTCCAAACCTGCACCCCGCGCCGTGCTCCTGCTCTATCGCGGCAGGCTGGTCGCCCTGGACGGCACGATCCAGGCGCTTATCGAGCATACATGCACGGGCGCATCACAGTATTATCTGATCGGCGCGCAACTGCACGGACTGACCATCACCGGCATCGAACCGCTGACCTTGCGTTTTTCCACTCCGGATGGTGAAAAAGTGTTGCAAAAAGGAATTACCACCCGGATCGAGGAGGCGCCGCATGATCCATAACCAACCATCGTCGCCCGGGACTTTACGATCACGGACGCAAGCGCGTGCAAGGTTACTCTCGCTGCTGCGGCAACATCAGACCCTGCCGGCGGAACAGATCGAGGAGATAGAGCACCGATCACGCTGGCTCAACGAACCTTTGGAAGAACTGCTGCTGCGCGAAGAACTGCTGGATGAAGCGACCCTGGCCAAATTGCTTTCGGCCAGCACCGGTTTTCCGGTCGTGTCCATGACCCAGTTGCGCATCCCTCGTGAAGTGCTGGAAAAAATGCCGATCAACGCGGTGGCCAAGTACGCCGTCATTCCCATGTCATGCGACGAGCACGTGATGACCTTGGCCACCCACCATATTCCCAGCCTGGACGACGAAGATCAACTGCGCATGCTGCTGGGGTATTCGCTGGATTGGGCCTTGTGCCTGCGCCGCGAGTTGAAAGAATGCATCAAGCATTACTATGGCGTGGGTATCGACACCTTTCTCAAAATCAAGAGCTTCAGCGAAAAGAAACGTGACAGCGAAATCACGATCAAGAGCGAAGACCAGCAGGATGTTCCCGATTTTGTAGCCGACATCATCCGCGACGCCATTGAAATCAACGCGACCGACATTCACGTCGAACCGGACGAAAACGCACTGACCATGCGCTACCGCGTGGACGGCGTGCTCTACCCGATCCCGCTGCCCCGCGGCGTGGAAAAATTCCAACGCGCCATCACCTCCAGCATCAAGGTCATGGCTCAAATGAACATCGCCGAGAAGCGATTGCCCCAGGATGGTCGTTTTACTCACGAAATCGATGGCGAACCGTTTGACCTGCGCGTATCCATACTGCCCACGCGTTACGGCGAAAGCGTGAACTTGCGCATTTTAAACCGCAAATCAACCTTCCTGCACCTAAACGAGCTGCACCTGGCCACGAAACAACGCCAGACCTTGATGGATTTGCTGAACCTGACTTTTGGCATGATCCTGTTCACCGGTCCAACGGGCAGCGGTAAAACCACCAGCCTGTACGCTGCGCTGGACCACTTGAACAATCGTGAGCGCAAGATCATCACGATCGAGGATCCGGTGGAATATCAGATCGAAAACATCACCCAGATCCAGGTGGAACCCAACATCGGTCTCACGTTCGCCTCCGGTCTGCGCTCCCTGCTGCGGCACGACCCCGATGTGATGCTGATTGGCGAAATTCGCGATCGGGAGACAGCGGATATCGCCACCAGCGCCGCCCTGACCGGCCACCTGGTCTTCAGCACGCTGCACACCAACGATTCGGCCAGCGCAGCGGTGCGCATGATGGACATGGGCATTGAACCATACCTGGTGGCTTCCACCATCAACGGCATCGTGGCTCAACGCCTGATCCGCTGCACCTGCGCCCATTGCCGCAAAGAGACACTTGCGGAACCGAGCGTGATCGAGGAAGTCCGCCGCAATTTCCCGGAGCGGTCCGGGTTCGCCTTTTACCAAGGACAGGGCTGCCCTTACTGCCGTTTCACCGGCTATGAGGGCCGACGCGCCATTTTCGAAGTGCTGATCGTCAACGATGAACTCCGCAGCATGCTTATCGAACGCGCTTCCAGCACCGCGCTGATGAACAAGGCGGTGGCGCGCGGATTAACCTCCCTGCGGCAGAGCGCGTGGAACCTGGTACTCGAAGGAAACACCTCGATCCAAGAAGTGCTGCGCGTCACCCAGAAACCCAAAACCGACAACCGATAGAATCAAGACGAACCGTTATGCGCCACATGGCCCTGCACGATAGTTTCGACCGATTGCTGAACGGCCTGCTGGAAGAAATCGACAAAGGAACCATTAACCCTGGAACGACTTCACCATGACAGCGTGCGGCCTGATCCTGGACATCGCTTAACGCAGCATCGTCGCCCTACCCTTTCCCAAATTTTTCAACTACAGCGAGATGGGCGCGGAGGCCCCTGCCCTTTACGGTAAGCGAAAAACTGGACGGCTCACTCGGCATTCTCTATCATTGGGCCGAAACCCTATGGCAACGATGGATACAACCCCACCAACGCAATCAACCGAATGCGCGCATAGCAGAAGCCAACCTGTTTAAAAGCGCAAAAGAGCTGGACGATTTCATCTCACGCATTCCCGATTCGATAATGATCTGTTATCGTATACTTTCGATCTTGGGCACGTAGCGCATGCGAATGACGGCCAGCAGACCATAGCGTGGGCTACAGGCAAAACCGACCATGAAAAAGAGGGCCAGCAGAATGACCAGGGTCGGCCCAGTCTGGATATTGGCCAGGTTGGAAATAAACACCGCGGCCACGGCGAGCAGGATGCCGGCGATTCCGCCGCCCCACAGGATGACCGGGGGCGAATCGACATACAGGTAGAACGTGGCCGATGGCGCCACCAGCAGGCCTATGGCCAACAATGTGCCCACGGCCTGCAACGAACTGACCATGGTCATCACCACCATGCCGGCCAGCAGGTATTCGAGCAGACCGACCGGGATCCCTTGCGATTTGGCCATTTCCGGAGAAAAGATAAAGATTTGAAACGGGCGTTGAAAGAGGATCAGGGAGAACAGCACGCCGCCCCCCACCAGGAATATGAACCACAGATCCCAGTCGCCAATGCCAAGGATATTGCCGAACAGATAGTCCTCGATGCGCACATTGGAAGCCACCTTTTTCAGGATCAGCAATCCTGCGGCGCAGGCGGCCGTGAACAGAATGGCCATGGATGCGTCCCGGTCAATGCGTGCATTGGCGGCAATGCCCTGTGATCCAAGTCCTATCAGCATGGCCATGAAGAACGCGCCGATCAGGGCGCTGAGGGGATTGAGTCCGGCGATCAACGCACCCAAGGCCACACCGGGGAACAAGGTATGCGACAGCGCGCCGGCAAACAGCGCGTCGCGTCGCAATACCACGTAGCCACCCACATACCCGTTCATAAACCCGATCATGACCGCAGCCAGCAGAGCGCGCTGGTTGAACTCATAGGACAGAATATCGCCGAGCAGGTTCATGATGCAGATCCAAACGCGCGCGCAAGGTTGGCCTCGGTCATTGCCTCGACACTAATTCCTCGCGCGATCAGGGTATGGTTGAGCAATACGACTTCGTCAAAAATGCTGCCCACGGTTTTCAGATCATGATGCGAAGCCACGACCAAGCGCCCGCTGGAAGCCAACTCACGCAACAACTGAGCCAGCGAATCCTGGGCCGGCCGATCAAGCCCGGCAAAGGGTTCGTCCAGCAAAAGCACGTGTGACTCCTGTGCCAAAGCCCGGGCAATCAACGCGCGCTGCTGCTGCCCGCCGGACAGGGCGCCGACCTGACGTCGCGACAGTTCACGGATGCGCATGGTGTCCATTGCGCGATCAACCGCTTCCGCATCGAGATTGCTATAGCGCCGCCACGGTCCAAGCAAAGGATAGCGCCCCATTTCCACCAATCCACGAACCGTCAGGGGAAAATCCCAGTTCACATCGGCGCGCTGCGGCAGGTAGACCACTTCGTGGGTATTCTGCGGGATTGGTTTCCCCTGCCACAAGACCTGACCTTCACTGATCGGAATCAGTCCAACAATGCCCTTCATCAACGTGCTTTTGCCAGCGCCGTTACCGCCCAACAAGGCCACGGTCGTGCCACAGGTCAACTCAAACGTCACGTCATGCAGAGCGCAGATAGGACCGTAATGCACATGCAGCGCTTCGAGACTAAGCACATGTTTGCCATGACAATTACATTCCATCACGACGCCCCCAGCTAAAAATCAGCGTCTCATCGACGTCACCTTCAACCCAGAGCATGCGTGACTGCTCCCGGCGCATTTCCGGTTCCAGCTTCACTTCCACCGCGGCGACCTCGTCAGGTAAGCTTGCAGCCAGATCCAGTTCAACACCGAATTCATCGAAAAGAAGCGGCACGATCTGCTCAAACTCCAAGCCGGAGGGTACGGCCTCCTGCCAGAGTGTTCGGCCGTCCTGTGTGAGGGTGAACGAGGTGGGCGTCCGGGAAAAACGTAACGTGACCCAGGTCTGTATGTTGGTCCGGGCGTGGGCAGCTTTCCCAACGACAACCGCTTTTTTGTGAGTCACCGTCCATAACGGAACAGCCAGCGCCATCCACAGAACGAGGAAAAGACAGGCTTGCAGCACAGGCTGCCCACGCATGCTTCTACTCCTGGTCGCTCAGCGCATGAACAATGGTGGTGATGTTGGAACGGATCATGGCCTCATAGGTCGGGTTGCCCACAGGCGGAGTGCCTGCCCAGAGAGCACCGCCGACCTTGACCCCTGTTTCGCGCACCATGCTGGCAATGACCTTGGGATTGGCATTGTCCTCGGGGAAGACCGCTTTGACCTTGTTTTTGCGCAATGTCTCGATCACGTCTTTCAGGTAGCCAGGCTCCGCATTGTCCTCGGTCGTAAGCCCCTGCAAGGTGATGGATCGCAACCCGAACTCGCGACACAGGTAACCGAACGCCGCATGGGAGGTGGTCAATTCACGGTCCTGACGGGGGATGCTCTTGATCTGCTTCCTGGCCCACTTATACAGATCATCCAGGGTGGCGGCATAGGTGTTATAGCGTTTCATGTAAGCATCGGCATGGTCCGGGTCGATTTCACCCAATTTTCCGGCCACGGAACGAGCCGCCCGTTTCGTATTCTTGACGCTATGCCACCAGTGGGGATCCACGGCGTCGTGCGCATGGGCGGGACAGCACACGAACACCTCACCAACCTCCACCTTGAGCGACGGCACTGCATTGCCCACTTCCAAGAGCGGGATGTCAGGGCCAATAGACTCGTGGAATTCCTTGAGATAAGTTTCGAGCCCCTTGCCGGCAGCCAGGATCAGGGCCGCCCGGGAAGCCTGCTTCAAGTCATCGGGCGACGGATAAAATTTGTGTGGATTAGAGCCTACCGGCATCAGGTCGATCACCTTGACCCGGTTACCGCCCACCTGACGGGCCAGGTCGCTTACAATAGGATTCAGGGAGGCCACCTGGAGCGGTTCTTGGTCCGCGGTCGCGCCCCCAGCCAACGCCAACCAAGTGGCAAAACTCAGCAACAGCATTACAACATAACAAGTTCTCACGCGTATCTCCTTCATCCTGTCTTATTTGTACTAGCGCACTTCCGGCCGCCGCGCAATTCAAAGCCGCCGGGCAGATCGCACAATTTGAGAAAAGCCTCTTCGAGTTCATCACTCCACTCCTCATCGGCGCCATAGCCAAAGTTGTAGGTCGCGAAACCTTCCAACATTTCATAGCGCAACGACAACCCCACTTCAATGCTCTGGATCGTGCCTTGTTCTCGGGTGGGATCGTGATATCCCAGTTGGAGTTCTTCCGATTTACCGCTCGACTCGCTAATCGCGGCGTTGACGTGCACGCTGGGCGAAAAAGGGCCGATGGATGGGGCCAGCCACGCCGGATCCTTGTCCACACCGCCTGATTCACCCGCTCCCAAAACCGGCAGCCCAACCAAAACCACCATAAATATACATCCGAACATACTATACTCCATGTCTCATTTCATGTTAATGATAATAGGTTATCACTTGATAATAGATTATTGATACAATATAAAAAAGGAATGTCAACGAAAAATCGTCATACACCGCAGCGCGCCTCTATTGAATCAGTGCTGAATATGGCAGAGGGGCCGCTCACGCCGCAGGAGGTGCTGGCGCAGGCACGGAAACGCTGCCCGGGCCTGGGCATTGCCACGGTGTACCGGGCTATTCGGGATTTATTGGAGGAGAACCGGATCAGATCCATCGTGGTGCCCGGCAAAGCGCCATTGTATGAGCGTACTGATCTGGCACACCACCATCACTTCCAGTGCGAATCCTGCGGGCAGGTCACCTTGCTCGAGGGATGTTCGCTGGATGCGGGGTACCGACTGCCCAGAGGTTTTAAGGCCTTATCTCACGTCATTATCTTCAACGGGATCTGTCCGGCCTGTGCAAGGTAGAAGGGCAACTTGGCCTGAGTTTATAAGATACAAGGCTAAGGACCCTGAAGGTCGGGACGTCCCTTCCACCATTACGCTGCTTTGCGCTTCCCGCCGCGCTCCCACTGGACCAGGGCATAGATGGCCAGGGTGATTTCGGTCAGGTCTGGCGGTTTTTCCTGGTCCTGAACGTTGCAGAGCGCTTCGAGAAAACAGATGACCATGCCATAGTGGCAACTGCGCCAGGCCAGTTCGTCGACAAAGCCGCGCGGGTCGCCGTGGTACTCCACGCCAAATGATAGCGCGGCCAGCGATGCGGCCAAGTGGAAGATCACGGTTGCACAAGCCGTATAGTTTTCATCGTCAAAAGCCGTTTGCAAGGCTTCGATCAGGCGCGGAAGCGTATCGGGATCAGCACTCATTTTGCGTCGCAATTCACGGCGCACGCGCTGGAGCAACCGCAGCAGCAAGCGTTCAATCTCACGACCCGGCTCTTTCTGCTCGACGGTCAGGATTTTATAGAACTCATCGCGCTGCCCCAGCAAATCGCCTACGGCCGTGGCCAGCGAACACTTGAGCACCGGGTTACAGGTACGGCGCAGGTGGGGCAGAATTTCATGGATCGCGGCCATTTCGCCGAGACGCGCCAGAGCTTCGCTCGAAGCGTCGATGACTTTATCGTTTCGCGTCTCGCGCAGGATGCGCAACAGGCTGCCGCCTACCCGCCGGTCGCCTTGGCAGCCCAGGGTGCGTACGGTTTCGGACAAGGTTTCATGGTCCAGCCCGCTCTCCAGTTTACGCACCAGCGCATGGGTGGTCAACGGGTGCTGCACGCCGCGCAGAGCGCGGGCGATATGAACCGCCAAATCGCTCTGCGGATCGTTCAGCTTGTTGGTTAAAGCTTCAACCGCCTCGTCACTGGCAATGGCGCCCAGGGCATAGGCGGCCCGTTCGCGGACTTCGGCAGCCGAATCATAAAGCCGGTCACGCAGATCGCGCACGGCCATGGTGGAACGGTTCAGCCCCAACCGGTCGAGTGCGTTGGCCTTGACGCTGCTCGAAACAGGTGCATCCGCCAGGTTGACGAAATACATGTCGCGAAAAGCGCGCAATGGATTGGCCAGGATCATCTGACCGAACGCGGAGGCCACTTTCATCTCCTCGCTGCACGGGCGGACCCGCAACAGCAGCGGCACAGCCAACAACAGGCAACAGGCTGCATGAAGCAACAGCAACACATGGAAAAAAGAAAACGGCATGCCGCCGGGTAAGGTCAGGCTGAGCGGGTGCACTGCAAAAAGGTCCATAATCCAACCGCCCAACAAGGGGCCCAAGGCCGACATACCGCCTGTCAGCGACCAGTGCACAGCCATGGCCATGGTACGGCCTTCGTGCGGCGACAGCTCCGAGAGCAGGTTGACCTGGGTTATCCCCACACCTGCGAAAAATCCACCGGCGACCAGTCCGTTGAGAAACAGAATCAGCGTCACCCGGGGCACTTCGACCGCGCCCAGTAGAGGCAGAGTCCAATGGAAGCTGCCGTGCATGACAAAAAACCATGGCAAGGTGAACAGCGGAACGACCAGCAGCATGATGACCCCGAAAGCGCGCGCACCGACACGTTCCATGTAATAGGCAATGATAAAGCTGGCCACGATGTTGCCCAGAGAAGCGGCAATGGTCAGCGCGGTCAGATTCATGTAGGTCAGGCCAAAAGTCTTTTTCAGGTAGACCAGGCCAAAAGGTCCGATCAGGCCGACCGCAAACATCCACCCCCCCATGGCCAGCGTGAAGTAGAGAAAGTTACGGTCACGAAACGGCGCCAGGCAACGTCGCAACAAAGGTTGCCCGGCTGTCGGCGTTACGCTGCGCGGTTCGGGGATGAACAAGTGAAAGACAATGTCCAGCGTACCCAGTAGGGCAGCCAGGAAAAAGACTAGCGCGAATCCGTGCACGGGATGGGCGGTGTTGTGATCGAGCAACATGCCGTACAGGGCCATAGCGGCCAGGAAAGACATCATGCAGAATCCCTGGCGTCGGCTCCAGAACCGACAGCGCTGGCGTTCAGGAACCAAGTCCGTCATCCAACTGAACCATGGCGCCACACTGGCATGAGCCAGCAATGCGCTGGCGCAGGCCACGACCAGGATCGCGAGGATACGCACGCACGTGGATACGGCCGGGAGCCAGAGCAGTAAGGCTGGGACGAACCAGAGCGAGCGACTCAAGATCATGAGCGCGCCCCAATACAGCTTGCGGCGCGCCAACTTTTCCACGAACAGAGCCGTGGGCACCTGCACGACCATAGCCAACTGGTTCACGGTGATTATAGCGCCGATCAACAATCCACTGGCACCCAGCGCCTCCATGAGCATGGTCAACGGCATGCCCATCACAGCCGCCACCCAGAACATGCCGGACACGCCCACCGCTATATTGAGCGCGAGCGCCCGACGCAGACGCAATGGCGTCAGTTTCCGGCCGCTGGTATCGCGTATGATGGTCTTCTTTTGATAAAGCATTAGCTTCACTCCATATGACGCCGTAAGCATCTATTTCGCTATTTAGCGTGATCTGCGTATATCGTCAAGGGGTAAGCGCACTTTTTTGACTGCAAATTCCGGATGTGGGATTATGGATCGTGGAGGAGCAACAATTATAGCGTCCGCAGTTCCCGCACATGGCGCTGTTCTTCATCGGCCAGCAGTTGCATGGTATCTCGTAAGGCCGGGATGCCGGTACTCCGCGCCACTTGCCGATAAAAACCGGCCATGTGCTCTTCGTGCTCGATCACCCGGTCCAGCAGGTTGCGATCCAGCTCCTGACCCTGTGCCGGTTTCATTGCACCGAGATCGCTGATATGATCGGTGTGTTCAGCAGCCAGGGCCAGGTCGCCATGATGCGCCAACGCGGCCTGCAGGTGCTGGACGTGTCTTTCCTCTTCCCCGGCCAATGCGCATAGGATGGCGGCTGACGCTTCATCAGTACAGGCAGCGGCCATGCGCCGGTATTGCGCCACCGCTGCTTTTTCAAAGTCCAGGGCCAGGGCCAGTGCCCATGGCGCCGGCTTGGCGACCACCGCGGGTTCCGGTTTTGCGACCGGTGCGCGGAATGCGCTGATGAACATGAGAATGCCGAACAAGATGAAGACCAGGCCAGCCGCAATCTTGATGGCCATGGGCGGAATAATCTTGTTGACCAGGGCGCCGAGCAACACCGCAATCAGGGTGGACAGCACCAGTGCCGACGAAGCTGCCAGAAAAATGGTCAGCTTGCCGCCGTCACCAGCAGCGGCCCGGGCCATGGCCGCCAACTGGGTCTTGTCGCCCAGTTCCGCCAGGAATATCAGTACAAACGTTGAAAGAAACAGTTTAAGGTTCATGATCCAGACACTTGACGATCCATGGTTGCAGGCTTTCGGCGTCCAGGCCGAAATGACAGTACA
>CAZOLK010000006.1:0-3864 GCA_964580325.1 uncultured Verrucomicrobiota bacterium | reverse complement strand
GCTCCAGGGTCGAATAGGTGAAGCCGTGCAGGCTTTTATGCCGGCAGCGCGGTATGCGGCTGCTCGCCAGCGCAGCTAGAGCAAGGCTGATTTGACCAGGCCGGCTGCCTTGGAAAGGGCCTGCCCGAGGCTGCCGGAAACGGTGTCGATGCCAGGCGTGGCAAGGTCGGTATGGGCCTGGGACCGTCCGGCGCGTTATAGCGCTGTAGATCGACTTACTCAACACGCCCAGACCGGCCAGTACGGCATACTGCATGGCCGCGGCATGACCTTTGCTTAACAAAACCAGATCACGATCAGACGCTGCCATGTCAAAAGGCGTTTCGCGATCCATATAAATGGCGGTCAGCAACTCGGCCACGGACAACGAAGCGCCCAACCAGCCGCGACCGGCGTGATGGATGGTGCTCAAGGCATTGATCCGGTTAAACAAGGTCAATGTCTCGAGCGCCGCAATACGCGTGCAAGGTTCATCCGGCATCTTTTCCATGACCTGCCGGAAAAGCGCGCGCTCGATCCAAAAGCATGCAGGTTTAAGTTTGGTCATTTGGTCACTGATCCTCCCTGCTTCCTGCTCCCTACCCACTGCTCACTGGTCACTGGTCACAACTCCTAACTCCGCTGTACTAACTCCCAACTCCGACTTCCAAAAGGCTCAGGGGCGGGACGCCTCATCCACCACCTATGCTCCCAACCCGACGCTGACGAGGTAGTCGCGGCTCTGCTTGACGGCTTCCATCATGTCCGTAGCGCAACGGTCCAGTTCGACCACCAGTATTTCGGCATGTTCGGCGGCGGCGACGATGGCCGGGAAATCCATGACGCCCTGGCCCACGGCAAACATAGGCTCTTCACGCACGCCAGGACCGTCCTTGATGTGCAACAAACGGGCGCGCGCCCCCAGTTCACAAACCACTTCGACCGGATCACAACCGCCAACTTTAGCCCAATACGTATCCAGCTCCATCAACACCTCCGGCCTGGTATGATCGAGAAAGATGCGATAGGCCGGAACCCCGCCTACATGGGCCATTTCCCACCAATGGTTATGGTAACCGATCTGAATGCCATGCCGACCGGCGATCTCCGCAGCCTGGTTGAATTGCTCCGCGACCTGCTTGATATCCTCCACGCTGCCAAACTGCTGAGCGCCGAAACCGGTAATCAGGTATGTCGCGCCGAGTAAGCGCATATCGGCCAGCACGGACTCCTGCCGATCCCCCAACGGTAGACGGCCATGGCAACTGGCAGCCTGCAATCCGTTTTCCTTATAAATACGCGCTGCCTCCTCCAAAGTCGTGCCAGGATACCCAGCAGGTTCAACCAGGGTATAACCCATATCGGCCACACGACGCATGGCGCCAGCATAATTCTGGCCAGCGGTCTCTCGAATCGAATACAATTGCAACGATATTTTCTTCATATTCAGGTCCTTTCTGCTTGCTGTTCCTACGGAAATAACTCAGAAATAATGGTGTTACTACAGGGTTGCGCAAGAAACAAGACAGCAGTAATAAAAAAACCTTGCATAACCTGTACATTCTGGCACCATGCGTGGGTCAACAAGAAGTCAGACAAAAACAGATTGCTCTGACACGATTTTTTTTAGGAACTGTTCTGGATATTGAGTATAAAAGAGTGTATGTCAGTAAAAGCTATGAATAATGTTTATTTTTCATCCGTCCCTTCCATGTGAGACTGACACATTATGGAAGGCATTCGGTATAAATGGGTTTCACGCAACGAAGAACGAGCGTGATCGCTTATCTAAGTGCATCCCAAATTTAGTTATGGAACGTCCAGATTGGAATTGAAAATATGAATAGTAGCGGCATCATACCCAATTTGCGCATTGGCCCGCACATAAGCAAGCTGCCCATTGTCCAGGGCGGCATGGGCATCCGCATCTCCCTAGCCAACCTTGCTTCGGCTGTTGCCAACGAAGGCGGCATCGGCGTCATTTCAGCAGTATGCATAGGCATGGATGCCTACCGCTCCAGCTCCAGCAAACGCTCCATGGAAGCCAATGCCCTGGCCCTGCGCCAGGAGATCCGGCGCGCACGCCAGATGACCAAGGGCATTCTCGGCGTCAATATCATGGTGGCCTTGTCCGATTACGATCTGCTTGTGCAAACAGCTTATGACGAAGGCATTGACATCATCTTTGCCGGTGCGGGCCTTCCATTGAAACTGCCCAAAACGCTGTCCATGGAACAGGTCATGCACAGTTCGACGCGCTTTGTCCCCATTGTTTCGTCAGCCCGTGCTGCGGAGTTGATTTTCAAGTACTGGCTCAAACATTACAACCATGTGCCTGACGGCATCGTGCTGGAAGGTCCGCTGGCCGGCGGTCACCTGGGTTTCAACCAGGAGCAGTTGGACAACGAACAATATACGCTCGATGAAATCCTGCCGGGTGTGCTTGACGTGGCCGAGTATTACACCAAGGTGGTCGAACGTCCCGTGCCGGTGATTGCGGCGGGCGGCATTTTCACGGGCCAGCATATTTACAAATACATCCAGGCCGGTGCCCAGGGCGTGCAAATGGGCACGCGGTTCGTGGCCACCGAAGAATGCGACGCTTCGCGAGCGTTCAAGGAGCAGTACGTTGCCTGTACCCAGGAAGATCTGGCCATCATAAAGAGCCCGGTAGGTCTACTGGGCCGGGCCATCAACAACAACTTTTTGCGAAAAGTGGCTAACGGCTACAAACAGAAGTTTACCTGCCCGTTCAAGTGCCTGAAAACCTGCAACTTCAAACAAGCCCCCTACTGCATCGCGAGAGCCTTGGACAGCGCACGCCTGGGCAACCTGACCGATGGATTTGTCTTCGCCGGCGCCAATGCCTACCGGGTATCCTCGATCCAAACGGTCAAAAAGCTGATGCAAACGCTGGACGATGAATTCATCAGCACCGCGCAATGCAGCATTAACCCCAGCCTGCAGGCTGTGGTCTGATATTGGTCCAGTGGAGGAGTTGAGATGCGGGTTGGTCCGTGATGCGACGTGTTTCTCTAAAATGTCGCGGGGGCCTGTTCAGCATAATCACCCAAACTGCCCGTGCTGCTTGCCCATGTGCTCTTCATCAAGCTGGGCCAAAGTAAAGCAGCGTGTGACCGGCATAACGCGTACCCGTGGCTGGCCCAAGTTCAACCAGGCAGCTTTTTAAAGGTTCCTCATTCATTCCAGCGCATCACCCCATCACTCACTCAGCCAGAGAATGCTGGTGACGATCCGCGGATAATACAGGCTTCCCCGAGCTTTGCCTGAGGTGAACTGGTCTGAGCAGGCATGAAACTTGGATCCCGCTCCCATTGTGCATGGGCGCTGTCCGCGTCCTCCTCGCCGACATAATGAAAGCCGAGAATCTTGCGCGCCACGTACTGGCTCAGGCATATCTTACTCATCCAAGAATTATCAGCCGTACTGGATAGTTTCCATGCACCGTCCGGATAGAGGCAGGTTTCCTTGTTCATGATGTTTCGCAGGTGTGATTTCAACGTCTTGATATAATCGCCATAGGACCCGTCTTCAGCCACGCAATCCGTCAACCCCATCGCGTATGGAAACACCAGCGCTTCAATGGCCGGGATGATCGCACTTTGGTTGTCATCCTCCAATACCGCGGGAATGAATCCCGCAGTTTCATCATATCCCTGTGTATGTAATGGCCCAGGCTGTGCGCCGGGCACACTGTCCGGCCTGTTCCGCGGCAGCCTGTTCACCCAACCGGTTGAGCATATATTCCAGCGCGACGTAGGCGGCCCAGCATTTTCCGGCCAGGTAAATGTTGTTGCGCGCCATGCCCAGGCATACTTTCAACACCCCTGAAAATTGGCAGATAAGAAATTTGTTTTGATCATA
>CAZOLK010000005.1:0-54788 GCA_964580325.1 uncultured Verrucomicrobiota bacterium | reverse complement strand
GCCTTTTTTTGACGGATTGCGTACAGCCAATGGCGGCAACAACGGTAATGTCGTATTAGGTTGGTTGCCGGCAATCGACAATACATCAACCACCATTGTTTATACCATTTATATGAGCACAACTTCGGCGGGTTGTGGGGAGACACTTCTGTGCGATGAAGATGATGTATTCAACAATCCCGTTGCTCAAGTGACTAACCAATTGACTTTTGAATTGACTGGACTCATCAATGGACGTGTTTATTGCTTTGGTGTTCGTGCTAGTGATGAATTCGGTTGGACTGAAGAGAATATCGTGATGCTTACCACTGGACCATGGGAAGGTTCTGGTGATCCGGATAACGATTGTCTGGACAATGCACGCGAAGCTGTAGCCGGAACCGATCCCTGTTTTTGGGATACGGACGATGATGGTATGATGGATGGATGGGAATGGACTTATTCCAGACTGAATCCGCAACATACAAACAATTTGACTTTGAATCCACTGGATAATGGTGTGGATCGCATTGATACAACCGAGTTTAATGATGGTGATCCAACGCAAGATCCCGATTATGATCTCGATAATGATGGTGTCTCAAATATTGATGAATATGAGTGGTGGTACAAATTTGTCTATATGGTTTCTGGTTGTGATATCAATGGACCTGAGTATCGGCATAGCCCGAATCCTACAATTCAAGATACGGATGGAGATGGGTTGTTTGATGGTTGGGAAATCGTGAATTCTTTGAATCCTGTGGTTTCAAATGATCCGACAAGCGATGCCGATGGCGATGGTTTGACCGATATAAACGAATTCTTTTACGGAACAGATCCTAATAATCAAGATACGGACGGTGATGGATTAATTGACGGATACGAAGTATATACGGCACGAACGGATCCATCTCTGGCCGATACCGATTTCGATGGTTTGGATGATGGAGATGATATCAATCCGCGCGTGGCTAATACGATTGTCAGTTTTTTGAGTGATGGAGATATTTTTCAGTTAGGTTTTCAAGATTCTTCCGCCACTAATTCCCTCAACATACTCATTGACGAAAATTTTGAAACATCCTCTCGTGATAATTGGACACATAATTCAACACCCTATATTCCTTTTGATTACTGGCACCTTACCTCTACCGAGCCGGATCCCAAAACCAATGATATACGTTATCTACATGACCATTCCACCAATATTAGCTATCGTATGGCTTTTGATCATGAAGCGTTTATGACTGATGGCGTCGGTACCAATTTGAATGCCACCTATAATGTAGGTCAAGCCATTCAGTGTTACCTGAAAACACCTCTTTTTGATGCAATCGGGCTGCCGTACTTAACTCTCCAATGGAACGAGTATTATGAAACTGAACCTTTTAAAGATTATGTGACCGTACAAGCACGTTCTGACCAGAAACCTAATTGGATTGTTGTCAGCTCACAAAAGGCAGGATACAGCACATACGAACATCCCTTGACTGGTTTGACTCAGACCGGATGGGTACATCGTGTATCTGATCTCAGTGCTTTTGCCGGACATCAGAATATTGAGGTACGGTTCCTGTTTTCCGCATTGACCATCTACAACAACGATTATCGTGGATGGTGGGTGGATGATGTATTGGTTTACGGCGCACGTGGCATCAAGGGCTGGGTGCGTGATATCAACGGTAAGGCAGTCGTTGGAGGTAAGGTTTATGCCATCGGCTTGGGGGGGATTACCAATGTCATCAATTATCAGCGAATGGTATTGCCTGGAAAGATCTTTGGTTTGGCGGAAACAAGTGATGACGGTAGTTATGAAATAAGGGGGTTGCCTGCCGGAAAGTATTATGTGAAAGCCACTGCACCTTCTCACCAAGCCGATTTTTTCAATGGTGAGTTGTTTACCGGCGATTATGGTTTTGGTAAAGGATTACATCCTGGTGTTAATTTCCTCACGTTGGCGACAAATGGTATCATTGATCTCACAACTACACAGATATATGAAAAAGCTCATTTTGAATTGCAGCGCGGCGTTGGGCGCCCACTGTTAGGTGTGGCTACGGAAATGAATTCGGCGACTGAAGAGGTGTACTTGAACCTCAAAAAAGCTCAGGTATGGAATGGACTTAACACGTCGGCAACCGCAGGTTTCGTTGATTATTATGCCGCACAGACATTGGCTGTCTTTACCAACCAGATGGTTGACTGGTTGGACAATCCGGTAAAGCCCGCGGCGCTGGGCGCGTATATGGCCGGTGATCATTGGATCTCTATTAGTTCAAACGTGTTGGACCCTTTGGTTACCATCAATTTGCGCGAAGGAGAGCTGTCGCTCCTGCAATTTAGAACAAATGTTGCTCGTGGTTATGTAAAGATAAAGGTTCGGGATGGTTCAAATCATCGTATCTGGATCAATGGATTCGAGACCGATTATGTTACGCCAGCTCAATTCCATATGAATGTGGGTGAGCATTATGCATCCTTGGTCATGACTAACGAGAAACGTATTGCACTTAAGCCTTTCACTATACTTCCAGCCAAACAAACCTATGTCTATTTTGATAATGAGCAGTATGCCAATTCTGGCAATGTGGATATTCGTGCGGAAGACGTATTCGGCAATGTCATCTCCAATGCTTTGATTTATGTCAATGGAACATTGCACTCATCAACGAGCCCTAGTATGGTCAGCGATCTGTTGCCGGGTGTGCATCATTTCCATTTGGAGAAGGACGGTTATTATGTTTCCCCTATTATCAAAGTTCGAGTGTTCGCCAATGCAACCGCGGTAATCAATTTCGTGCTTCATGACGCAGATAGGGATTACGATCTTGTTGGCGACGTAACTGAACAAATTGGCTATACCAATATTTTCCTCTATCATCGTGAGGACGATCCTGATAGCGATACCTTGAGTAATCTAATCGAATTCGAGTTGTTTAAAGAATTCGGTATGCGTTCGAATCCCTTCGATGCTGACACCGATAAAGATACGCTGACGGATAATCTTGAAGTCGGCTATGATGGCTCTATGCGTTTTGGACTTTCCTACACTTACCACACGAATATTGAGATCGGAGCGAGTTCCTTGGCGGTTCTTTTCTCTGGTCGCTATTTGGATGGTATTGACAATTTCGGTACAGGTCGAGTGGTTGCTGCGATAACGTGTGATCGTTTTGAAGCGGAAGTCAAAAGCTATTACAACGATCCCATGCCTTCCCCGAATCCAGCTTTGACTATTATGAAAAACATTCAGCCTTTTGGTAGCGAGGAACGTTCAATCAATGAATCGCATACACGTAATGAACGGGTGCTGTCGGATATGATGGTTGATAATGTCGATACTGATGATGACACCATGTGGGATGGTTTTGAATACACCTATCAGTTTATGGCGTCGTTGACTACACCAGGCACGACAAACCGTATTCTTGATCCCATTGCCTGTGGTGGAGCTGATGAAGATCCCGATTTCGATGAATGGAGCAATTTCAAGGAATTCCTCGGTATTGATGGTGAACCCAATACAAACGACTGGACCAATCCGACCGATATTGATTCGGATGGGGATGGAATGAGTGATGGATGGGAATTCTTCTATGGGCTTAATCCCCATACCAATGATGCAAATCAGGATCTGGATGGAGATGGACTGATAAATCTGGCTGAATTCATCGCTGGCGCCAACCCAACCATGACGGATACGGATAGTGACTACTTGGACGATTTCCAGGAAGTTGTTGTGTTTATGACCGATGTAAACAATCCTGATACAGACGGCGATATACTGTTGGACGGGCGTGAAGTATGGGATAGAGATCTCGATGGCATACCCGACGGAGGTTTTTTCCCGCAGTGGGCTGGTGGCGATATGGATAACGATGGTATGGTTGATGGTCCAACGGATTGGGATACCGATGGTGATGGTATGCCTGATAACTTTGAAGTGCTTGATTATCTGGGCCGCGAACGGGAGACCACGCTGAATCCATCTGATCCTACGGATGCAGACGAAGATCCTGACAATGATGGTTTGACCAATTTGCAGGAGTTTTTGATCCGTAATCAACTTTATGGATTGCATCCCAGCTTGTTTACATCGGATCCGAGCTATGGTTTGAATCAGCTTTACTGGGACTATTACCTTGATCCCTTTAATCCCGATTCCGATGGCGACGGTATGCCGGACGGTTGGGAAGCGATGCACGGTTTGCATCCTCGCGATCCCATTGAGGTCAGAGATCTCGCAGATGAATCCCGCATCTCCTACATTACCGTTGTTCGATATCCATCTGTAGGGGTGAATGGTGATATGGATCGCGATGGTTTGTGGAATCTTCGAGAATACAACATTCGATTTTCGCTTGGTGGAATTTCAAACATCATTTATAGTACAAGTACACATCCTTGGAATCCTGACACCGATAATGATAGTCTGGCCGATGGCGAGGAAGATCGTGTTTACCGCTCCCATGCTTTGGAGCAGGATAGCGACTATGATCGATTGCCCGATGCGTCAGATACGTCCGCACGCTGGGGTGAAATCGACACATCCGTAAAGAGATTGACCAATGATTTTGCTGTTTTCCGGTGTACAAATCTGGTCTGGTTTCAAGCGCGCCAATTGGCGCAAAGTCAACAGCACCCCTCCGTACCCAACGCCATCGCTGATCTGGCCGTGCTAAAGGGAGATCAGACGGGCTTGATTGTAAGCAATTACATGATCCCAGGCGCAAATATCATAGCCCTTGGTGGATTCAATACAACCACCAATCCTTCTTCCTGGACCTGGATCGATGGAGCACCTATAACAAATTACTCACGTTTTGTAGAGATCTCTCAACCTGACGGAGCGCGTACTTATTTGACCATGAGACCCAATGGCGATTGGTATGCCAATACATCGACTCAATTCGTGGATGCATATGTTGTTCAATGGAAATATCTGGTGAGTGAACAGACGAGCCATTACGACCGGGCTGTGGGCGATCTATGGCAGATGTGGCCGATTGAAGGTATACCCTATCCAGTTTGGGTTCAGCTCAATCCAGAAGGTACCCCCCCCCTGCCACGCTGGGGAGCCAGTTCATGCTACAATCCTGTCTTTGAAAGAAAATGCGATAAGTTTACCAGTACTGGTTTAGCCACCTTAGGCGACTTTTCTTGTGCGCCGTTGATATTAATGGACAATCGTAAATTCATCGTAGTCGGTGGTCGCGATGGGCAATACCGTCATAGTGATATCTATGAATATGTCGTACGTGATAATTTATGGCGTAGCAGCGGTGTTAACTTGCGGAGTATGGGTTATGACGGACTCTCCGAATTACGTGCCGTGCCGTTTTTTATCTATGGCAGGGGCACCGATTGCCCGTGCGGCAATCCTGACAAACCAGTGAATACCCCGCTAAATTACTGTTACTCGGAAATATATATGGGCACCCCAAAGTGGCGTCCATGGTTAAACAGCGGTAGTGTAGATTGGATGTATATGCATGGCGGTTGGACTGCTAAGCATGCTTACAACACATTTGGTCCCTTCTACAAATCACAGGATGATCTCCTGTCTCTTGCTGAATCGCGATTGGGCATAGAATTGAATGCCATTGGCGTTACAGAGTACAGAGATTTTGCCACAAATGGCGTTCCCACCCTTAATGTGGTGAACGAAAGACCACCTCTTTGCATTGTCGGTGCTGGAACAGTATTTATCGAAAAGAAGGTTGGTGAAGATACGATCGTTGTTCCGCGGCCTACTACTGGATTGGCGGCTATGAACTTTACAGACACTGCATTCAATAGTGTTTGTGAAGAGATTGCCAACGTACAACTCATTATATCCATTGGGCGAAAACCATCTGTACCTGTTGATACAGATTTGTATCTTGAGATTCATCCTGGTGATGGTTTCTCTTGGACAAACTATTCATCAGCAACCGACTCAACAGAACCATCGGCGCGCTTGGCAGGCTGGTTCACTGCTGGCCCGGTTTCATTTACTGTTGACAATACAACGCCAGACAACTTGTCACTAGACATCACAACGGAGTTCGTGAATATTATAAATCATCCTAATTGGACCATTGGCAATGAGATCGGTTTCATTTTTGTAGCTACCAATGCAACCACGGACTATGAAATATCACCAAATGGTACCGTTCTTGGCGTAGCATATCGTCCTGCTTATAATTACGACGCTATGTTGTATTCAGGGTATATAGCCTCTCTTATAACTACTAGCGTAGGTACGGGCTCAAACTCAACAACAACGGTCGGTGCTACAGCTAGTTTCACTGCGTTCAGCCGTAAAAGTTATGGGCTTGTCGCCATACCACCGACGTCTGAAATCAGAGACGCTGGCGACGCCAAAATGGTTTTATTTGGCGGTATCAACGGAAATTACATTATGAACGATACTTGGGAAGGTAACGTGACTTGGAATGAAGAAGACCCCTTACCCAACCCAAATAATGTTACGTTTGAACTGATAAATACAATAACAAGACCACCCGCTCGTTATGCGCATAGTATGACCTATGATAGTTTGAACGGTCGCGTTCTTATGTTTGGTGGTTTTGATGAATCGCATAAACCTCTGAACGATCTGTGGCAATATTCCATGGCGGAACAGAACTGGAGCAAAATAGTAGCATTCTTCAACCCGGAGCGGCCGCAGCCACGAGGTGGTGCATCCATGGTCTATTGGGGGGCCAATGATTACAACCGTTCAAATTACGATGGCACACCCGACGGTACAGATTTCAGGTATTTCCTTGATAGCAGTTGGGTTATCTTATATGGCGGAACGGATGGCAACACCTACTTCAACGATACATGGTGCTTCGATACGTTTAATTCAAAATGGGTTCTCATGTATCCGCATGGCCAATATCAAAATGCACCTTCACCACGAGCCTATTCTACAATGACGTTTGCTCCAAATGCTCTCATGGTGAAATGGCCGGAACCCACTATCAAACGAGGACCAATATCGAGCATATTCCTCTTTGGCGGCCTTGCCGGCGCATTACCTACTGGAAAAGATACCGATTTCGATCTGGTAGACGACGGGGTCGAGCACGAATTGGGCGGAATGCCCGCTGGTCGAAATCCTAGCATTAACAGGAATGTAGAACCGGACAAAGTTCTGGAAACCGTGCCTTTTGCCGCGAAAAGGATTGGACCTGTACCTACATCGTCGTTCGTTGCTCGTAATTCAGTTGCCAACTTTGAAACCTGTCGCCACGAGGAAGGAGATTGGGCGAGTTACAACGGTTTGCCGGTTGAGTGGTATCACGATTCTTTCGATCAAGTATATTACAGCTATTCAACATTGAATATGCTGGGTGTACAGGCTTTAATGACGGAGCAACATGAGCTGTGGTATCATCGGGCTGGTGGAGAGAATCCGAATACTTTGGAGGATGAGTGGCGTTTAGGCGTTCCACATCCATCCATTTCACTTGACTCAAACGCAATTCCGACCTATGCATATAGCGGACGTTTTTGTTATGGAACGGATCTTGATGGGACCTATCCAAATAACGCAAGAATGGAATTGCTTACGCCCCTTATCAATCTCAACATACCATCAGAAAATTCAACCGCGAATACTTACAATTCACAATACTATCTGATCTTCCATGAATGGGTTGACTTGGCCGATGCCAACGATACGATTTGGGTGGACGCGATCCGACCTCGATCGCAGGCTGATGTGTGGCAACGTATTCGTGGCACGGGTGCGCAGGCATTGCCGATAATTACGGTTGTTCCCCAACGTAACAACAATTACAACACCCATGGCAAATGGCGCAGGATGATTGTACCGTTGAATATATTGGCTAATGAAACCAATGTTTTCTTCCGCTTCATTTTAAACTCTGATAACGAAGGTACGGCTGGTGGTTGGTATATAGATGATGTTGCTATCGTTCAAGGCGGTGAGATATCTGGTACGTTCACGAATATATCGTCGCAGACGGAAGTAGCACTGTTCGGTCAGAATTATCTCGGGGCGATTCTGGGTCAAACTGTAACTGACAGTCAGGATTCCTTCCATTTCGGTTTATTGCCTGTTGGTAACTATCGTGTGGGAAGTTGGTGGGAGACGTGGGACTTTTCCATCACGCCATCCACGCCTGAGGGCAACCTCGGTAATTTGAACTTGGATCAGAAACCGAATATCGATGTGATTCCAGGCATGCCGGCTTTGATTCAGTTTGATGCAATCCCGGGATTGCGTTATCGGATCGAGTATACCACCAGCTTGCTGAATCCACAGTGGTCATTCCTGTACCGTTTGACTGCAGCTAACTTTAAGGAACAGTTTGCTGATTATTCTGGTGAAACTCCACGTTACTATCGAATTATTCTTGAAAGCGGCCTATAAAAAACCACAAAATAGGTCTGCAAGCAAAAAAAAGCTTGCGGATTGATTAACATTTATTTAAGCTGAATTTTATGAAAAATTATTTGACGGATTTGACGCATTTAGTTAGAATCTGAACAATTATGTGAAATAGAGGAGAAATAGATGAATGGTATTGTAAAAGTAACCTTAATAGTGGTTCTGATTTCGAGTATGGCTTTTATCACTGGCTGTGAATGGTCTAGCGGTGGGTCTGGCGCATCGTTTAACACGTCTGGCGGGGCCGGTATCAATATTAACTTCTCAGGTGTGTACCGTGGCGCTCATTCCGATGGATCGCTTGTAAAAGGCGGTTCTCAAGCGCCTATCAATACTTTAGTGATCAGCCAGACGGGTAATTCGATAGAAGCGACGGATAACAATGGTACAAAATACAGCGGTACCGTTGGTGCGCCTAACAGTATCGCCAGCAGCGGTACTATTCAGGCAGGTATTGAAGTCGCTGCCGCGCAGATGACCATGAAAGGCAATAATGGAAGGCCGATTTCATTTGTAGGTTCCGTACACGCTGTAACCGTGAGTGACATCAAGGGCGAAACGGTTACACGAACTCTTGATGAATCGCTCACTGAACAGAATACTACATCAACATCAGATAACAATAATACGATGACAACGCAGACTGAAGATGATGGGCAGAGTATCACCATAATCGAAACGACGACTACGCAGCAAGGAAATACGACGATTATTGAAACGGTAACCATTACCAAGAACAAAACCACAGGTGAGGTTATCGATATCACAACGGATCGTCAGGTGCTAAACTCCTCAAACGCTATTACAGATGATCTGACACAGACGATAACAAGCACTGAGTACATGTTGACCGAAGCCAATACACAATATCGACTGGAAGGTGTATGGTTGGAAGAAGGTGGTTCTCAGGCGACGGTAGATGGCATTGCACGTCCTGCTGGTGCAAGTATGATTAGCGTTTCCGGTGGTGGTGGTGAGGGCGGTTAATTCGCTGTTCTTATGGTATTCGATTTAGTTTTAGTGCTCAGTTTTGCTGAGCACTTTTTATATACGGGGATACGGGGAGCATTATGTCTGAACGCAGAATGAAATGGTTGCTTTTTGCTTCCTGTATTTTGTCAGTCCTACAGGTTGCCGATATTGTGTTGGCTCAGAGTAGGGTTCGTACGTATCATACTGGTGGTGAAGTGGTTGCCATTGACTGGAGCTGGTATGATCAATACATCGCCATTGGATTGGATTCGGCTGCCAGTTCGCATGAGCTACAAATCATCAAAACAGATGATATGTTGGTTCTGTTGGATTCCATGGATTTAAATCTGCCCCAGACCTGTCATGACGTTCAATGGCATTCGGGATCCAATGAATACCTGCTCGTTGCCCAATCTTCGCTGGCTAGTGGTGCGATGACTTTATTTCAATTTGATGATTCGGAGCGCACGTTGTCAGTTTTAACCAATGTAACATGTAAGGCAACAGCCATAGCCTGGCGTGACATCTATCCGAATATGCGTGCTGTGGTTGGAACTGCAGACACATCCGATATATTCAGATACTATGATTTAGATCGGAATCCCGCATTGCGCGGCACTTATGATTTGACCGGAGTGAATTATGTATCGTCGGGCGCCCTTAGTTGGCGGCCCAATGGCGATGTTTTTGCTGTGGGTTTGTATCGTTACGGATTGCAGAACCTTGCTGTGCTGCAGGTGGCCGGCACTAATCTGCATATGGTTTTTGACGATAGGTTCAACTTGCAGGTCAATGATGTGGATTGGTCAGATCGTTACGATCAAGTTGCAGTTGCCCGTGAAGAAGGTCCTTTTATGGCGCCTCTGCAAATTTACTATTGGGATAACACCGTTGAACGGTTGGAGTTGCGCTGTGAAGAGATGTCCGGCTCATCGGCTATGGAGCTTCACTGGATACCGTATGCATCTCCTTTTCCTGATCTGCTGGCTGTTGTTTATACCCAAGATGAGCCATTCAATACCATGCAGGAATGCATTATTTATCGTTACGACCGCATTGGCAGGACGTTGACCAAAATGGCGGGATTGGATTCGATCACGGATGTCCATGCCGTGCGCTGGTCACATGATGGCCGATACCTGGCGCTGGGCCTTGATCCAACTAAGGACGCTCAGGCCAATAAATGGCTGTCGGCCATAGAAATGGTCTACGCCGATCTGGCTGTGTCTTATTCCATGTCCGACTATTATGTCAAGGCCAGTGACGAGTTCAATATTACATTGACCGTGACCAACAAGAGTCTGGAAACTGCTTCCTGGGTCCAGATAAAAAACATCATGCCCACTGGATTTCAGATTCTTTCCGTCACATCAGAATTCGATTCGTGCGATTCGTATAAAGGCAATATGCTTGAGTGTTTTCATGAGGCTTTGCCTCCGCACGGTCATTTAAAAGTCGACATACAGGTAAGACTTCAAAACGCTCAGTTGGGAGTGTTCACCAGCAAAGTTGAGGTGACATCCATGGCTCTCGATGCTTACTTTGCCGATAATACTTTGGCCATAAGTAATGAAGTGACGGATACCAAGGTCGACCTGAGTTTGACGACAAGCGCATCATCACCTCTTTTATCGAACGATGCCGTGCAATCATATACGCTTTTCGTCACCAACCATGGTCCAGATATGGCGAACGACGTGGTAATTGTCGACTCTTTACCCGAAGGAATGGAATTTATATCTGCGGCTTGTTCACGGGGAATGTGTTGTTACTCCCAAGGTGTTCTTAGGTGTTCCATCACCTCTGTATTGACCAGTACGCCTGTCACGGTTACTATTGACGCTAGAGCAACTCCTTTTTGTTGTTTTGTTGTGACCAACATGGCTGAGGTTATTACCGATGATAGCGATTACAGGTCGTATAACAATCAGGCTGTCATCTCAACAGCAATCGATCATGATAGCGATGGCATTCCAAGTGTAACCGATAATTGCGTTTATGTCTATAATCCTGGGCAGGAAGATGGTGATGGCGATTCTATCGGTGATGCATGCATGAGTGAAGTGGATCTCACCATTCAAAGTTTACGCGCCAGTAAATCCGTGGTGAACACCAATGGTATTCTGGCTTATATTTTGTTGGTGATAAACAGGATGAATACCGCTACAAACATTTATATCCAGGAACGGTTGCCTGAGGATTTTCATGTTCTTGAGTATTCCGCTTCCATGGGTCAAGCTTATCTTCATACCCCTTATTTGCGCTGGAGCGCACCAAGTTTATCTGATGATGAGTTGGTTGAATTGACGGTCGTGGGGCGAATCAGCAACCATGAAGGTGCCTTGTTGTTCAACCGGACCCAGGTGAAATCAGGTAATTGGGAGTTTGAGGAAAAGTTTGACAAATTGCATAATAATTTTTCAAATATTGTTACCATGGTGGGCCGAGAGCCTTTTCAGGGCACAAACAGGGTAAATGCCATTTACCTGCTATTGTTTGAATAAAAAAGTGCCAAACAGTTTTTTTTGGCTTTCCATGGAAAGACTTTTCTTTTATGACTAGTACAGACGCTCGTAATACTTTTCAATTTTCTGTTGTTGAGCATGGTATTATGAAAATACGAGTTTTGTTTTCCGTTTACTTTTTTTGAACTTATGATATACTATGCAGAAGTTTTTTATTTAATGTGCCATGGAAGAGGTTGTTATGACGGAAGATATCAATTTCGATTGTCCTTTTTGCACGCAAAACTTGGATGCTCCTCCTGATATGTGTGGAATGGAGATAGAATGCCCGACTTGCGAGAATTTAATTGTGGTTCCACACGAATCGACGGGAGCAGGGGGGAATTGCGGCGATGCTTCCATGGATTTAGGCGCAGAGCCTGGTGGTGACGATGATGTGAAAGGGACGACTGTTCGCATCGATCTACCAAAAGATATCGATATCCCGGCAGCCGCGCAAAATCGCATTGTGACGATTAAGCGAAAAGGCGGTGACAAAACCACATTCAGCAGTCGTCGTAGTATGAGAAGTCAGAGAAAAAAGAAGACGAAGAAAAGTTTCTGGAGTTGGTTGTTTCCCTGGTTGCGCAACTGAGATACAGGGAAGCGATACGTAAGGGTTGGGACTCGTGTGTGGATAAGTACCAGAATAAAGGGTGAGGTTTTGTTAAAATCAACTTACATTATTACATTCAATTGGTATCTGCTTTCATGCTGCTTTTTGCAGGCCGCTGAACACGTACCGTCTACCAATGCAGTGACCAATGCGGTGCGGGATCAGGTTGAATTCAAAGCAGATGTCATGGAATACCGCAATAATAATAAATACTTGATCGGAAAAGGTAATGTTTTCGTTCGTGTGGGCGGCAGATCTTTGAGCGCCGATTTTGTTCAGCTCGATACGGAAACCATGAATTGCTATGCCAGGGGCAATGTAGTGGTCGCAGAGGGAGGGGAGACAGGGACTGGACTGGAAGGCAGCTATAATTTCCTAACGGGGCAGTTGGACCTGCCGCAGGGGATGACCTATAGGCAGGATAATACCAATAGTGTTTATATTATGACCAATGAGCGAACTGAGCAAATCAGTACGAACAAGTACAAAGCTTACAAGGTGATGGTTACAACCTGTGATCAGGAAAAGAAAGAATTCAAGATGAAGGCCGCCACTGCCACGGTTAAAGACAGGCGTTATGTGACAGCCTGGAATGTGGTGCCTTATCTGGGGCCTGTTCCTTTCTTTTATTTGCCTTTGATCAAATTCGATTTACAGGATGAAGAAAGCCCCTGGGAGATTGTGCCCGGTTATAAAGGTTCCTGGGGCGCGTTCCTGCTGGTTGCTTATCGGATGCGGTTGAATGACACGTTCAAGTCCAAAACCCATCTCGATTATCGCTTGGATCGAGGCATCGCTGTTGGGCAGGACTTTTTCTGGGATACACCAGATGAGACAGCAACAGGTGAGATAAAAACCTACTATGCATGGGATGATCGCCCTTTTAGAAATGAAGAGGAAGAAGCCGAATTCGGCGATACCGTCGATTCGGAGCGCTACCGTGTACGGTTGAAGCATAATCAAGCTTTGACGGATCGCACGGCATTGATTGCAGATTTTCATTATTTGAGTGATCCGAAAGTGATCGAGGATTTTTTTGAGCGTGAGTTTCGCGAACAGTCGCAGCCTGAGAACCGCATAGCTTTGTCCTATCGCGGTGATAACTTTTCCTCCGGCCTATTGCTGAATAAGCGACTTAACGATTTTTATGAGAACGTGGACCGGGTGCCGGAATTGAATTTGAGTGTGCCTTCATATCATATTGGCGACTCACGCTTTTATTATGACAGTCAGAATTATCTGTCGCGACTGGAAAGGGTTTATCCGGACGGATCCGGTCGGGAGGACTATGAAGTCACGCGATTTTTCACTGAACATAAAGTCAGTCATGTCAAAAAATACTTCGGTTTTCTTAATATCATTCCCAGTCTGGGTTATCGGGGAACCTATTACTCCGCTTTGAAACCTGAGACAATCCAGATTACCAACATCGTGACTGTGGTCGATACCAATGGCGTGGAAACGACAGAGGAGCAGGTCGTCTCCCAGTCCGGTTCCGAAGGGGATGCTGAGCTTCGCAATCTCTATGATTTTAAAGTAGAAACGTCCTTTAAGGCTTACAAGCTCATTCACAATGAAGAGCGTGGCTATGGTACTGGGCTGCGGCATATTGTGGAGCCTTACGCTATTTATCAATACACGCCGGAGCCTAATATCGAACCCCATGAGCTGTATCAGTTCGATGAGATCGATACGTACGATATGGAACACAATGTGACTTTCGGTTGGCGAAACCGTTGGCAGACCAAGCGTATGTTGCGGCTGACGGACATGGTCAACATTGATATGTACACGCTTTACCGCATTGAAAAACAGGAAGCAGAAGACGATTTTGGTCCATTAACCATTGATGCCGAATTGCTGCCATCAGACCATTTCAGACTCGATTTTGAGTTGGATATGGATTGGTATGGTGAAGGTTTATTGGAATTCGACAGCCAGTTGTGGTACGCCTGGCACAACGACAGTAAAATCTATGCCGATTATGGCTATCGCAAGGACTCGAAGAGTCTCGCTTCTTTTGCTATTGATTATTTTCCCGTACAGAAGTGGGGTGTCAAAGCGTATGTTCGAAATGATTTCGATGAAGGACGGGTTGAGGAACATTACTATGTTCTGCAGCATAAGATGGATTGTATTGGTTGGGAGACTGGTTTAAGGTTCAAACCTGGTTATGAAGATTATGAGGATGACAATGCTTTGTGGTTCAGAATCTGGCTTTTGGCATTTCCTGATCGCGATTTTCAAATTCTTGACATCAGCCCAACCGGTTAAGCCTGCGAAATATGAATGCGAAAATACTTAGGCCGTGCGAAAAAATAAATTTACCATTGAGGGGCAATTCATCCCATCCGGCTTCGTTGCGAATGTTTCGAAATATTTCAATATTCCTGCACATTCGCGCCTTGCCGGCTGGGCGACTTACCTCCACAAATGGCGAACTTCTTTTTGCGCACGCCTTTGGCTCGAAAAGCGGTTTTACACTTGCGGAAATATTGATTGTCATGATGATTATCATGGCCTTGGTCGGGGTGGTTGGATTCAATGTCATGCATCATATCAAAACCACTAAAGTCAATAAGGCACGCATTCAAATCCATGCGTATTCGGATTTGATCAAGCAATATATGATTGCTGAAGGGCGTATTCCGACCATGGAGCAAGGTTTGGAAGCCCTGGTCCGGAAGCCGACCATCCCGCCGGTTCCGCGTAATTATCCAGAAGGCGGTTACATGGAAAAACTGAAACTGCCTTTGGATCCATGGGGCAACCCATATATTTATCGTGTTCCCGGTCGGGAAGGGCTTGCCTTTGAAGTGCTCAGTTATGGGAGTGATGGTGAACCTGGCGGAACTGGCTATAATGCGGATATATCCAGCGCGGAATGATGGATTCACCTTGGTTGAGGTTTTACTCTCTTTGGCCATCTGTTGTTTGACCCTAACGGTAATCGGCATCGCAGTGATTTCGTTGTTGCGGCTTGAAGCTGCGGCTCAGCAGCAACGCCAACTCACGTATATAAGTTATTATATCGAAGCTTCTCGCTCTTTGGATATTGACCTTGAAACGCCTTATTCATCGCATGGTGTTTGGAACAGGCTTCCTAAAGCGGAAATTGTTTCCGATGAAAATGAAAACCTGGTTTGGGATGTGTTGCGCTTTGAACCCGAAGGAAAAGGAATTCCTTCTCTGGAGTTATACTTCCTGAAACGATAAATATAAATGATTGTCAGCGGCGGTGCGAAAATGTACGTTTTAGGCCGATTTAGCCATATACAGGCGCTGTAGGAGTGCAACATGCTGGATCACAAAGCGATAGGACTCGACGGGCTGGATTGCTGAATGAATGACCGTATCGCATCTGAGATGAATATCATACAACCTCTGTTAATACACATGATGAAGTAGAAATTTACAGGGATCATCGAAGAAAATGGTTGACAGTTTCGACACGTTCAAACCGGCGAAAAAACGACAGTTTTGAGTCGGCGCTGACAATGGCTACAGCATTCATGAAAAGAGTGAATGCTGCAGCCATTTTGACACTTCAATCGCGTTGATTTACCAGGCCATCAACCCTGATATTTTCCAGGGCCGATCAATTCGCCATATTTCGACTTGGCTTCTTCGATTTTCCGGCGTGCTTCTTCCCATTTGCTAAAGACCAATTCAGGACAGTCAGGAATGTTTTCCTTGAAGTATTTGATGCAACGATCTAGCTTGGCCAGCCAGGCATCGCAACGGAACGTGAACTGGTACTCGTAATCTTCATGGGTATAATCTTCACCAAGCAATTTTTCAAACAGAGGCGTCAGGTCTTCGTACTTGGGAATCAGCCCCGTGGGTGTTACATAGGCTTCCAGTTCACCATGAACGCGTGCCTCGGCCCAGTGCAACCAGACTTTTTTAGCCAGTTTGCTGGTGCAATACTCGCCTTGCTCGTTCTTGAGAAAGTAGTTTGTGGCGAAAACGGGCGTGGCTTTTTTCATGTTTTTGGTGAAGTCCAAATTATTCTGAATATACTGCCCGATGGGGTAACTGATGAAGTCCAGGTTAGCCATGGGCTGGGGTTTGAGCACGCCCTCTTGACCCAGCGTCGCCGCGGTCGTCTCGGATTCGAGCGTACATGCTTTCATAATAATGCCGTCTTCCCAGCCAAACGATTCTTCAACCGGTACGCATGTGTGCGAATCGCGACCGCCGTACAGCAGGCCTCCCACGACTACGCCGTTTTTGTTGTCCCATTCGGGGTCCAGGTTTTCCAGGTAGGCTAGACGGATGGTGTAGCGCGCATTGCCATGAGACAATGGAATTAAGGCGCCCTGGTCGTCCTTGTCGTTTTCATGCCATGAACCAGAGTGGTTGATACCCGCTTTGGGCGTTTCAATACCCATTCCCTGCCAGTACGGATTCTTGTCCGGTCCGGTCAGCACATTAGAGAAGATCATCTCGTTGCCTGATGACATCAGGGTGCGATAAATCACTGGATCGTCTTTTTCATTTACGTCGCGGATAATACCGAAAATACCGCGCTCGACATTGGCTGCGCGGAATTCGCAATCCACGTTTTTGAAATAGGCGATATCGTCACCAATCAATGTTTCTCCAGGAATCATGGCTGTTGCGGTTTTGCCACAAGCTGAAGGAAAGGCGCCGCAAAAATAGGTGACCCGATTTTTCTCTTTATTTTGGCAGCCCATGATAAACATATGCTCGCAGAGCCAGCCTTCGGTACTGGACTTCTTGATGGCCAAACGCATGGAATGTTTTTTAAGACCGACGGAATTTCCGGCATATTGTGCGTTCATCGAAAAAACGATCTTATTTTCCACATCCTGATAGATTCTGCGTTTTTCCAGGTTGATTGTACAACCGCGCTCATCCAGAGGACCGGCGCTGTGGCAAAAGCGGAAGAAGCTGTCTTTATCCTTCATCTGTTGGAATTGCTCGTAACCACGGCGGTACAGGATGTCTTCTGAATGAGCCACGTAGTAAGAATCCGTAATCTGGGCGCATCCGATCGAAAAAATACTGTTGGTCGGACACTCACAGAAAAGTTTGACGATGGCTTCTTTGCCTTTCATGATGCCGCGTGCGATATCGCGGATTTCCTGCATGCCTTCTTCAAAATCAATACAATTAAGGTTGCCCATTGAAGCCCTGGCTTCCGGGCTGACTAAAAAGCGGGTGTTTGCTTTGTCGCGCGCCTGGTCCCCATACCCATCGTAGTGGATGGTCTGCCCGTCTTTGGCCAGCGGGGTTTCTTCTCCTTTTTCCAGTGTTTTTAAACGAATGTATTCAGCGTCAGCATCGCTGTCATCACACATATATACCGTGTCAGGTTCGCACAGTTCGATATATTCGCCAATAAAGTTAAACAGTTTTTTATTATCAAGAGCGACCAGCTTCTGATAATTGGCTGTGCTCATTTTAGTTTGCAATAAGTCTGCGTATTTCTCACTCATAAGTATCTCCCACTCTTTTTTTGTACTTATGCTAGCCTAGCTGTCGCACGATACAGTGGTGGGCTTTCTCCAAAATAAGAATGCCACCTCTGACAGGCACAACTGTTGAATCCTGAGGGTCCGCGCAGAAACTACTTCACGTTACGACGTTCATCCATCTGCTTCGTTGCAACAACTCGAAATATTCCAAATATTCCTGTGGTGTTGCGCCTTGCCGGCAAAATGCCTTAACTTCTCAAAATGCGAAGTTATTTCTGCGCGAACCCCGAAAAAAAAGGCTTGCAAATGATGAGCGTGATAGTAAACTTCTTTTTTTTAAAAGTAAAGAATAAATGACATGAAATTTGAAACTTTAGCGCTTCATGCCGGCCAAGAGGTGGATGCCTCGACCATGTCCCGCGGTATCCCGGTTTATCGAACAAGTGCGTATCTTTTTCGTAATACGCAACATGCATCAGATTTATTCGCTTTGAAAGAATTGGGTAATATTTATACTCGTTTGATGAATCCGACCCAGGATATTCTGGAAAAGCGGATGTCTGCTCTGGAAGGCGGTGCGGCTGCTCTGGCGCTCGCTTCCGGTACGAGTGCTATTTTTTACAGCATTATCAACCTATGCAAGACTGGCGACGAATTTGTTTCCGCTAATAATCTCTATGGTGGTTCATATACCCAATTCAACGATATTTTGCCCCAGATGGGTATTCGAGCTTGTTTCGTCGACCCGCGCGCCTCTGATCAGATTGCCGCAGCTATCAACGAAAAGACCAAACTGGTTTATTGCGAAACTATCGGTAATCCGGGTTTGGATTGCGTGGATCTGACTGCATTGGCAGATGTAGCGCATGCTCATGGATTGCCGTTGGTGGTTGACAATACATTTGCCACACCCTGGTTATGCCGGCCTATGGAGCATGGCGCCGACATCGTCGTGCATTCACTGACCAAGTGGCTTGGCGGTCATGGTGCGGGCATTGGCGGGATTGTGGTGGATTCGGGTAAATTTGACTGGACCAGTGGGAAATTTCCGCTGTTGTCGGAACCGGATCCCAGCTATCACGATATCCGTTATGCATCCGATCTCGGCGAGTTGTCGTCTCTGGCTTATATTTTGCGCATGCGGTTGGTGCCCCTGCGCAATTTGGGCGCCTGTATTTCGCCTGATAATGCCTGGATTTTTTTGCAGGGCATTGAAACATTGCCTTTGCGCATGCAGCGTCATTGCGAAAATGCCATGGCTGTTGCTTGCCACCTCGATCAGCATCCCGCAGTCGAATGGGTCCGCTATCCTGGTCTGTCTGACGATCCCGCGCATGCCATTGCATCGAAGGTGTTGGATAAGGGTTTTGGCGCCATGGTTGTTTTTGGCGTCAAGGGCGGTGTGGAAAAAGGTGCTGCATTCATTGATCGGCTTAAGCTCGTTTCCCATCTTGCCAATGTGGGCGATGCCAAGACGCTGGCCATCCATCCCGCTTCCACAACCCATTCCCAATTGACGCTTGAACAGCAGCTTTTGGGATGTATCAAACCAGAATTGATCAGGCTCTCTATTGGACTCGAGCACATCGACGATATTCTGATGGATATCGATCAAGCGCTTGCCGGCTAAGTCGTGATAGTATAGGAAGGAATGATGTGGTGTCGATGAAAACCGAAACACAGTTTTTCACCTTTGCGGATCAAGAGCCGCTCCGACTGATGAGCGGCGAAAAGTTGGGTCCTGTGACTGTCGCTTATGAAACCTATGGGCGACTCTCGCCGACCAGGGACAACGCTGTGCTGATCTTCCATGCCTTGTCCGGAAGTCAGCACGCCTACGGGCATACTGCGTCTGTACCAGGCGTCGATGAAATCTGGACCGATGAATGCCGAATAGGTTGGTGGAATGGATATATTGGACCGGGAAAAGCTATTGATACAGAGCGTTTTTTCGTTATTTGCGCCAATTATCTTGGTGGTTGCTACGGCAGTACAGGTCCGGGATCCACGAATCCGGAAACGGGCAAACCTTACGGCAGCGCATTTCCTAAAGTGCAGATCCAGGACATCGTCAACAGCCAGTTGAAATTGTTGGATCATTTACGTGTCGAAAAGTTGCACGCTTGCGGTGGTGGATCCATGGGTGGTTTAATGGCGTTGAATCTGGCCACCCGCTGTCCTCGCAAAGTCGACAAGGTCATACTCATTGCTTGCGGACTGCAGCTAACAGTTTTGCAACGGTTGCACAATTTTGAACAGATATTCGCCATTGAAGAGGATCTGCATTTTAACAACGGTGATTATTACGAGAATATCCCACCCCTGAAAGGGTTGGCTTTGGCCAGGATTATTTCGCAGAAAACGTTCATTTCCCTGCAAACGATCGAACGTCGTTCGCATCGTGAAATTGTGCAGCAGGACGACTATCTCAAGCGATACAAGATGACCCATCAAGTTGAGTCCTATATGTTGCACCAGGGCCGTAAGTTTGTGCAGCGGTTCGATGCCAACACGTATCTGCGTATTATCGAGGCTTGGCAGCATTATGATCTGCTATGCGACACGGGGTGCGAGGATTTCGCTGAAATGTTCGCACGGTGCCGTCAGCAGCAGTACCTTGTTTTTTCCATTGACTCGGATGTCTGTTTTTATCCAGAGGGGCAGCACGAAATGGTCACGATTATCAGCGCCTGCGGCATTCCCTGCAAGCTGGTCACGGTCCACTCAGAAAAAGGACATGACTCTTTTCTGATTGAACCGGAATTGTATGCCGATGCCATCAGGAGTTTTATGACTGAATAATCAACGCACGAGTCGTCGACTCTGGCGGCAGTCTTCGGCTAATTTAAATGCGGTGCGCATATATTGGTCGATTTTCGAAACCGAAACATACGATGGTGCTTGTGATTTGCAGCGTGAGAAATGGTCGCCGGCCTGTCGAGCCAATTCACCCGCGCGTTCGTACGTCTGGTTGCGTTCCCGTTCGCCAAGGGTGCGTGCTTTATTGAAGAGATCAACGGCATCGTTGTACTTCTTTTTGCCATTTACATAATCGGAATTGTCCCAACGCATGCTTTGTCTGGGCTGATTTTGCGATTGATCCGGCTGCCGATCAGGATTTGAGGACGCTTGTCTGGAAAAGCGATCCAGATCATCCATCATAGAATCTTCGTTATAACCTCTGTCCCCGCCTTTGTCCCTTTCTTTGGCTAACCTTTCTTTGGTCTCACGGGCATTGCGGAGGATGCCTTGCTTGGCCGTGTCGTCATGGCTCATTACCCAGTTTTTTGCTTTCTGGATCAATCCTGGCAGTTTTTCTTTGTTTTTTATGAGGACATATACCAACACGATCACGATAAGGGCGTAAATGGTTTTGTAGATCATTTTCTTGATTTTTGCGCGCTTGCGTTTGCGTTCCCTGAATTCGTCAATTTCTCCTTTGGCGGATAACACCAATTTCTTGGGTGCTTTGGCGGGTGAAGATGCAGGTGCTGGCTGCGCTGGTTGTGTAAGGGGCATGGGTTGGCCGTAAGCTTGCCCGGGTTGGCCGTAGGGTTGCTGGCCGTAGGGTTGCTGGCCGTAGGGTTGCTGGCCGTATGGTTGAACCGGTTGGGCTATGGGCAGTGGAGGATGGGCGGTTTGCGCGACAGGCGGAGCGGGTTGTGCATACGGCGGAAAGAATTGTGCCGGTTGTGGTTGCGCAGGTTGGGGCCGAGGTGCAAATGGTGATGATACTGGTTGAGCTTGTGGCACCGGCTGAGCATAAGGAGGAGCGGTTTGCATCGGTTGAGCAAGTGGCGGCTCGGGGGATGCGGCTTGAGCGGGAGAGGCGAACGGAGACGCTGCAAAAGGCTCCGCCGACGCTGCTTCGGGAGCATGTTGGGCCATGGGTGGATTTGCCACGGGTTCACGGGCATTGATTCGTTTGATAAAAGGCGATTCTTCTTTTTCCCATGGATTCACATTCAACCGTTGAATAGGAGTTGGTTCGCGGTTCAAAACAGGCGTGGCCTTGATGTCGAATTCCGATGAAGAGTCATTTTTACCAAAAAGCGGCATTGGTGCTTCTTCCTGAACCGGGTTTGCCATGGGTATTGCCTGTCCCTGATCCACGGGTTTAACAAGGGGGCCGCCGATCAGGATACCGGATGAAGGTTCTGGTTGAATGGGTCCGGGTTGGGATTCCGGCACAGGAGCTGGCATTGGCGGCTTTTCACCGATTAAAATACCGGTCGGGGGGGCTGGTTGAGCTTCGGGTTGCACAGGCGAAAGCTGTGAAGGCAACGCAACAGGTGCTGCCAGAGGCGGAGGCGCAAAGGCTGCCGGTTCGTCGAGTTGGGCTTCGCGTCGTTTTCGGCCTCGCCCAACAGTGCTGGCGCCTTCCTCCAGGCCGCACGCGTGGCATGGAAAACGCCCCGTCACCACAGCATCGATATCGTGTGCGAGAGTAGTCAGGTCAGGATAGCACCGATTTCCATCTTTGATCATCATTTTCTCGATCAGAGTTGCTGTTTGGAACGACAACTCAGGATTCAGATCCACGGGATCGGGCAATTGTTCTTTCCGGTGTTCTTTGGGAACGTCCTTATCTTCGCATTCGCCAAACGGCACAATACCTGTCGTCATGAAATAGAGTAGGGCGCCCAGGTTGTACACTTCGGCGCGCCCATCCGGCGCTTTGGTCGATGGGTCGGGATAGATGAAGTTGGGCATGACTTCGGTGATATGACCGGACATGGCGAAATCGGCCACTTTTATGGTCTCGTGCTCATCGAAAATGACGTTTGTGCTGTCCAGTCCGCCATGGTGCAGGTTGCACTCACGAATGGCATAATCTAGTGCTTCGGCGATATCGCGGCAGCTTTTCAGAGCCGGTTTTTCGTTCATGCGCCCTTTCTCGCCAAGTGCTTTTTTCAATGAGTGCTCTTTGATGTATTCTGTTATGTAGTAAATCTTACCCTGCATTTCACCGCCATCGAGTACTTTGAGCAGGTGTTTATGAGAAAGTTTGGCAACCGTGCATACATCGGTGCAGAAAGCGTCGATGTCCTGACGAGGCAGAAGGTTTTCCCAAGCAATGATTTTGATCACGACAAAACGATTTATGGAAAGCTGGCGCGCTAGCCAGATCGTGGAGAATGGATTCTCGCGCAACTTATTGAGATATTCGTAATCTTGAAGTTCCAGTTTCATAAGCGTAATAATCCGTCAACATTTTCAAAGGACACTTGTCATATAGATTTACTAGTATACATTAACAAGCTAATGAATAAAAACAAAAAATTTCAGGAGAATGATTTTGAAGATAGTTGGTAATAAGTTGCGTCAAAGCATGGTCGTCGTCGGGGTGTTTTTTGTTCTAATATCTTTATATATAACTGGTTGCGAAGTGGATTCCGCTGACGAAATTATCCGCCAGGTCGCTATTCGCGTGGCAGGTTTTTATTATAATGGCAACGGGCAGCCGCTCGTGCTCGAGAATACGGGTAACGCGATCATAACCATGAACTTAATGCAATCGGGCGATCAACTCGAAGGTGTGGACAACAATGGTTTGATTTTCAGGGGTTCCATTTCACAAGCCGACAGTCAACGCGCGGTTTTCATGATCGAGGGGCAGACCACAACAGGTGCGAAAGGGATCATTCATGGAACGATCCTTGTCACAACCGGAACAGCTGACGCGGAAATGCGCGGCACATGGACCGAGGATGCACTGTCTTCGGCGGTGTACGGTACAGCTCAGGTGCCGCAACACGTAACACCGACCAATGCACCGACGACCAATGTCGTAATTAACACGTAATACGTTGTGGATTAGCTTTGCTGTTAGATTTTTTCCTGCCGAAGCTTGACGCTGAACAATCTGTTACGTATACTATGGAAATTAGGTTATAACCCCTTTTCCTTATAAAACTTAATGTTATACGTTCAGGAGTGTTGATATGGGTTGGTATGAAGCAGCAAAGAAAAAAGCCATGGAATTCGAGGGTGTCATTCCTCATATGTACCTGGACACTAAGGGATACGTTACCGTAGGCGTCGGTTTTTTAATCAATACCGTGAGTAAAGCCACGCAATATGCGTTTGTTAAGCGCGGTACAGCTACCCGTGCATCACGAGCTGAAATCGAAGCTGATTGGAAGGCCGTGAACAAGATGGCCAAAGGCATGGTTGCTTCACGTTATAAATCCTCGACCAAGTTTGATCTTCCCATGAACGTTATTAACGCCAAGTTTGACACGATATTTCGCCAACATGTAACGTATGCCAAGGAGTATTTATCCAGTTTTGACAAGCAACCTGATGCGTGTAAGGAAGCCCTTGCCGATATGGCCTATAACCTTGGCGGCGGTGGTTTGAAGAAATACAAGAAGTTGAAAAAGGCTATCGAGGCTGGTGATTGGGCGGAAGCTGCAAAGCAATCGCATCGAAACGGACCAGGTATAAAACGCAATAAATATGTTTATAACCTTTTCATGTCCTGCGCTCGTAACAGCGGCGGTATGGCTTCTGTCGGAACTGGTGGAACAGGATCGGTGGCCGGTGTGGCAGGGGCTTCCGCGACCGCATCGCTTAAAGCTTCAGTGGGGCAAAACGGCGTCAATCATCGCGACGATGTGAAGCTGATTCAAGGTTTACTCAATAAATTCACCTCCCGGGCTCATTTTACGCCTCTCAAAGTAGACGGTCTGATCGGTCGCCGCACTGTTGCCGCTATTCATGCATTCCAGCGCTCGATTTTGAAGTTCAGGAATTCGGATGGACGTGTCGATCCCGGAGGTAAGACTATCAAAGGTCTTCAGGCATAGGAGAACGCTCGTGGTCAGATCGCTCTTTCTGCTTTTAGTCACAGCAGCGGTTTCGTTGGCGGAGCCGCTCGTTTATCAGGGGAAAACTGTTCATCCGGGCTGCATTTACGAATTGACTCCGGAAGTCGCCGATACGCATCCGATAAATGCGGCCGTTGATCTGGAAGGCTGCCACGACAGTAACCGGCACTGTGGTGATTTTACGGAGGAGAAAGGCGTTATCACTTATCGCGACGAGGCGCTTTTTGATCAGGGATATTTTGCCTATGAGAGTGTGGGCCGGACCAAAAACGGTATTGATGTTGTACATATTTACCACAACAGTGGCGGCAGCGGTATGTTTCAGGTTTTGCTAATGCTTCGTTTTGAAAAGCAACGGATTATGCAAAACAACGAGATGCGTGAACGCACACTGCTCAAAGCATTGGGGCACCATGTGCTTGAAAACGCGTTTCGAGGGCACATCAGGATTCTGGGGGATAAAGTTGTAATCAAAGCAGATCAGGGCACGTCTGCAATTCTGGATCTCAGCGCACTCTGAGTATTGGTTTCAGATCGTCAAAAAGCGGCGTCTGCCCTTTAATATTTGTTTTATTTTTTCATTCCATGGCAGTCAGGATCAAGTTCGTGATTTCTCGCCGTCTCTCACTGTTCGCCGGTTCTTCGGGCCATAGGTCCAGCAGCAATTGCTCCCGCGAAACCCCGGTTTCTTTCAGCAACACATCCAGTGCAGCGGCTGCACCACGGGCGTATCGCATTGGTTGAATTCCCGCGTTCAGGGCTACCCGCATCACGCCTACCAGCCGGTCATTCCAGCTCAGTTTACGCCGTGGATCACGAATTACACGGGCCACACGGTCACGCAGCCAGGGATTCATCATACGCTCGAGCAAGTCATCGGCATAAGCTTGGTAACCTTTGTCGCTGAATAACGGATCAACGCCACTGTAACATGTTATCAAACTGCGTCCGGATTCCTGTAAAAAGGCCTGGCGTGCCAGTTCCATAATTTCATGGTCATTCGCTACATCGGCCATAAAATCGCAACCCCGTCGATGGGCCAGATAGCCGATCAGCGCATGCGTGGCATTATGACCGTATAGCTTGGCTTCTTCAAAAGGCATCAGATCGGATTTTTCTTCAAATACTTCAATTCCGCGTTTGAAGCCAGGCAACATAATGCGCGAGATGAGAATGTGGTTGAATGCCTCGACCAGGAATGCGCGTTCCGCACCATTTACCATGGGCGCCAGCTTGTCATTACGAATCTGGGCAGCGTCTGTGACTACGCCGCTCATTTTCCCAATTACGGTATTTAAGTATTGAACACGTTCAGGGGGTGAACACAGCTTAGCTTGAACATTCTTTTCCAAGATTTCGGCTGCATGATTGTGGTTTTCGCATGTATATACAACAGCAGCGGGTAAGGAGGCATCCTGTCGTTTGCGTTCAAGACCACTAGCCAGGATGCCTGCAACCGAAGTTTCTCCACGGTCATAGAAATTGACGCTGGGCAGGGCAGTGGCGATTTCTTGAGCTTCCGCAACGGTCTGTTCCAGTATTTCGTGATCAGCGGGATCCAGCGGGTTGTAAATTTCGATCCCCTCGATGCGATGTTGTTCCACGCGATCCGGTACAGCGATGTTGATATTATAACTTCCGTCCTGCTTACGAACAGCTTCGACCAGATCCGCTACGACTTCAGCTACGACCAAGCGTTTGAAGTTTCCGGAACGATAAGCCTCGTACAGACAGAGCCCGCCCTGGATGGCGCCGAAACCAAACCCCAGAAAAGTTTTGTCCTGTACCACCATGCCCTCCTTATCGAATGACGCGAGGATCGCCGAAACGGTCCGCTTCGTCCATGGCTGGAGTTGAAAATTCGGGGTAAACAGCACCCTTCTCGCCGGCGAGAAGGGCGTGGCAGGTGCATTTGGGCAGCAGCACATTTACACACGGCGCCATGTAGATTGCACGTGCCGTGGTGATTTCCTGCTCGCATCTGACCTGCTCCATGGCCTTTTCCAGATCAGCGGGAACGCGATCAGTATCCACACCTGCCGGTGCATGCAGGACGCTTGCTTTACCGGTTAAAAGCACACCGTCGCCGTAGATGGCTTTGAAGGTTTCGGATTTATCCTGTCGAGCATGCACGGGAAAAGGCCGGGAACCTTGATCGGCTTGCACAACGCGCACGTCGCCGGCACGGTAGGTAAAGACCGGCGCGTCGTTTTCCATTTTAATCGAGCCATCGCTTTCGTAAGTGTAGATGCCTTGGAAATCGTTGACCAATTCGGTCAAATCAATAAAGCTTGCCGGCACAGCAGCATCGGCTTTCAATACAAAGGTATCCACATGACCGTGCTCCAGCAACAGTTGTCCCGGCAGGTTGATTAGCACTTTGCCGGCATGTCCGATGCCGCCTGAGTGGGGCATGGCTTCCCCATACAATACCGCATAGCGTGTGCGCGCCTCCGCGATAACGTCCGCGAGCAATTCTTTTTTTTCAACAGACATACTGCACCTCTTGCCTTGTCAAAATGTCAGGCGACCAGGGCACCTTCTTTCATTTTGACTGTTACTTTGGCTCGTTCAGCCAGTGGTGTTTCATGGGTTACCATAAGCACCACCCCTCCGTTCCGTGTAAATTCCTCAAATGTGCGCAGTATGGTCTCCGTGTTTTCCGGATCCAGGTTGCCGGTCGGTTCGTCAGCCAGAATAATCCTGGGTTCATTGAGTAATGCCCTTGCCAGACCGACACGCTGGCGTTCGCCAGTGCTCAACGATGCTGGAACATGTCGGACGCGCTCCTTTAAACCGTATTTCTCGACCATGGCCATGGCCCGTTCGCGTGCATCGGGACGCTGCAAGGCCATGGATGGGGCCAGGATATTATCCAGCACGTTCAGGTAAGGAATCAGATGAAACTGCTGGAAAACGAATCCGATATGCTTTGCGCGGAACTTGGCTTGTTGGTCGGGTGACAAAGCATACATGTCAGTGCCTGCAAACGTTATCGAGCCTTTGTCCGGCGCTAGCATGGATCCGCAGGTCAACAGCAACGTGCTTTTGCCGCAGCCGCTGGGCCCCTGGACAACCACAAAATCACCGGCTTCCAGTTTGATGGATATATCGCGCAGGGCCTGGACATCGCCTTCGGGGCCCTGATAGGTTTTATGAACGGTAGTTAGTTCCAGCATGGTTTTACTCCTCTCTCAAGATCATAGCGGGATTTTGACGAGCGGCTGTAAGAGCTGGCAACCAACTGCTTGCTGCCGTGATCAGGGGGGCAACCAGCAAAACTATTGGCGTGAGAAAGCCTCGGAACAGTGCCTGGGACACGGTTAGGCCATCCGGGAAAGGGACGATCAGTGGCGCGGAAACCAGCACCAGCACCATACCCAGCAATGCACCGCAAAAGCCCACGATTATGGCTTTGCACAAAAAGATGCCCAGAATATCCAGGCCGCGAAGGCCCAGCGCACGCAGAATACCGATTTCGATCCGCCGGTCACGGACGTTGCTGAAGGCCAATACGCCGATAAGAACAGCGCAGCCGCCAATAACCAGTGGGATAATGGTGGCCAATTGCTCTTCACGCTGTTTGCGCATTTCAAGATGATGCGCGGTTGCCTTTTCGCGACTGGCCTTGGCGGAACGATGGGCTTCCCAACGGGATTCGGCGCGCGCCAGGGCCATCCCAGCCATCTCGATCACCTGGGTTTCAGGTAGAATGCCCTGGATTTCCTTACGGATTTTGGCTACATTCGCCCAGGCACAAACGCATTCAAGGGCCATCATCATATTGATCCGGCCCTGTTGATCCAACATTTCCTGGGCCTGGGCAAGGTCTATCCAGATGGTGATGTCATCGATGGAACCTCGTTCCGGATGCAAAGCATGCACTTTGAAGGTCCTGCCATTGAGCGTTATGATATCACCCACCTTGAGCTTGAGCGATTGGTGCAGTTCATATCCCATTGCGACTGTATCCGGCGGCACTGGTTTGAGAATCGGTTTTGTATTGTCGCGGTGGGCCCACGGCATCTCGCCCTGCACACCGATCAGCAGGATTTTGCGTTTTTGTTCCATCCATTCGATCTTTTTTTGCAGCATGGGCAGCAGGTGACGGATGGTGACAATGTCGCGCGAATTGGCCAAGGTTTCGGCATATTGTTGGGGCATGGTTTCCGTGGCATAGTTCTCCTCGTAAAAATCCGACAAATCCTGACCCTTGGGCAAGATCATGACATTGAAGCCCATGCGCTTGGTTATTTTACGGAATTCCTCCTCCAGTTTTGCAGCCTCCTGCTCCACAGATTGCTTATTGGCTTTCACAATCCGTTCGATTTTAGCATCAAAAGCCTGCAACAAGACGTAGCTGCCCAACAGACCGGCTGATGCCACCATGACCAGCAGGATGGCGAGAAGAAAATTCAAGGCACGATGCTTGATTTCCCTGAATACAAGGCGCCAGATATTCATGGGTGCGTTCTCCTATTTGCGCATCACAAGCAGCGTGCCCATGACCACTGCCAGTATGATCAGAGCGACTACAATCAGCATGTTGCGTCGCAAATTATTGGCTTCCCCGGATTTCTGAACCACGTTGGTGATCGCTGCCGCTGCGGCTGACTCAGCTTTTGTTTCCGCAATGGCCTGGGCTACTTTACTCGTAACCGATTCAACGCTAGAGGTGGTGCTGAGCGGAACAGTCAGGGGCGGCAACTCCTCATCGGCGCCGATCATGCTGTCGACCAACGCATACCAGTCGAAAGGCATGAACAGATCCAATCCCGGATTCAATTGTTTGACCTGGCAGGAACATGGGCCTGTCAGGAATTCGCAAACCTGGACCACGTAATTGGTAATCTCATCTTGCGGCAGTACAGTCAATGCGCGTCCCTGGCCGAAAACGGGAATGGCCAGCGGTCCCTTGATCTCAGTGATATCGCCGTAACCTTCGGTCAAAATCTGACCGCTTTTCATCAACGATTGTATCAGCCCCACTTCAGCCTGGTCATTACGGTCCACATCGACCACGGAAAAACTGATTTTGAGTTCAATGTCGTCGTTCATCGACATATCGTAGGTGGAATCTTCGGGGTCCAGCTCATGAGGCAGTTCCAATTGCTTTTCAGCCACGTTCAGTTCTTCGATCAATTTTGCTTTGGCTTGTTTGTCGCGTTCAGGTTCGTCGCTGGAGAGCATGATCCAGACCGCTGTTGTTCCGGAGGCTAATTGCTTGCCTATTTCTTCACGCTTGGGTGACTTCATCAGCAGATCCAAATTCTTCTTCGTGAATTCACCAGCCCAGACCGGTACGTTATAGCCATAGTATTCAGGGTAGAGCAGCACCAACCGCGGCAATTCCGTTTTTTCCGCTTCGAGGTGGGTCCATAGATTGGTGTAGTTTTCTGGTACTTTATCGTCAACCTGGATGGTTAGATTATACAACGGCACGGATTCGTAAGGGTCGTCGGTTTTTTCGATGGATTCGAACAGTCTCTTCTGATCCTCGTTGAGTGCGCCGCGATGGAATAACACAATGCGATACGGATCCGCTGGCCAGCGCTCCAGCGCATAGCGAAATACAGGTACACTGCAAGCTTGGACAACCGGTCCGACTTTTAGCAGCAATAGTGTCACGGTGCACGATAGCAATACCAAAAGATTGCCGTTTGGTGTTGAGGACGTCAAATGAATCCAGTTCTGCCCAACCGTTTTTCTTTTCATGGTCGCATGCTCCATTTCTGATTGCATTGTTTCTGTCTGCTCCCCAAACACTCGATCCAGATAAACGCCCGAAATTACAGCATGGTTGACGTGGATGCAAGCTCATCCGTTCAAAAACATTTATTCTTCTCGTCCCTGAAACCGGGTGCATATTCTGCTCCGTTAGGTTCTATCAGTGAACAAAACTGTTTTTGATACATGAACGCCATGAAAAATCATGGGTCTTCCGGCAAATAAATGGGAGCAGCTAAGAAATAAAGGCGGGACATACCAGCACACCGCCTTATTCTGCGCCATGTTGACACTTCCAAGCCTGGTCGCCTCAGGATGTGCGATCCTGAACCTGAATAAAACACTCTGGTCATGAGCCGCAACATATTGCTAATAAACGAGTTGAAGCCAATGTTCTCGGCGACTATCAATGCAATCGCCGGAAGAGGCAAAATCATTCATGTATTTCAAACAAGATTTTGACAACGCCCTTGCTGCGTGGTACTATTTCAATGTGGTGAGGAATAGATATATTGTGATGCTATATTATTGATATTTTTGAATATTATGTAATCCCTGGGGTGCGGGTGAAGATCCATCTTCTGATGGGCGAGTCTTGTTTGTGAAGCCAGGCTCTGCTGTCACTTCATATTGGGGAAAACTGATATTGTGAAGTTTACAAATAAATGAACAGTGAAAATAATGTTTGAAAATGAGGAGGAGCACAAAATGCCAGAACTGACTACTGTATTAGACAACAGTGTAGATATGAAAACACGGTGGGAACTCTATCATGCCTATCCATATGCAAGAGCTTTCGCCAAGGCCTTGAGCAACTACAAAGAAACCGGCGAAGCGCAGAAAAAGTTGGATGCCGAAAAAACCGAATTGTGCATGATGGCTTTGACAATCTGCTCCGGCGGCGTGCTTACCCATGTTTTTGCACAAACCACCTGGAAAGCCGTGGCTGTGGCGAAAACCTTGGATGTGATCTGCAAAAACAATATGAACCAGGCTTTTGCAGCCGCTCATTTCGTTTCTTCCAATAAAGTGGCCAACTTTATTGTCGGCGGTTTGTGGGATGCTGGCGGTAAAATCCTGGAAGGCAAAACTAAGAAGCTTTTTGAGGAAACCAGGGGTAATTTCCCCTCCACGCAGAAATGGACCACGGAAACGGATGCTCTCACCAGTCTGGTCCAGTTCGTTGGCGAGTGTTTTTTGAAGTATCGGGATACAGCCCGTCATATTTTCGCCAACTCAAAATTGACCACTGCTCAACGCGATGCCGCGATTGCAACGTTGACCTCTTCAAAATTCGCCAAAGCCCCAAAATCCTCGCAAGTCAACGAGAAACAGTTGGCCAAGGAAATCGAGCTGCTGATGTACCTGAGAATGATTCAGGATCTGGACTATACACAGACATGGACCCATACACCCTCCATGGGTATGCACGGCGGTTCTGGCATGTCTTATGGCCAGAAAAAGAGCATTGACATGTCTCCCGATGACTCGAAATACCCGAAATCGCACTCGAAGATGGGTAAAGGCGTTTTTGCCAGCTCATCGGGCATGTCTATTGGCTACAAAGATCTTGGCAAATCATATTACAATAAGATCAACAAGCTGTATGGCGAATTGTTCGGCTCAAAATTGCTTGATTCCGCCTGGGCCATCGACTTTTTCAATGCCACCATTGACAAGAAAGCTTTCAACGCAGCTCATGGTGCTATCAAAAGGTTGGGAATGAAGGGATTACAGCGTTTCAACGCTACACTTACGGGCTAAGGGTTCACGGGAAAATAACATGACATTTTTTGGAGTCAAGTTGCCCTGCCCAGCAAAGGCACAAAAACGCAGGAATATTAGAATATTTCGAGTTTTTGCAACGCCGCTGGATGAGATAGCTGGCCCTCAAAATGGCATGTTGTTTTTCTGTGGGTCCTAAGGGTGTGCGCAAAAATAACTTCACCATTGAGGGGCAATTCATCCCATGCGGCTTCGTTGCGGGACGCAAGCTAGAAGTGTTTTTGTGTTGGAAGAATTTTATTCACATGTTTACAGACATTTAATAGGTTCATAATGACCAAGTTGCTGAATAAATAAATAAAAAGGAGTTTCTCATGGTTATTTCAGGTATTGATCATCAGGCTGTAGCGGTAAATGAAGTGGATGGCATGGCGGACTGGTATTGCCAGACACTTGATTATAAGAAAAAAGATGGGGAGTCTGGCAAGGTCTGGTTGCTTGAAGCCGCGGACGGTTCCTTTCTGGAAGTTATGAAAGAAGATGGCACGCTTCGTCAGGAGCGTGGAAGTCATGCTCCTGGATATGCGCACCTTGCTTTTCGGGTGAAAAATCTGGACAAGGCTATTGAAGAGCTGCAGATGCGTGGTCTTCCCTGGAAAGGGGAGATTGTCCAGGCTGTGGGTGGTGGCCGCGTCCGCAATTTCACGGATCCCGAAGGTAATCTGATGCAGATCGTTGAACGATAAAGTGAACGCATATACAAGGGCCGCCGCCGCAGGTTGCCCTTGTTGCTGCCGGATCGATTTACATATTGGTCAACCACTGGCGGTTGACTTCAGTTTGGCTGATTATCATGGACCTGCCGCTGTCCAGGGCCAGAGAGGCTTGATAGCCGGAAGGTGCCTGCAATACGTAGATCGTCCATTGCTCGTGACCGAAAACCGTGGTGTCGCATTCTGTCAGTAGGGCCGGCAATGGTTTGTCGAGTGGGACGCTGAAACGGTCCAAAGGTGCCCCAATCCCTTTTCCAATGGCTTTTACCAGGGCTTCCTTGCGTGTCCATATAGTAAAAAAGGCTTTTTGTCGTTCTGCTTCCGCATGTTGGGCAAACCAGGCATATTCACGAGCTGAAAAATAGCGCATGGCAATGCCAGGCATATCCGACAACGTACGTTCGTTTTCAACATCTATACCAATCTTGCCGTCCAAACCAAACGCCATATAGATCCAATTCCCGGCGTGGGATATATTGAACATGACAGGTCCGGGCAGGGGGTCGGGTGTCGCGTGTCGCGTGTTGATCGAGGGTTTGCCGTTGGTGTCATAGATAAAGCGCACAGCTTGGGGGGGGATCTGGAGATAATGCGCGAGCAGCACACGTACCCAGACCCGGGCTGTGATAAATTGCGTCCGCGAGGTTTCAACCTTGAAGGCGTTTGCGCGTCGCTGTTCCTCCTGGTTGCAAATACGCTTCAATAAGGAAGTGCACGCATCATTCGGCAGGCAGGGTGCCTGCCAGACATGAATGTCATGGTTGGATAAATGTGTATTCAGAACCTAAACTCGCAGTGGAATATCTTTTGCGCGGTCCGTTTCCTGTTGGTGAAGTGATTGTTGTTCGGCTATGAGCGAGGCAATAGCCGGCCAGTGATTGAAAATAAAGAAATGATTGCCTGTAAAGAGTTTCATACGCAATGGATAACGTGTTTCGTTCTGCCAGGGCCGGACGTCCTCGCAGGTTAGCTCGTCGTCGCAGTCGCCACGCAATACAGTAACCGGGCAGTCGAGAGGGGTACTGAAAGGCGCATAAACAAAGGTTTCAACGGCTTTAAAATCGGCTCTCAGAACAGGTTCGATAAGCTCCAGCAGTTCGCGATCTTGTAGAAGACGTGGAGGACATCCACCAAGATCGCTCAGCATTCTGACGAATTCATCATGGGGCATTCGATGTTTGACCTTGCCGCGGACAGGTGCGCATTGCGGCGCCTGTCTACCGGAAACGAACAGTTGCTTGGGCAGAGGCCCCTTTTTTTCGGCGATGCGGCGTGTTAAAAGATAAGCCAGAGTTGCGCCCATGCTGTGGCCGAAAAAGAGATAAGGTTTGGTCAGATCCAGTTTGGGAAAAAGATCATCGACCATGGCGGGTAACGCCGTCAATAGCGGTTCACCGAAGCGGTGCCCCCTTCCGGGCGGTTCCAGCGGGTGGAAATCGATTGACTTGGGTAAATGGGAAGCCAAATCTTTGTACGAATTGGCATTGCCGCCGGCAAAAGGAAAACAGTACAGCTTCATCCGTTCTGATCTTGTCCTGTAGCTTGGTTTGAGTCTACGTCGGCTTGTTTTTCTTCCTGTGTTGTTCCGACGCTTGTTGCTATGCCTGCTGATTATCAGGAGCGGTTTCGTTTGGTGTTTTTTTGTCAGCGGTTTTTTCTTCGCTTTTCTGTTTGCGCTTCTTGATTTCCTGTTGCAGATCACTGGCAATGCTCTGGCCATCTTTGAAGAGTTCGCGATAGTATTGCTTCAGCTTGGTGGGTTGGAAGTCGAGGAATGTGCCGCCAGATTCAAAATGTTGAACGAACAGCGTGCCTATGGCGTAGGTTGAAGCTGCTGAAAGCATGGGCATGGTAGCGGCGCCGGCCACAGGACCGACAAACGGGATCAACTTGACTATGGAGCCAAATGTGCCGCGGGCAATATTGCGCGCACCGATGCCGCCAATCAGCGATGCGATAATCGATTGAACGGCATTTTCGGAAAAAGGCAGGTTGTATAGCTTGCCCATGGAGTGCAGCATTTTGAGTTGCATTGCCGTTACGGCTGCTACATCGATAAAAGACGGCATCAGGCCGGCAGCCAGCGAACCGAGCATGAATTTATTGACCAGGTGTCGCGCCTGTTCTTCGCGGGTTTCCCCTTCCAATTGGGACAAATCCGGATCCGGGACGCCTTCGCTTCCGACATGGCCGTTTTGATCAGGGTGGGTAGTTGTCATGTGCTCACTCCTCCATCTTCAATCATCTTTGCTAACGAAATTTTTCTTAATGGGATCAGAGGCCAGAACCAACAGGATGCCGATGAACGGCGTTAAACTCAGGCAGGCAAAGAAATAACCCCAATATCCGAACTTGCGGTTTGACCCGCAGAAAGCAACCAAAATACTCATAATTACATAAGCAATCGCCGAATAAACATAGATCATGGTACATCCTCCGCTGTTGGAATCAATCGGAAAACACCGTTCGTCATGACTTTGGTGAAAATCGGTTTGTTTTCCACGTTGCCGTTCATGGAAAAACTGTATTTGCCATAAAGGCCCGACCATTCGTCATAGGCTTTGAGCGTATTACCGACGCTGATCGGTGTGGTGATGCCGGTTCTTTCGTAAGCCTGAGCCAGGATCGTCAGGGATTCAAAGCCCTGGACGGCAAAGAAATCAGGATCTCTGGCAAACCTGGCGCGGAAATCCTGGACGAATTTTTTCAGTTTGAGTAAGTTTTCGTGCGGGATGCGTCCGCGATGCTCGATCAAGGCTTCATGCGTCAGCAGGTTGGTTATGGCATCTTGGCAATACAGGGTGGCCACGTAGGTTCCGTTGGCTGCCGCACCTGCCACCTGGTTTAGATCCGGGGCGGAATCGAGGCCGTCACCGCCATAGATGGGTTTGTAGATGCCCAGGTCGCGTAATTGTTTGATCAGTCTGGCAGCGTGCGGTGTGACATCGGCGATGATGATGGCGTCAAATGAAAACTCGCGCAACTCAGCTATCATCAGACGGAAATCGTCATTAGGTTTCAGATATGAACGATCATAAACAATAGTAATATTGTTTTTAACCAATGCAACACGGAAAGCATCGGCCTGGTTGACGGCATAGGCATGGTTGCGTGCGTGCAACAAAGCGACATTGGTGGCGCCGCGAAACATGACTTCGCTGCTAATCCAGGCCGCGTATTCATTATCGGTAGGAATAATGCGCAGGACGTAATCGAAACGGTGTTCGGTCAACGATTCACTGGTCGCCACTGGTGTGAGAAATAAAATCCCATAGTAATCGAATGTGATCGAAGCGGCGATGGCTGTTGTTGACGAATCATAACCCAGTACAGCGACAAACGCTGGGTTTCTGGCGATCTGGCGTGCGATTTTCCAGTATGTTCGCGGATTTCCGTCATCGGGCGGGCTGAATGTGTGCAGGCGGATTTTTTTGCTCAGCACGCCATTGGTGTTCAATTGCGCCGCGGCAAGTGTTACGCCCTCAATAAACTGGTAGGGGGTGTTGGTGGGCCAGACCAGCGCAATATTGATGTCATCGTGGTCGCGCAGGCAGTATTGCCGGCGCTGCTCTTTGTAATACTCGTATTTGGCGGTATTGCGACGATAATAGCTGTATAACGAGAGGATGATCAAAGTGGCGATAACAAAGCTGCGTATCAGATTACGGCTGACCAGATAGAGCAGCCAGGCGGCGGTGATTATCGCCGCTAGAAGGGGTATCGACACGATCAGATGCTGTGGGATCATGTACGTTTCATCCGTTTATTGTCCGCCGAGAATGACAGGAAGCCCTTTGGGGCCGTTACCGATGACCACAACCTTGGCATTGGTTGACGAAGCGAGTTCGCGCGTAGCCTGGATTCCCTGCCATTTCAGCAGTTGATCGTTGAGTGAGACGGTGATGATCTGGTTGTACCGGGCATAGCCGCTGGCTTCGATTTCCTTGCGTTCGGCTTCTTTACGTTCCCGTTCGAGTTTGAATTCATACGCTTCCGACAACTGTTTTTGCTCGAGTTTGGCTTCTATAGCCTTTTTGATGAAGTCGGGCAGTTCCACTTTACGAATGATGACGTCGTCGATTTTGACATAACTGCGGGTTACTTGTTCCAGAGCCTCGTTGAGAATCTGATGCAGCATGGTGCGCTTAGTGCCGTAAACTTCGTCGATTTCAAGTGTGCCGATGGTGGTACGCAACGTGGATTCGACTTCCGGAATCACGATTTTATCGACATAATTGGTTCCTACGCGCTGGTGCAGTACGCCCAGAATATCGCGTTCCGGATGATAGCGAATGGAAATGAGCAAATTTATTTTCAGACCGCGCTTGGTTAGCACATCTATGGACGGTCGCACCTCCTGAATGCGAACGTTGTAAATGGTCATCTTGTCCCAGGGCCAGATCATGTGCCATCCCTCGCCATAAACCCTGTCGGTTTCAGTGCCGCCAAAAAAGCGGCGCCAGAGTACGGCTGATTCACCTGCGCGAACGGTGATGAAGATGTAGGGCGCCAGATAGATGATGAAAAAAAGCAGAATCAGAACGAAAATAAGGATATGCGGCATAACGCTGCGCAAGCCGTACTTGAAACGAATGCCTATTTTTTTATTGAACAGTTTCATGCATCCTATCCTTTAGCGGTATCCGGTGTCTGTTTTACCGGTTTGCCGAAATCCAGTTTTATCACACGATCGGCCAATGACCAGTAGCGATCGTCATGGGTGACTGCAATTATTGTTTTGCCCTGTGTTTTCAAGTTTTTCAAAATTTTCCGGTAGAAGATTTCGCGGAAATGCGGGTCTTGGTCAGCGGCCCATTCATCGAAAATACAGATGCTTTTGTTCTCCAGCAGCGCCGCGATCATGGCCAAGCGCTTACGCTGACCAGTGGAAAGGTTGATGTTGGTGAAACGGCCGTCAAGATACTGGGTTTTTCCATCCAGTTCCATTTCGTGGATCAAGGCGCGTACTTTGCGCGGATCTGTTTCTTCCAGTCCATAGAGCCTGTCAAACAAGTGAAAATCGCTGAAGATAACGGAGAACAATTCACGATAGGCAGCCATATCGTCGCCATCCAGTGTTTTACCATCCATTTCAATGCAACCGGCTTTGGCATGATACAGTCCGCAGAGCAGTTTCAGCATGGTGGTCTTGCCGCTGCCATTGCCGCCGAGAAGAAAAAGGGTTTCACCGCGTTCAATGCTGATGTTTAGCGGGCCGAGGGTAAAGGTGGGTGTTCCATCGGGAGCAAGATAGCTGAAGCTGATTTCCTTCATCCGAATCTGGCGGAAATTGCTGAAATCAGGCACCGGTTCCCGTGCTGCTTTTGTGGAAACACGATCAAGGCTGGCATCCAGTTGTGCTTCCAGATTGTACATCTGTTCCAGAGCCACATTGGAACGGGCGATCATGGGTGATGTGTTGACGATCATTTCAAGCGGTCCGATGATGAAGAGAATGCTGGCCGTCACTTTAACAACCACGTCGCTGTAGGTCGGAATCAGGCGCGGCAAGAGAAAAATGATAACCGCAATGAGCGTATAAAAGAAGACCTGCGAGAACATGACATCGAGGATAAAGCGCAGGTTCACCCTGATTTTCAGATCCATGGTTTCATGGGTAATATCGCTGAATGCTTCAAAGAGGGCGTCGTTTTTTCGTCGGTTGATCCTTATTTCCTTAAAGCCATCGATGATGTGGCCCAGCGAATCCAGAAAGGAGGCTTCGCGTTGGGTCATGGCGCAGTAATCGGCCAGGATCGTCTTGCGGTGCTGCATATAAATAAAGATGGCGGCGATAATGGAAGCGGCGATGATCAGGAAGGCGGTTTTGGACAGCCAAGCCAGATATAAGGCGGCGAAAACCAGCATGATCGATTCCTGGGCGGCATTGATAATCATGAATGCGGATTGTGAAATGGTGTTGGCATCTTGCGACAGCTTGGTGTACAGATCGCCGCGGCCAAGATTTTCCACCAGGGACAGTTCCGAATGGCGGATCTTATCGGATATGCGCAGCCGTACTTGCTTGATCATGTATTCCACGACAATGGTGCAGCGTGTCAAGGCGTGTTTTTTTGCCAGGATGAAAACAGCCATGGCGATAATGAAAAGGACCAAATAGCGGATCGAGGTTTCATCCTGAGAAGCAGCGGTGCTGCCAGCATTGATTACGGCCAACAACACGCCGTTGGCAATGCCTGAAATGACTGCCATAATCGCAATGGTGCGCCAGCAGTCCGTGGATTCTTTTCTTAGGAATTGAACTAATTGCATAGTGGATGTTGATTATGAAAGAAGCGTATTGAAATGAAAAGCTGAAAAGTAAGCAAAAGGGGCACCATCGCGGAACTTCCGGGCGATGCCCCTTGCTGTCAAAGCATTGCGGCTGGCGAATGCCACAAAAAAAGCTCATGCTTTGGTTTAAGCTGTTGCCTTGGTCGTTGATTTCTGGGCTTCGGTTACGACCTGTTTGCCTTCTTCAAACTTTTCTTTAAAGCACTCTTTGAACTTGGAGCCGTTGAAATCGAACAGGGTGCCGCCCTTTTCGAAATGAACGACAAACGTCTGTCCGATGGCGTATGTCGAAGCGCCGGCTATCAGGGGCATGGACGCGGCTGCGTACATAGGGCCGACGACAGGGATGATCTTCAATAGGCTGGCCAGAGGAAGCGAGAATGCCATAGGCATGACGCCGCCCAGCAGAGAACCCAGAATGATGCGCACGCGGTCTTCGGCGAACGGTATGTTGTACAATTTGCATATCTTGTACAACATTCTGATTTGTACTGCTGTGATCGCCGCGAAATCGAACAAAAAGATGGGTACAATACCCAGCCCCATGGATGCGATTACGTTGTTTTTAATAATATTATTGGCTTCCATGCGTTCTTGAGGAACGCTTTCGGGAGTCGCGGTCTTTACATTTTCTTTTTTATCTGCCATAATTATGCTCCTTATCCTGATGGATATTCAATGTTTTGCGTTTTCAAGCAATCTGGTTGTATTAAGAGAAATTTGAATGGTTAATGCAAACTTTTTTTTGATTAAATATAGAAAATTATGCATAACGATCGGGTTTTACGGATACAGGTTCTTTATATAGAGAGTGATGGCTGAATTTGTATAACCTCATCATGGAAGGCATTATGAAAGCAAAATGGCACAACGCATTACAAATATGCGGCGCGAGCTGGATTGGCGTCTGGGTTGCACTGACCCTGGTCAGTCCGGTTGTTGCGGGAAATCTCATCACGAATACCGCGACGCTTTCCACGGATATGCGCCGGATCGTCGAACGTGGGAGTATTGTGGTTGCCATGCTGCATGAGGATTCCGCCCCCATGTTCATGCACGATGAAAAAGGCTTTTTTTACGGGTTTGATGTCGATCTGGCCCGTAGCATCGCCGAGGCGCTGAACGTGAAACCGGAGTTCCAGCGCAACGCTCTCACCTATGATCAAGTCGTCGATATCGTGGCGGCAGGTCAGGCCGATATCGGCCTGTCTTGCTTGAGCGCCACGCAGAAGAGAGCTTTGAAAGTTCAATTCACAAAACCCTACCTCAAATTCTATCAAGGATTAGTAGTTAATCGATTGAAAACTTCTCGTGTAGATATTAATCGTAATGTTGACCTATTGCTACAGGCATCCGATACGCTGTTGGGTACCATCAAACAGAGTTCTTATGTAGAATTTTCACAACGTTATTATCCAAAGGTTCAATTGCTGCAATACGACGATTGGGATCAGGCTGTGCAGGAGGTCGTTAAGGGGAGAATTCACGCCGCTATCTTCGACGATTACACGATCAACGACTGGGTGCAGAACAATCCACAGGAGATGCTTTATGTCCAGCCCAAAATTCTGCACGATAAGGAGGATCCAATCGCTATTGCCGTGCATTGGCGCGATACGCATTTGCTTTATTGGTTGAATCTGCACCTTGAAACCCTGGAAGCCACTGGCCGGCTCAAAGCATTGAACGAATTTTATATCGAATCGGACGCGTGGAGCAAAAAGCCTGAAATCAAGGAGAACGGGAAATGAAACAGAAGTTTTCTTTTTTAGCTATATGTGGCGCTTTCCTACTGCATCCACTGGTTGTCATCGCTGGAATCCTGGCAGGCGTATACATTGGCATTGCGCATAAGCCGCTCGCCGCGGCCATGAAAAAGCCCGGCGCTATTTATCTTGGCCTGCTGCAGATGTGTGTGCTGCCGATTATGATCGCTGCCGTCGTTTCCAGCGTGGGCAATCTGCTGCGTTCCGGCAAGGCCAATTCGTACCTTTCTCGCCTGGTCATGGTCTTTGTTTTCGGCATGTTGATCGTCAGTTTTCTCGGTGCTCTGACGGGATTGGTTGGGCGTCCCGGAGCCAATCTGACCCAGGATCAAAAAGCATTGCTGGGTCGTGAGATTGTGGAAATGGAAATCGAACAGTCTTCCTCGGCCTTGTCCACCTCAGGTGGGATGAAAGATGGCTTCGATTTCGTCATGGAAATGATCCCGTGCAACGTGTTCCAGGCGATCAGCGAGGGTAAGACCCTGCCGATCCTTTTTTTTTGCGTGTTGATCGGCATTGCCCTAGGTACGTTGACCAGCGCTGACCGCGATATCGTGCTTTCTTTTGCCGACGCCTCTTACGAAGCCCTGTTGAAATTGCTGGGTTGGATGATGTACGGGCTGCCCTTCGGCCTGATGTTTCTGTTTGCCGATCAGATATCCGTGATCGGTGCCGGCATTTTCATGGCCTTGTTTAAGCTGATTCTGCTGATGTACCTGATTTGTTTCTTGTTGCTGTTGATCTATGCCGTTGTAATCTGGTTGCGTTGCGGCATGCCATTCCTGCAATCGTTTATGGCCATGAAACGCGCATTGCTCGTGGCCGTTGGCGCATCCAGCAGTTTCGCAGCATTGCCTTTTGCTCTTCAGGCATTGCACAAGGATTTACGCTTTGAGAAGGAAACGATGGACCTGGTGATTCCCCTAGGCATTAATCTGAATCCGCATGGCAACATCGTCTGTTTCGCGCTCATGGCTGTATTTATGTGTCAGCTTTACGATGTGCCTTTGTCCGGATTGGGTTACTTGGGCATCACGTTTTATGCTTTGTTGGCGGGTGTGGCTGCTTCAAGCGCGCCCGGTATGGCGGCGATTTCGATGATCGCCATTGTGCTGGAACCCTTTGGCTTGCCCGTTGTGGTCAGCATTATCTTGCTCACCGCCATCCATCCGATCATTGACCCGATTTTGACCGCGGTGAATATTTACGGCAATTGTGCGTCGGCAGCGCTGGTTGCCCGGATAGCGCCCGTGAAATCGACTCGTCCATGCCCTGAATGTTGATGCATGACATGAATACGGATAAAACCTGTCCCGATTTTCTAGCTTCCGAGTCAGCGCCGGCGTCGGCTGACGCGGCGTTCTTTCATATTTTGCCTGTACCGTACGAAAAAACGGTTTCCTATGGCACGGGCGCTGCACTCGGCCCGCGCGCCATTCTGGAAGCATCGCAGCAGTTGGAAAAGTTTGACGGCCGGAACATGCCGGCTGATCGCGGCCTTTACACGCATCCGGCATTGGATTGTCAGGGAACCGGCGAAGAAGTGCTGGAAAGGATCACGGCCTCGGTCTCCGGCATTCTGGAACATCATGCCTTGCCCGTGATGCTTGGAGGGGAGCACACCATTACCTTGGGCGCTCTTCGTGCATTTGTCCGGCATCTCAGTCCCGTGGGCGTGATTCAGTTCGATGCTCATGCGGATTTGCGCGACACGTATGAGGGCTCACATTTGAGCCACGCTTGCGTTATGCGACGCGTCCATGAATTGGGCCTGCCCATTGTCCAGGCGGGTGTTCGCTGCTTGAGCTATGAAGAGGATTGTTTTCGCCGAAAAACCGGCATCCAGATGCTTGATGCCGCGGATTTACATGGGAAAGGCTTGCCAGACACCTTTCCGCCGCCAGGTTTCCCGCGCGATGTATATGTCACGTTTGACGTGGATGCTTTGGACTGCGGTTTGATGCCGGCCACCGGCACGCCGGAACCTGGAGGATTGACCTGGACGCAAGCCATGCACTTGTTGAAGCTGATCGCCCGGCAGCGCCATATCCTGGGGTTTGACGTGGTCGAACTGGCGCCTATTCCCCGCTTTCACGCAGCCGATTATACCGCGGCCAAACTGTGTTATGCCATAATGGGAATGGTTTAACGATTTCACGCTGGAGTTTGTATATTTGCATGAGTCTCCCCCGTGGCGGAGTCAAACCCCACAGGGGATCATGCAAACGGATCGGATGGCTACTAATCCAATCCCAAATCCGCAATCCGAAATAGCCTTTAGCAGATCACGATTTCCAGAGCTTGCCCGTCATCGATCACCACGGCTGGATCGAATTCGATTTCAATCCCGTGGTCCGTGGCCTGGGCATCGTAGTCCTCTTCTTCGACCTCCACTCCGGCAATAGTCAGGCAGGTGACTTTTTCCGGATCATCGATAGTGGTGATCATTTTGCGCAAGGTCAATGCACCGGACAAGGCGCGCAGGATAATGCGGGCGCCATCCTCTTCGATTTGACGTATATAATGGCCGTATCCGCCGTGAAAAGCGAAGAACAGCTTGATGTCGTCGCCCGGGATTTTAGGCGCAAACGTGTAGACCTGGTCGCAGATCGATAATCCGAGCGCGGCATGGATAATGGCCCAGGCTGACATGGGACGGAAGTAATGCCCGCCAAATTCCTGGTGATCCCAGTAGATGCCCCAATGCCGGTAACGCTCGTCAACGTTGCGGATGACTTCCAGTCCGTGTTCGAGCAAGCCTTCGTAAATGAGAAACGAAGCAAAGCCCAGTTCCACGCCTGTCCAGCAGGTGTTGGCCTGGTCGACCCATGTCGTTTCAGACACGTCATGAAAGTACTGATCGCACGGCCACTGGCAGTTACGCAGGCCGTATTCGGGCACGTAATTGGACTTCATGACATGGTCCAGCGCTTTTTTGACCCGAGCCTCGGAAAAGATATGACCCATGCCGATCTGGTGGGCCGCCCATTGGCCAATGAGCTGATCGGTCAAACAACCTTCGTCTTTTTCACCGTGCGGGCCTTCAAGGTCGTTGGAGAGACGGTAATACTTGCCATTCCAGAGCTTTTGCTCAAAAGTTGCGCAACCGCGTTCGAATACGCGCCCGTAGGCAGCCAGCGTCTTGTTGTCGCCCAGGATTCGGGCGGCCTCCATGGCCGCGCGCACAGCCGCCAGCCACTGGCCGGCCACGTATGACGCCACGCCGTACATGGGGAAGTTGTCGTAAGAGCACATCACGCCTTCCATGTCAGGCAGTAGGTCGTTGTTCATGTCCCGTTCGCGCAGCACATAGTCCAGCGCTTTAGTGACCGAGGGCCAGATTTCCTTGAGGTATTTTCTGTCGCTGGACCAGAAAAAGGCGCGTAAAGCCATAAAAGCATACTGCGCCGGCATATCCAACCGCTTGGGATTGGATTCCCGGTCGCCGATGTCGCGGAAATTGCGTGGAATGGAATGAGCCACCGATCCTCGTTGGTGCTGGAATTTTTGGTACGTACGGATGACATCCATGGCCAGTTCCGGGAACAGCGAGGCGTAGGAAACGCTGCCGTACATGGCCACGTCGGTCGTTGCCAGCCCGGCATAGCTTTGGTAGGCGTTCAATCCCTCGATGATGCCGAAATGCCCGGCCTTGGTCAGCCAACTGCTGGTGAAAAAGGTGTTCAGGTTGGAATTGACCTGATCCAGTACGAATTCATCGAGGCTGCTGTCATAAAAGGCTTCGCGGAAATGGCGTGTTTTTTCGTATAGCGTCTCGTGATGGTCGGCGACATAGGCGGCGACATCGCTCGAGGATTTGAAAAAATTGTCGTAATAGTGGCCTTCGATATGTTCCGCGGCCCGGCAGTTTCCGCGTGTGCTGGGACCTGGGTCTTGAGCATAAGCGTTAGGGAAATGCCAGGTTGCGGCAAACGTGTGTTTCAACGTATGGCCGGACTGGTTGAGTTTTCTGGACATGGCGATGGTTGAATAAGCATGCGACATGGCCTGGCTCTTGTCGGTGGTTTTATTTTTTGGATTGCGGCCCTGGGTGTCGTCTAAATTGGGCAGCTTACGATTGCGCAGAACGATTTCGTAGTAGGGGTGGTGATGCTCCCAGCCAAGGTAATAGGTGGATGCGCCCGACAGTGAGGTCAAGCCCATGGAGCCGGCCGAAGTATGCTTGCGCGGCAAGCGTTTACACGTCATTTCAATCGTGCGATACCCTTTGCCGTCAACTACCTTGTGATCGTAAAGTTTGTCTTCCACATCGTAACCGACAGCATTGCGCATGCAGGCCATCAGCAACACATCCACCGGCTTGTCGCACTGCGATGTCACATTGAAAGTGAAGATGGCTGCCGGCAACGAGGAATTCTTGACATCGTGTGGAATAAACGGCGTGTAAGCCTCTAGTTCAACGGCAAGCGGCATATCGCGGTCAGTATACGTCAGGTGGGCGAACGGGAATGTGGCGTGAAAATCAATTTGGTCTACACCCGAGAGCCAGGGAAAGATGTAATAGTGCTCATGACCGCGAATGGCGGCGGCGCCCAACTTGTTTTCGATCTGGAGCAGACGCAATCTGGGTTGCTCCCCTTTAACCTGAAAACGGATCACGAAAAACAAGAGCGAATCATGGTCCATGGCAAAAGGTGCGCCCAGGTACAGGGGTTTATTATTAAAGATATTCCAGTCATAGAATTGACCGTCCTGCCGGAGTTCGAACCACCCGGCGCCGATACCGCCAAGGGCTATGCCGCTGCGTGGTTTGGATTGTCTGGTTGTCGTTGCTTTGTATGCCAAGATTCAGTCTCCCGCGTTTGAAACTTCGATGTACAATTGAAACACGATTATTTATAGGTTTTCAGCGTTGTTCAAGTCTGTTTTCGCGAAGACTTTGCCGCAGGGGATGTTCGGATGAGCGCGCTGCGCTTGTATCATGCTCATAGTCAAGGTATTGTGCTTGTTTCTCCCGTGATCTTAAAGGCATGGGCTGTCAGCCTGTTCCAGGCCTGGTACAGGGATTGACTGCTTACGGCAACTTGACAACAGCAGTGTAAGTATGATGACAAGCTTGGTCGTATTAATGCAACATGCTGTTTACGAGCACGATGAAGATCATTGATTACATTTTTGGCGCACGTTGATATGCCGTTCCGGCAATTTACTCACAAGTTATTAACAGGTTGTCGATCATTGTACATAACCTTACCGGATTGGTTGTAAAGCGTGTTATTAACAACTACATACAGAGTTTTTAACAATTTATTAACAGAATGGAAACGGTCTCTGCACAATGCTGGCGTAGTGTTCGCCATTCACAATGTTTTGGTAATTCAAAATTGATAATTTAAAATCAGATTGCATGGTGTTAGTTGAGGAGAAGTACCTTGAAAAAGAATGGCTCTATGTTCATGTTGATTGCCCTTGTTCTATCGGGCAGTTTCTGTTTTGGCGAAGTGTGGATCAATGAGTTCCATTACGATAACGATGGCGGAGATGCAGACGAAGGCGTCGAAGTTGCGGGTACGGCCGGCACGGATTTGAGCAGTTACGAATTGATCGGCTATAACGGAAATGACGGCTCTGAATATAACCGTGTCAGCCTTACCGGTTTGATCAATGATGAAGGCAGTGGGTACGGCGCGGTTTGGTTTGACTTCACCGGCCTTCAAAATGGCGATCCCGACGGCATCGCCCTGGTGTGGAACGGAACCTCCGTAATTCAGTTCCTGAGTTATGAGGGCAGCTTCACGGCTGCAGATGGGCCGGCCATGGGCATGGATTCGGTGGACATCGAAGCTTCGGAACCTCCCGTGGCTGTAGGGCAATCGTTGCAACTGGTGGGAACTGGAGCGACTTATAACAATTTCATTTGGGCCACTAACATTGCTTCGCACGGCAGCATCAATGCGGGTCAGAGCTTTGGCACACCTTCGCTGAATGCGAATTTCAGTGTTGATGCGAGCAGTGGTCCAGCGCCGTTGACCGTGCAGTTCACGGATCTGACTTCGGGCGGCCAGGCGCCATACCAGCATACCTATACCTTCGGCGACGGTTCCACGAGCACGAGTGTCAGCCCTCAGCATGTCTACGCCACTTCCGGAGTTTATACCGTGAGTCTGTATGTTCGCGATCAGCTTTCTGCTGAAGATACAGAGATCAAAACCGATTACATTACAGTCAGTTTTGGCGTGCCGGTTGCGCTGCCCGCCGATCCGGTGACGGCTTCCGGTTTTACCGCCAACTGGAGCAACGTGCCGGGGGCCGTGAGTTACCGGCTGGATGTTTCGGACCACCAGCAATTCGGTACGCCGGCCGGTATAACTTCCTTCATGAGCAACGATTTTGAAAACGGCAGCATTTCGCTCTGGGAGCAGAGCACGCCGGGACGCTGGGCCGCCTCCACGGATAGCCCCATCAACGGATCCTATTCGCTGCATCATATTTACAACAGCACCAATGCCTCAACGGACACTGTATCCAGGCCGCTGACCGGTTTGAATCTGGGTCAGACTGTTATATGGCGTTTCCAGGTTCGCCATGGCTATGCTCCTTCAGGCAACAATAACTGGACGTTCTACCTGATGGCCGATCAGCCTGCCGCGCAAATGGGCCGCGGCGGCAGTGCCAAGGGGTATGCCGTAGGCGTTAATTTCTATGAATCCGATGACACTGTTAAACTGTACGAGATCAATGCCGGTTTTGCCACGGTGCTCATTGATTCCGGTTTGAACTGGGAAGGCCTTGTTGGCACGTCCCGGGCGGCAGGTTTTGAAGTCATGCGTAACGCCAACGGCGAATGGACGTTGCGTATCGATGCCGACGGTGGTTTTGACAATCTTGCCACCCAAGGTACGGCTACGGATACGAATCACACTACCACGGCGCACATGGGCTTGTATTATAAATACTCGTTGGCACAGGACATGAAGCTCTGGCTGGACGATTTGAGCATCGACCAGGCGGGCGGTTTGATTCTGTCCATGCTGCCGGGGTATTCCAATCTACTGGTCAACAGCACCAGCCAGATGGTGACCGGCTTGATCGAGAACTCGCTATACTATTACCGGGTGCGTGCGTATAGCGGCAGCCTGTATAGTGGTAATTCCAATACACAGGCTGTGCGTACGCTCAGACGGCAACCGCGGATGCACGTGCTCGGCGTCAATGGCGTCGAAATCCCGAACGGGGATGTGGCCCCGGACCTGGCGCGCGGCACCCAGTTCGGCGCATATGACCTGGATTCCGGCCTCTCCACACGTACACTGGCGATCACCAATTTTGGCGACGATATGCTCAGCATTTCCGGCATCCATATCGCAGGCGAGCACGCCGCCGATTTCTCGGTGGAGTCCGTGCCGTCGCATGTTGCGCCCATGACCGCGTCCAACCTGGTTATCGGGTTTGATCCGCGTCTGACCGGCGAGCGTATGGCCACGATCTCTCTGTTCAACAACGACCCCACCATTTACACGTTCGATTTCATGGTAGCCGGCACTGGCGCGGTCTTTTCAGTGCCAGTGGCGTATGCCGCCGATGCCATTGCTTCGAATTCATTCCGGGCCAACTGGCAGGATGTCGGCTATGCTGCCGGCTATCTTCTGGATGTTGCTCGCGACAGTTCTTTTCGCGGCAGTGAAGGCGGAGGGGCAGGGCAGGGCGTAATTTTGTCGGAACTGGCTCCAATATCGAGTAGTTACGATCGCTATATCGAGGTGTATAATCTCAGTGAAAGCCCTGTATCGCTTGATGGTTGGAGCGTGAAGGCCATTGGCGGCGGCTATAGCAATACGCAATGGACCCTGTCCGGTCAGCTTGGAGCCGGTGAATCCGTGATTTGCGGACATCCCGACAACACCAATGCCGACTTCACGACAACATGGTTTATTACGCCATTGTCCGCCTGGGACGGGTTGCCGCAATTCGGTCCGGAGGGCGCGATGCTTTACAACGCTTCGACGCAATGCGTGGATTGCCTGCTTGTTGTTACCAATAGCTTTCAGAATAAATCTTTGAACCGCAATCCAGATGTGACCCAGGCCTCACAGGATTCAGATTTCGGCGAGTGGTCGGCTTTACCCGGCAGTCAAGCCTCGCCCAAAACGCACAATTCCGACTACCCCAATGAATTTGTCGGTGGTTACATGGGGCGGGCTGTGGGCGATGTTACCAGCATGGTGGTCACTGGCTTGACCCCGGCGATGGTGTATTATTACCGGGTCAGGGCGACCAATGCGATCTTTGTCAGCAAGCATTCGAATACGCAAATGGTACAAACCCTGGGCCAAGGGGCGGCGGAAGACAGCGATGGGGATGGCATGCCCAATTGGTGGGAGAGCAGGTATTTCGGCAACGAAACCAATATGCAGGCTTCGCTGAATAGCGATGGCGACGGCTACTCCAACCTGGATGAGTATACGCTGGGTACATCGCCAGTCTTTTCCAACAGTGTGCCGGTCGATGTGATAACCAATGCGCAGCTTTCTGTTGGGCAGACACTTATCATGACATTCGGTCCACCGTCCACCAATACCAGCCTGTACGATGTATGGTGGACCACAAATCTTTTGAACGCAAACTGGATTCCCTATGGTCTAAATGTCCCAGGAAAATTTGATGGGTCCGCGGTACAGTTGACTGTGACCAACGTTGGTACATATAGAATTTATAGGACTGGCGCCAAGCTTCCTTAGGGTTCACGGGAAAATAACATGACCTTATGTGGAGCCAAGTTGCCCAGCCCAGCAAGGCGCAAAAACGCAGAAATATTGGAATATTTCGATTTTTAGCAACGCCGCTGGATGGATCGTTGGCCCTCGAAATGGTATGTTTTTTTTATGAGGGCACTTAGAGCGGAAAAGAATAAGCGCTGGAGATTATAACGGGTGGAATTGCCTTCCTATGCCTCGCTACACCCAAGTTCCAGCGCTTCTCTTCTGTAGATTATTCGCTTGTTGCATTAAAGCTTCTAAGTTTTTCAATCCGGGTCAGACCTGGATGTCGATAATCTGTCCAATGCCGTCCCTGGGAAACGCGGGAACTTCTTCATCATGGCTTTTTTCTTCCTGTTTATTGGTTTTGTCGCGCCCTCCGTTTCTGACCAGCGAATATCCTTTCTGTTGTATGGCCTGGTACATATCCCGCGATTGGTGCAGCAGCGTGGCCGCCGATTGATCGTTCCCATTGACATTCATCATTGTTTTGTCGTGCCCTTCACTTTTTGTTGATAAAATAGCCTATGGATTTTCCTTAGCAACACGAATGCCATGGCGGGTGGTGAGGGGCGGGTGTCGAGTGTGTCGGATGTCGGGTGTCGCAATACGCAATCTGATTTTGTTGGGGCAATCCGCAACGAAGTAACTTGAAGTGACTGCTGCGACTCCCGTTTATTCCCCCCGATCTTCATTCCCATATTCGTTTCGGTTTTCGTCGATCCCATATTCTTCATCCCGATCCTTGTCGCGATCTTCGACGATGTCATCCCTTTCATTTCATCCTGCCTGGTCGTAAGAGCGGTTTCGTAACTCCGCAATTCTTCGCAATCCGCTGGACTTGTCCGCGAACAGGCGTTATATTCTGCGGAAGTGGAATGAATAAGGAGCATGATGAAGGCTGATAATCGTTATACGTCATACGCTCGAATGATGAAGGAGATCAATGAAGCTTTACATCCACGACTGGAGGAACTTCCGGCCGATGTCCAGGCCTTGTTGATTCAGAGAGAGGCGCTGGTTCGGCGTATGGTCAAGGATCTCGGGGAAGTTCTTGAAGATGCATGTGTACTTGCGGACAGGTACGTTGAATTGACCGCAAAATGTCGTGACTGGAAGCAGATTTTCCTGGAGCCGCTCTATGAGCAATCCGTGGACAGATCCTTGCATATGACCGTGGACATCAATGACTTGAAGCAAGTTTTGGACGAGATGGGCGCCTTTGGCTGAATGCGAAAGGAAAGTGATTTCCGTGGGATTGGACATGCGGACGAGTTTCGTTCAGTCGTTCGTTCTTCTCTTTTCCCCCATGATCAGTTTTGTTCCGGCAAACAGCATGGCAATGCCGGCCAGAATGGTGATGACGTGCAGTTGAAAGCAGAGAAACAGGCCCAAGGCTTGCAGCAGATAGCCCAGGCCAGCAAAGCTTGGTTTGCGTGAAGGCGGTTTGGGTGTGTATTTGGGGACAAAACGTGAAGGCACTTTGAATTTCCAACCGCATTCCGGGCAGGTAACCAGCACGCCCTCGAGGCTTTCGTCCATGTTAAACACCTGGGCGCAGCGCGGACAGGCATGTTGCTGGTAGGGATAAGGTGCCTGTTTCAAAACCGCTCAGGTTGCATTGACCAGCACTTGTCCGGCAAAGGATATCGAGACCATGCCGCCGTAGGAGCACATGCATTTGGAACAGTCATTCAATCCCGGCATGCCGCCTTCCAGCACGGTGATGCAGCCGGGAAACCAGGGCGTACCCGTGGCCGGGATGCAGGGCATGGGCGTCAGCACGCCGCTGGCTGCGGCTGTAGCCGAAGCCACTGTGGGATTGGCCGGATTCGAGCAGGTGCCGAAGGTTGGCAGGTTCAACAGCGGTACGCTGGTCATAATATTGGCTGCCGGTGTTGTCGTAAAGACCAACCCCGTGGGTAGAGCGATCATGGTGCAGGGCGCGGTGCCAAACATGCATTGGCAAAGTGCACCCATAGCTGCTTGCATGGGCATTTTGCGTTACCTTTCAATAATTAAAAAGTTCTCACATGATTTTCGTTAAATATAACCACAAATAGCTGTTTAATCAACATCGAGTTCATCGGAAACAAAAATTTTCGCCCATGAAGTCTTGCTTTTTTGTGAGTGTAGAGTATTGCTATAAGATGTTGATTGCATTAATTTGAGTTTCATGGAAATAGAACCTTTATTACCTGATCCGATAACGCATCTGTACAGGAAAAGCGGGTATCAGCGCGAATTACAACGAATTAACTTCATCAGTAAGAAGCGACCCGGTTTTAACCTCCGCTATTGGAAGCGTATAGTACGCGTACCGGAAAAGCTCGATACCATTGGCAAACATCGTCAGTGGTCGAACGAGCAGATCATGCTGGTCAAGGCGCTGTTGACCAGCCGTATGGGTGCTTTGTACATCGATCATATCATTCGCCGGCTGAGGGAGATCGAACTTGTTTCTTCGGAAAGAGAGCACCGCGAGTGGGAGCGTCAGTACAACCTTTTTGTCAAACGCTATGTAAATGACCCGCAGATCAAGGACCGGTGCGCCATTGTAAAAGAAATCCGCAAGCTGCACCGCTATACCAATCCACCCCAATCGCTTCTGCGCAAACGGGCCAAGCATTGGAAAAGCATCGAAAAGTTCCTTTCCTCCGAGTCGCGGATTGAGGAAGTGCTGCGCTATGAAATCGATAAAATTCTGGACAGCCCGCTATCCAATAATGTCAAAGCGTTCAAGATCGCATTTACCGTCGCTCTGTATGCCGATGTGGGCGAACGCGTCAACCGTATGGTATGGACTTTTGCCTATCGTGATACCATGTTGCGTTTATACGACAAAATTCGGAGCTATCCGAATGTCTTTTACGCCATCATCGAACAGGATTGAAGCATGAGCCAACAACAGCATCCGCCGGGCGTCGACCGAACCTTGCAAGCACCCAAAAGTTTGCGCCGTCATTATGATGAGCGGCCTAATGTTTTGTGGTTGATGGCTGATCAGTGGCGCGGCGATATGCTCGGCTTCATGGGGCGCCACCCAGCGCTCAAGACGCCCAACCTCGACCGCTTGGCGGCTCGTGGCGTGACGTTCACCCGGTCGTACTGCAATTATCCGCTCTGCCAGCCCAGCCGTGCCTCGATGATGACCAGCCGCTACATTCCCAAGCATGGCGTTTGGAGCAATGGTCACCGGATGTTCGAGCAGCAAGTTTGTTTTCCGCCGCTGTTGCGTGATGCAGGCTATCGCACCGCGAATATCGGCAAAACCCATTGCGGCCGGAGCACCACGGAGCTTTTCGAATTCAATCAGAACAGTCCTGACGCGTTCGGTGCCACCAAGCCAAGCGATGTGGCTTTTGACCCAAAGGTTTATCCCGAGTGCGTGTTCATTGCCGATAAAATCTGCGATAACTCGGACCGGGTGCTCTACGGCAAATATCCGTCACGGCAATTCATCACCGATATAAAATCTGGTAAATAGTATGAAAAGGTTCTGGATGCATCTCATGCTGATCCTGGTCTGGGTTGGTGCGCGGGCCGCAGAGCCGGTGCGTCAGGGCATGGTCCAGTTTTCCGACGGCGGGACGTTGAGCGGCGTGTTGGCGCTTTCGCACGGCGCCGCGTTCAAGTTGCATGGCGATAAGAAGAATTTGCACACCTTTACACTGGATGCGCTGCGCGAGTTGCGCTTTGCGCCGGTCGAGGAGAAGATGGAGCAGCGTTGGCGTTTTCCCGTGGCCGGCCAGACGCGCAAGGAGAAATTCGGCAAACCTTATCCCACCTGCCATATTCGCGCCACGGCTGTACTCGCCGGTGGCGAAACCGTGGAAGGGCATCTATATACCACGGTCGTTTATGTGCAGACGTCCAACAAAACCCATAAAGCTGTGTTGCGCTCAAAATTGCACGGCAAGGAGGGAGAGACTTTCGAGGACCTGGTTTATCCCGTGCGCATCACCCTCGACCAGGTCGGGCAGGCAGTCGAGGGCGGCTGCATGTTGGAACCGCCTGCCGAGTTGGGGCGCGTCAAGGAAATCGTAGCGTTGACCCATGGCGCCCTGGTTCGGCTCGAGGCCTGCCGGAGCCGCGAAAAAAAGGCGGATGTCAAGGCATTCCATATGCCCTCGGACTTGGGCTCCACGCTTTTTCTGGCCATCCATGCAGTGCCTGCCGAAGCTGGCCCGACCTTGACCGTGGCCTGGCCCGCGTTTGAGGGCGATGACCAGCAAGCCCTGGAAAAGCTGGTGCACGAGAAGTTGAAGCATGTCAGCGATTTTTTTGACGAGCGCGCCTTGCTGGGCGTCTGGCGCGATTCCAAAACAAAGGACGTCTATTCGCTGCTCATGTTGACCCGCGCCGGTCAGACCACATTTGGCGCCAAACGCTCGCAACCCTGGCGCCTGGGAATCTGGCGTTGGAAGGAAGGCGACGAGAACCGGCTCATGGTCGCTGGCCGCGGCTATTTTTTCCGCGGGATCCTGGCCAAAAACGAAACAGTACCGCCCGTGGTCGTTTCTCCGGACCTGGCTGCCAAACTGTTGCCGGTGCAAGCAGGTAAGGAGTGATGCGATGAAGATCCACGCCCAACTCAACCACGCTGGCGCTGCCATGAAATGGGCCCATGTCGCGCTGGGCGTTTGCTGGTGGCTGGCCACCTGCCTGGGAGGCTGGCTGGCGCTCTGCTGGTTCGATAACCTGCTGCACCTGCCCGCGGGCCTGCGTTTTCCACTGGCCGTGGCCGCGGCCCTGTTGACGGCGGGCGGCCTGTTGTTGCGTATCCTGGTTCCAGCCGTACGCCGTGGCCGCGCCGAACGTACGGCCGTGGCCCTGGAGCAGGCCTATGGCGTGAGCGGCAATGTGCTGATTAACGCTTGCCAGTTCGAGAAGCAGTGCCTGAGCGAAAATGAGCGCTTGTTTGCCGTGCGCACGGTCGATGAAGGCGCGCAGGCGCTGGGTGCCATTCCCGCCAGCGGCTTATGGCAGATGCCGCGGCTGCGCGCGTGGGCCGCGGGCGCTGTGATC